>JAEZAD010000172.1 GCA_023430565.1 Verrucomicrobiota bacterium
GTCACCACCACCGGCGCCGGCATGTTCGACACCGACGCACACCCGCCCCAGATCACCGCGCCCGCCACGACCGTCCACCCCAGTTCCTTTTTCGCCTTCATGGCAAAACCTAGTCCCCCGCCGCGCCGCCCGCCATCGGCTGCTTTCCCAATCCACCATGGAAAACCCACCCGTAGCCCGCCGCGCGCCCTTTGACACATTCCGCCCTCGCCACCCGTCCACGCCCTCCGCTCACTTACCCAACCCCATGGCGCGCACGCTTACGCAGCTCACCAACGCCTTTCCTCTCTGGGTCGTCCTCCTCTCCGGCATCGCCCTTTTTCAACCCGCCTGGTTCACGTGGTTTTCCGGCCCGTGGATCGTCTGGGGTCTCGCCGTCATCATGCTCGGCATGGGCCTCACCCTCACCTTCGACAACTTTCGCGCCGTCCTGCGCATGCCCAAAGCCGTCGCCCTCGGCTTCTTCGCCCAGTTTGCCATCATGCCCTTCCTCGGCTGGTCGCTCGGAAAACTCTTTTCCCTCGAAACGCCATTCGCCGTCGGACTCATCCTCGTCTCCTGCTGCCCGGGCGGCACCGCGTCCAACGTCGTCACCTATCTCGCCCGCGCCCACGTCTGCCTCTCCGTCGTCATGACGATGTGCTCCACGTTCGCCGCAATCGCCATGACGCCGCTCCTCACCTCGTGGCTCGCGGGCACCTTGGTGCCCGTCGACGCCTGGGGATTGTTCAAGAGCACCGTTCAAGTCGTCATCCTTCCCGTTCTTCTCGGCCTCTGGCTCAACCGCCTCGCGCCCGGTGCCGTGCGCCGCACCCAACTCCTTCTCCCGCTCGTCTCCGTGGTCACGATCGCACTGATCTGCGCCAGCATCATCGGCGGCAGCGCGCCAGCCATCAAAGCCGCCGCCCCGCGCCTTCTCGGCGCCGTCTTCAGTCTTCACGTCGGCGGCTTCGCCTTCGGCTACCTGATCGCACGCCTGACGCGCTGGGACGCGATCGTCGCGCGCACCGTTTCGATCGAGGTCGGCATGCAAAACTCCGGCCTGGGCGTCGTTCTCGCCCGCAGCCATTTCGCCGATCCGCTCACCGCCGCCCCGTGCGCCATCTCCAGCGTCTTTCACTCCGTGATCGGCAGCGCCCTCGCCGGCTACTGGCGCCTCCGCGACCGCCCGTCCACGGATTAATCGCCTGCGCGCTTCGTTCCTTCGTGCAACGCCCGCCGCGAGCCGCTTAGCTCCGCCACGGCCCCCCGGCCGACTTCAGCTCTCGCATGCGTTCCTTTTTCCAGCGCAGCCTCCAACGGCTCGATGCCGCTCATCGCGATCAACCCTATTTCGCGCGCCTGAAAGCGCGGCTCCTCGCCGCGATCGCCCTGCTCATGCTGGTCGCCGTGCCGGTCAACGTCGCGAAATTCCTCTGGGTCGGCGCCCCGTTCGTCTTCGTTCGCGTGCTCATCAACGTCAGCATCGCCCTCGCCTCGCTCTGGACGCTGCGCACGCTTTTTCAGGGCCGCCTCCAGTCCGCCGGCAATGGATTCGCCCTCGCGTTTCCCCTCTTCTGCCACGGCATCGCGCTCACCGCCGCGTTCATTCTGCGACCGGTCTTCCCCATCGATTCCGCCCTCCAGCTGTTCGCCTTCAATTTCGTTTTCATCCTGATCGCCGTCACCTTCGCCACGCGACGTTTCGCCTTCGTCGTGCTCGGCATCGTCGCCGTCGGCCACATCGCTCTCCCGTTTCTCCTCGGCGACGCTCCCGCGCTCGCCGCGATCGGATTTCATCGCTCCGCCTGGCTGCGCGAAGGCTTGTTCGCCCTCGTCTTCATGTTCGCCCTCGGCCACGCCCTCGTGCTGATGATCGAGGCGTCGCACCGCCGCAGCGATGAGGCCCTCCGCGAAACCAAATCCGTCAACGACAACCTCGAAGCCCTCGTCGCCGACCGCACCGCCGCCCTCGAACGCGCCTCCGACCAGGCGCAAACCGCGTCCCGCGCGAAAAGCGAGTTTCTGGCCAACATGAGCCACGAGATCCGCACCCCGCTCAACGGCATCATCGCGTCCTCGGATCTGCTCGCCCGCCGCGCCGACCTCCCGCCCGCCGCCCTCGAACAGATTCGCCTGATCTCCGATTCCGGCGACCTCCTGCTCAATCTCCTCGGCGACATCCTCGACTTCTCCAAAATCGAAGCCGGCCAGCTTTCCCTCGAACAACACGCCTTCGAACTCCGTCCCGTTCTCGCCGGCGTGCTCGCCCTCCTCGAGCCGAAAGCCGCCGCCGGCGGCGTCACGCTTGTTTCGTCCGTCGCCGCCGAGCTTCCCGCGTTTGTCGAAGGCGACAGCTACCGGCTCCGCCAGATTCTTCTCAACCTCGCCTCGAATGCCGTGAAATTCACGCCGCCGGGCGGTCGCGTCGAACTCACCGTCGAACCCGTCCCCGACCCCACCTCGCGCCCGCTCATCCGCTTCGCCATGCGCGACACCGGCATCGGTCTCGACGCCGCCGCGCAGCAACGAATCTTCGAACGCTTCACCCAGGCCGACTCGTCCACCACGCGCCGCTTCGGCGGCACCGGACTCGGCCTCGCCATCAGCTCCCGACTGGTCGACATGATGGGCGGCCTCCTGGCGGTCGACAGCGCTCCCGGCGCCGGTGCGACCTTTCACTTCACGATTCCGCTCTCGCCCGCCCTCGCCACCTCCGAGGAACCGCTCGCCGCCCAGCCGCTCGATCGGGCGCTCGGGATTCATGTCCTCGTCGCCGAAGACAACGCCGTCAACCAGCGCATCATCGCCACCCAACTCGCACAGCTCGGTTGCACAGTCGCGCTGGTCGCCGACGGCACCCTCGCGCTCGAAGCACTTCGTCGCGCCCCTCTCCCCGAGGTCGTGCTCATGGATTGCCACATGCCCAACCTCGACGGTTGGGAAACCACCCGTCACATCCGCGCCTGGTCGGACTCGAGCGATTCCCATCTGCGCACCGTCGCCGCCTTGCCCATCGTCGCACTCACCGCCGCTGCGCTTCCGGAAGAGCGCGCACGCTGCCTCGCCGCCGGCATGGACAGCTTCCTTTCCAAACCCCTCAAGCTCGCCGAGCTCCACCGAACGCTCGCGCCCTTCGCCAAACCCGCCCCCATCTCCGCGCCGGCCTGACGAACCCGACGCCGCACACGCCCGTCCTGGAAAACGCGATGCGGAACCCCGCCTCGCGCCGGGGTCTATGCCCGTGCCGGTTTCGACGCGAACTCAACCCCCGATCGTCATGCCCCAAGGCAGCAAAAAAAGTTACACCTCGAAACAGAAACGTCAGGCCAAGCACATCGCCGAAGGCTACAAGAAGCGCGGCACATCTACGTCCACCGCCAAGAAACGCGCGTGGGCCACCGTCAACAAGAAGACCGGCGGCGGCAAAAAATCCGGCTCCGGTCGCAAGAAGAAATAGCACGTCGGGCGCTCATGGATTTCACCGCGGCCCTCGCCGATATTTCGCCAACAAAAAACCCCGCTCGTGAAAGCGGGGTTTTCGAAAACAGAGCGTAATGTAGCGCTTACTTCTTCGCGCCGGGGAAGGTGATCGCCGGCGATTCGCTCTTCGTTTCGCCCGCCGCCGGCGCAGCCGGCGTGGTGGCCGCCGGAGCCGGCGTCGACGCGGACGAGGAGGCGGGACGGTTCTTGTCGATCTCGCGCTGCACCTCCTCGCTGATGTCGTAGGCGGCGTCGGAGTAGAGAATGTTCGACACGCCGATCAGCGAGGGGCCCGACTTGTCGAGCAGGAGCGTGGCGCCCTTGCGCTTCGCGATCTCGACCGCCGTCTTGCTGATCTCCTCGATCATCAGACTGCGGAAATTCTGAATGCGCTGCTGGAGCGAATTGCGCGTGTTCTGCTGAAAGCTCGCGACCTCGCGCTGCTTGCGCTGGATCTCCTCGAGCAGGCGCTGGGCTTCGTTCTGGGCCTTCGACTTCGCCTCGGCCGTCGCCGTCGGATTGTTGGCCTGATCGGCAAACTCCTTGTATTGCTCGACGAGGGTGTTGCCTTCCTTGTTGAGCTTATCGAGCTCTTCCTGCGCCTTCTGCTCGTCGCCTTGCAGTTTCCGGTTTTGCTCCTCGGTCTTGTAATGGCCGTCGTAAAGCTTGGCCATGTCGACGACGAGGATCTTGGGCGCCGGCTGGGCTTGCACGACCAGCGCGGAAGCGCCGAAGGCCACCAGGGCGATCAAGGATTGGATGGTTTTTTTCATGGATGAATGTTGGGAGGGTAAGTTGGGTGACCGGCCAGCAAAACGAAATCAGTAGCGCGTGCCAAAGGAAAAGTTGAACTGATTCCCCTTCCGCGCCGCCCGGTCGCTGGTCAGCGGGATGCCGAAATCGAGGCTCAACGGCGAGCCGGCCACGAACAGCCGCACGCCCACGCCGAAGTTGTCCGTGAAATTCGACGGATTGAAATCGTAGGCATCCACATTCACGAAACCGGCGTCGTAGAAGACCGCAAACCGCACCGGGCTCACGATATCGAGCGAGTATTCCGCACTGAAGAAAGCGTAGCTCTTGCCGCCGACGACTTCGCCGAACTGGTCGCGCGGCGACACCTCGCGGAACTCGTAGCCGCGCAACGTCGTCGGGCCGCCCAGATACCAGCGCTTGTAAGGCGCCACGTCGGCACTGTCGCCGAACTCGCTGATCACGCCCGCCCGCGCCAGCAAGTGCAGCACCTGCGCCTGCGTCTCGAAGACCGGGAAATACTGCGCGCCGCGGACTTCGAAGAGGTAGTAATTGTCCTGCCCGCCGAGCGGACCGCCCGCGATCGCCGTGTTCAACTCCACGCGATTGCCGCTGGTGGTGTTGATGATCTTGTCGCGCGTGTCGCGCAGGAGCTGAAAGCCGATCTGCGAAATCGGATTGTCGCCCGCGATCGACTGCAGGATCGGCGACGCATTCGGCGCGATGTCCTCGATCGAAATCACCGTGTAGGAATACGAGAGCCGGCCTTCGACGAGCCCGAAGAGTCGCTTGCGCAGATAGACTTCGCCGCCCGTGTCGACCTCCGTGTAGAACGTGCTGTTGTATTCCGACGTCTGCCGGAAGAGATGGAAGCCCAGCGCCAGCTGCTGCTCGAAAAGCCACGGCTCTTCGAACGCGAGCGAAACTTCGCTCGAGAGCGAACCGACCGACATCTTCAGGCGGAACTTCTGGCCGTCACCCTGGAAGAACGAGCGGCGGTTGAAGAGGTCGAAGTTGCCCTGCGAAATTTCGGCAAACACCGTCGCGCGCTCCAGCGAGCTGAAACCGGCGCCGAACGAAAGATTGCCCGTGCGGCCTTCCTTTACGGCGACGCGCAGATTGCGGCGACCGGGGATGTTCGTCTCCTGCGGCGTCACGCTCACGTCCTCGAAGAAGCGCGTGTTCTCCAGGCGAAGCTTGCTGATCTTCATGCGCACCGTGTCGAACACGTCGCCCGGTCCGAGCACGAGCTCGCGCACGATCACCGTGCTCTTCGTCTTGGTGTTACCCTCGATGGCGATCGATTCCACGTTGAACCGCTCGCTCTCCATGATCTGGTATTCGATGTCGATGTCGCCGCTCTGGATGTTCGGCTTGCGCATCAGGCGGACGTCCGTGTCGAGATAGCCGTCGTGCCCGTAGAAATCGGTCAGGCGCTCGATGTCCTTGTCGAGCAGCGAGGGCGTGAAAACCATCCCCTGCCGCTGGCGCACCACGCGCCGCAGAATCGCGGACGGGTGCAGCTTGTTCCCGCTGAACGTCACCTCGCCAATCCGGTAGCGCCGGCCCTCCGTCACGCCGATCGTGATCACCAGCCGGTCCGGCCGCGGATAATCGAACACCACCTGGTCCGGCGAAATCTCGATATCGAGGAAACCCTGCTCGCGGTAATAATCGCGCAGCTTTTCCAAATCGTCCTCGAACTCCTCGTCCTTCAACCGGCCCGTGCCCAGCAGCCACGAAAACATCCAATGTTTCTTCGTCTCCATCTCCTTGCGGAGCCGGCGCGACTTCACGTTCTCGTTTCCGGTAAAACGGATCTCGTCGATCTTCACGCGCGCCCCTTCGCGAATCTTGAAAATCACCGTGCCGAAGCTCGTCGCGCGATCGCGCTCGATCGTATACGAGATCGCCACCTGGTTGTAGCCGGCCTTCTGGTAATACTCGCGGATCTTCTCGGCATCCTCCTTGACCTGGCGTTCGTCGAGCGCGGCATTCGGCTTCGTCTTCACTTCCTTCTCCAGCCGGCGCGAGCGCACGCGCTCGTTGCCCTCGAAACGGATGCTCAACACGCGATACTTCGGCGTCACCTCCACCACGAGATTGAACGTCCGGTTGCCGACGTCCTCGCGCTTGATCTCGATGAACTCGAACAGGCCCGTGCGGTAGAGCGAGCGGATGTCGCGGTCGAGCATCGTGTCGTCGAGCGGCCCGCCTTCCTTCACCTGCATGTTCGCGCGCACCACCTGCTCGTTCACGACAGACGTGCCGATGAACCTCACCGTGATCGTGCCCACGCGATAGCCCGGGTCGTCGCCGCGCCCCGCGACCTGCGCCCGTGCCGGCAGCCCGCTTACGGCCAGCAACCAGCAAACTACGAACAAAAATCCTGTGACCCGGAGCAGCGGGTTACTGTGTGAAGTTTTCAAAGCGCGTGATGTCTCGTAGGAACGTAAGCTTCAAATCTCCTACCGGGCCGTTTCGTTGCTTGGCAACGATTAACTCCGCCGAGTCCGCGGCCACCTGGAATTTTTCGTCGGCATCTTTCGGTCGGGCGAGCATGAGGACAACGTCGGCGTCTTGCTCGATCGAGCCGGATTCGCGCAGGTCGGCCAGCTTCGGGGTGCGGTTCTCCTTCTCGGAAGAGCGGTTGAGCTGGGATAATACAAGCACCGGAACATTCAGTTCCTTCGCGAGCGACTTTAATCCGCGCGACGCCTCCGCCACCTGCTGCTCGCGCGGCACCTTCGCATCCGTCGGGCTCATCAACTGCAAATAGTCGACCATGATGAACCCCAGCGGATGCCGTGCATGAATCCGCCGCGCCTTCGCGCGCAGCTGCATGATCGAGATCGCACTCGAGTCATCGATGAAGATCGGCGCCTTCGAAAACTCGTCCGCCACCTGCAACAACCGCGCCTGCTCGTCGCCATTCTTCGACAGCAACCCGTCGCGCAGCAGCTTCATGTTCACCCGCGCCCGCGAACACAGCATGCGCAGCGCGAGCTGCGACGCGCTCATTTCCAGCGAAAAGATCAACACCGCCGCCGGATCCCCCCGCTTCGGCAGCGCCGCCGCCTCGGCAAAGTTCAACGCCAGCGACGTCTTCCCCATCGAGGGCCGCGCCGCCAGGATGATCATTTCCTGTTTCTGAAACCCCCACAGCAGCGCATCGAGGTCCTTGAAGCCCGAGGTGACACCCGTCATCTCGCCCTTCTTCATCATCATTTTCGTGATGACGTTCATCGCCTCGTGCGTCGGCTCGCGCATCTGCTTCGCGCTTTCGCTCACGCGATTCTGCGTCACCGCGAAGAGCTTCGCCTCGATCTGATCCACGAACTCGTCAATCCCGCCGGAAAAACCGTAACAATCCTCCACCGCCCCCGTGCCCGCCTTGATGATGTCGCGCAGCAATGCCTGCTCGCGCACCTTCTCGATGAAATAACCCGCCTGCGCCGTCGTCGGGATCCGGCTGCTCACCTGCGCGAGAAACGCATACCCACCCACCTCGTCCAACCGCTTCGCCGTCCTCAGCTCCTCCGCCACCACCGAAACATCGATCGGCACCTGCCGGTTGTAGAGATCCAGCAGCCGTTCGTAGATCACCCCGTGCGCCGGAAGATAAAACGACTCCGGCCGGAGCCGCGCCTCCAGACAGCGCGAGACCACGTCGGAACCGTCAAGGAGGCAGCACGAGAGCAGATACTCCTCCGCCTCGATACTGTGCGGCATCATCCGGCCAATCCCGCCGCTCGCTGCGGCGTGGTCCGGACGACGAAAAGGAATGGTGGCTTCTTCAGACATCGTGAACGCGCGAGTGAGCCGAAAGCGAATCCCCGCCGCAACGAACGATTGTTACCAGTTACGCACAGCTTGCTCCCAAAAACACGAAAGCCGCGCTCTCCTCCGAGCGCGGCTTTCGTTGCAAAGCCAAAGCGAAACTTACTTCTTCCTCTCGGCCTTCTTGTCGGCCGCCTTGTCCGGGTTCTCCGCCGGAGCCGCCGGCTCGATCGGATTCTCGGACACAACGTCGAAGTTCAACTCCACCGACACATCGGCGTGCAGTTTGATCTTCACCGAATGCTGGCCCAGCGTCTTCACCGGCGTGTGCAGGTGGATCCGCTTCTTGTCGATCTCGAGGCCGTCCGCCACGAGCTTGTCGTGGATGTCGTTCGCCGTGATCGCGCCGAACATTTTCCCGCCCTCGCCCGTCTTCACCGCAAACGCCAGGCTCTTCTTCTCGAGCTTCTTCGCCAGTTCCTGCGCGCCGCCCAGTTCCTTCGCCTCGCGCTCCGCGCGACGCTTCTTCAACGACTCGACCTGCTTGCGATTCGCCGTCGTCAACGGCACCGCGATGCCGCGGGGAAGCAGATAGTTCCGCGCATAACCGGCGCGGACTTTGACTTGGTCGCCTTCACCACCGAGGTTTTCGACGGGTTTGACGAGGAGGATTTCGCTGTTGGCCATGGAACGAGTGGGTTGAAATTCGGAGTCGATCCGCCGCGGCCTGAACCGCCCGGTTTCGAGTGAAAGGGGGCAGAATTCGCCGGACTTTCCACCCGCTGTCAACACCGCATCTGATCGCCTCCCACCTAGCGCTGCTCGAGGCTCCAGCGCCGATTCACCGCTTCGGGCCTGAACTCCTGTCGCGTCCCATCCGGCCAGTGCACCACCACCCGCCGCACCCGCGCATCGTCTCCCAGCCCAAACGTCAGCCCCGCCGCCGATTGCGCCATGTAGGTCACTTCCGGCACCACCGTCTGCACATGCACGCGCCGCGGCGTGTGCACCTCCACCCGCGCCCCAGGCGCCTCGCGCACGCCATTCTTCGCCACCAAATCGATCCGCAACCACTGCCCGCCTTTCTGCTCATTTCGCAACACCCGCGGTCCCGCCCCGCTCTGCGCCATCACCACGTCGAGATCCCCGTCGTGGTCGAAATCCGCCGTCGCCACGCCGCGCGCCACCAGCGGCTCCGCCCAAGCCTCCCCCGCTCCCGGCCCCGCCACCACCCATTCGCCGCCGCGATTCCACCGCAGCTCCGGCGCCGCCGCAAACGCCCGCACGTCGCGAAACCGATTCGTATCCGGCTCCGCTCGACCATTGCCGCTGAACACATCCCTGCGCCCATCCAGATCGTAATCGAGCAACGCCACCCCCAGCTTGGCGCTTAAATTCAGCCACTCCCCCGGCTCCTCCCGCCGCCCCCCGCTCGCCTCCTGCAACGCCCCGAACCGCCCGTCCGTGTCGGGCGCCGTCAGCGGCAGCGACCCCGCCAACGCAAACTCCGCCGATCCGCCCTCGCGCCGCCGCCCCGCCGCACCCGACCACCGGCGAAACCGTCCGCCGTCGTTCACGAACAACGCGCTCTCCGCCACATGATACGTGAACCACAGATCGATCCGCCCGTCGCCATTCGCGTCCACGGGCGACACCGCCAGCGTCTTCGCCTGCGGAAAACCCGTCTCCGGATCCACGTCGCGCAACCCCGCCCCTTCCGGCTCCAGCGCGAACCGCCCATCTCCAAGATTTCGATACACCGACGGAAACGCACCCACGAATCCCACCGGCGCGCCATACGACCGCCCGATATCCGCCACCGTGAACGCCGCGCTCAACTCCACCTCGCCCGGCCACCGCGCGTAATGCCCCACGATCAAATCCAGCCGCCCATCCTCGTCGAAATCGATCCAGCACGCCCCCGTGCTCCACGTGTTCTCCAGTCCCGACACCCCCGCACGCTCCGTCACATCCTCGAACCGTCCACGCCCCAGATTCCGGAAAAGGTGATTCGCTCCCACGCACGTCACAAAAACATCCACCCGCCCATCGCCGTCGTAATCCCCCGCCACCGCCATCATGCCCTGCAGCTCCACATTCAGCCCCGCGCTCGCCGTCACCTCGGAAAAATGTCCCGCCCCGTCATTGCGAAACAACGCCAGGCTCCCGCGGCTCACTCGCTTCGCCAGCGCATCCTCCCACGGCCACGATCCCCCGCCCACGAACAACACGTCGACGTGCCCATCCCCGTCGTAATCGAAACACACCACGCCTCCGCCGATCGTCGTCGGCGACTCCTCCATTGCCGCCGGTCTCCACGCCCCGAGCCCCGACTCCGCCGTCACATCCGTGAACCGCACCTCCGGCGGCGTCGTCCCCGGCGCGGCCGGCGGAAACCACCACGCAAACAAGAGTCCTGTCACGATCGCCGCGATCACCACCGGCACCAACACCGGCACCAGCGGCGACACCGGCAGGGCGGGCCTTCCCGCCGCCGTTTCCGCGCGCGCCGACGCCTGCTCTCTCGCGCTTTCCTCCCGCACCACCTCACTCACTGTTCCGCGTTCGCTCATTCAGGAAGTCGTTGCGCAAATCCGCGCGACCGGATTGAACCAGCGGCCAACCCGCGCTGTAAACGTTTTCCCGATGCCGAGTCCCCGTCCCGCCGTTCGCCGCATCCTCGGTGCGATCGGTTTTGTCGTTCTCTGGTCCCTCATCGGCTTCGCCTTCGCCGGCCAGTTCTATCTTTCCAGCAGCATGCTCGGCCGCGCGATCACGTGGGGCCAGGCCATCAGCTACTCGCTCGCCGACTGGTATGTCTGGGCGCTCCTCTCGCTGCCCATCGCCCGGCTCGCCCGCCGGTTCCCGCCTGAAGCCGACGTCCCGTGGCGCACCGCCGGCATCCACCTCGGCGCCGCGTTCGTGTTCGCCTTTCTTTATGTCCTCCTCCGCGCCGCCGTGGGCGTCGCGCACAGCGCCTTCCTCGGCGAAGAGACGACCTTCCTCGAGGTCTTCCAACCGCTCTTCGTCAAAACCTTCCCGTTCAACCTCCTCATCTACGGCGTCATCGTCTCCGTCAGCCACGCGCTCGACTACTACCGCAAATACCACGAGCGCACCGTCCAAGCCCTCGAACTCGAGAAACACCTCACCGAGGCCCGCCTCCAGTCGCTCCTCCGCCAGCTCAAGCCCCACTTTCTCTTCAACGCCCTCAACGGCATCTCGTCGCTCATGTATACCGATGTCGACGCCGCCGACCGCATGCTCATCAAGCTCGCCGAGCTTCTCCGCATGACCATGTCGCAAACCGGCGCGCCGCTCGCCCCGCTCCGCACCGAGATCGCCTTTCTCGAATGCTACCTCGGCATCGAGCAAATCCGCTTCCGCGACCGCCTCGACGTCCGCCTCGAAATCGATCCCGCCACCCTCGACGCACAGGTCCCGAACCTCATTCTCCAGCCGCTCGTCGAAAACGCCATCCGCCACGGCATCGAGCCCCACGTTCGCCGCGGCCTCATCACCATCCGCTCCACCCGCGACGGCGAAAACCTCATCCTCTCCGTCCTCGACAACGGCGCCGGCATTCCGCCCACCGGCTTCACCCGCGAGGGCATCGGCACCGCCAACTCCCGCGCCCGCCTCCGCGAGCTTTACGGCGACGCCCAACGCTTCGAAATGTTCAACCAACCCGAAGGCGGCCTCCACGTCCGCCTCACCTTCCCGTTCGCCACGTGACCCACTTTCAACGAAACAAAACGCCTGTCATTCTGAGCGAAGCGATGAATCCAGGTGCACGCCCGCCAGCAATCGCACCGCTCGCCCTTCCACCCGTCTAGCCGCCCTGACGTCTCCGCCATCGTGAACCCCGTGAACAAACTCCGACTCCTCATCGTCGACGACGAACCCCTCGCCCGCGAACGCCTCCGCGCCCTCCTGCGTGGCGTCTCCTCCGTCGAAATCGTGGGCGAATGCAGCAACGGCACCGAAGCCCTCGCCGCCCTCGAAAAAAACCCGCCCGACGTCGTCTTCCTCGATGTCCAGATGCCCGGCCTCGACGGCCTTCAGGTCGTGCAAAAACTCCCGCCCGACCAGCGTCCCGCCATCGTTTTCGCCACCGCCCACGATCGCTTCGCCGTCGATGCGTTCGGCGTCGACGCCGTCGACTATCTCCTGAAACCGTTCGATCGCGAACGCCTCCAAACCGCCCTCACCCGCGCCGCCGAACACATCCGCAACCGCCGCGCCGGCGACCTCAGCGCCCGCCTCGAATCTCTCCTCGCCGACTCCGCCCCCGCCCCCAAAAAAACCGCGCGCCTTGCCTTCAAATCCGAAGGCCGCGTCGTCTTTCTCAAACCCGAGGAAATCGTCTGGGTCGAAGCCGCCGATAACTACGTCCTCCTCCATCTCGCCGACGCCACCCGCCTCATCGTCCGCGAAACCCTCACCGCCATCGAAGAACGCCTCGGCTCCGCCGACTTCGCCCGCGTCAACCGCTCCGCGATCGTCCGCCTCGACTGCGTCCGCGAACTCCAACCCACCTTTCATGGCGACTACACCGTGATCCTCCGCGACGGCGCCACGCGTCTCCCGCTCAGCCGCACCCAGCGCGGCCAGTTCGCCAAATTCATCGCCGACTAATCCGGGTAGAAGCGCGGTGCCCCACCGCGCGCCACTCGGCCCGACGCACAATCGCGCCGCGCATCGCGCGTTCGCCACCAACTTACAGCGCGTCACCATCCCCCGGCGGCTTACCACCCCAGAACTGTTTCCAACCTTCCGCAGCGTTCCACCGTGGCGGCGCATTTCCTCCTCCCCCGGGGAACGTTCCATGACCAAGCTGCGGATTCTTATCGTCGACGACGAGCCGCTTGCGCGCGAGCGCGTGCGAGCACTGCTGTCCTCCGACCCTGCCGCCGAAATCGTCGGCGAAGCGTCGAACGGCACCGACGCGCTCGCTGCCATCGACCACTTGCACCCCGACGTCGTCTTTCTCGATGTCCAGATGCCCGGCTGCAGCGGACTCGAAGTCGCCGCCCGACTCGCCGCCCCGTGCCCCGCCATCGTCTTTGTCACCGCCCACGACCGCTTCGCCGTCGACGCGTTCGCTGCCGGTGCCGCGGACTACCTCCTTAAACCTTTCGATCGCGAACGTCTCCAACTCGCCCTGCAACGCACCCGCGAGTCCATCGACGCCCGCCGCGCCCACGACCTCGGCTCGCGTCTCGAGTCGCTCCTGGCTTCACGCACTCCCGAGCCCGACCGCATCGCCGTTCGAGTCGACGGCCGCGTCGTGTTCCTCAAACACAGCGACATCATCTGGGTCGAAGCCGCCAACAACTACTGCATCCTCCACCTCGCCGATCGAAAACGTTTCATGCTCCGCGAAACTCTCTCCTCGATCGAGGAACGTTTCGCCGCCGCCGGTTTCGCCCGCATCAACCGCTCCGCCCTTGTTCAGGTGGATCGCGTAAAAGAACTCCAGTCCGCCCCCTACGGCGATTACATCGTCGTTCTCGATGCCGGTCAGCGCCTCCCTCTCAGCCGCAGCTACCGCGGCCGCCTCGAACGCTTCCTCCCCGAAGCGTTGTAGCCGCGACTCGCTCTCCCTCGCACCGTTGAGCGGCTGACCCTCGTTTTTCAGCGCCTCAGCCCTGCGCGATTCCGCCCGCCGCCCTTCACGCTAACCCAGCGGTATGCCCTCCCCCGCTCTCGGGGCACTTTCCTTTCCACGTGCCCGCCCCGCGCGCCTTTCGCGCACTCTTCTCTCCGCGTTGCTCCTCACGCCGGCGTTCTCGTTCGCCGCCCCGCCGCTCCATCCCGAGTTCTGCTCTCCCACGTCCATCCCCGGCACGCCCCTGCCCAACCAGCCCGAGAGCACCCGACAGATGGCCGCCCTGCTGCTCGAACTCTCCACAAAGGGCGCTCCTTTCGAAAACCCCTACCGCGCCGCCGAAACCGCCGAACTCCTCGCCGCCGCCCTGCCCACGATCTCCGAACCCGATCGCCTCCGCAAACTCCGCTTCGCCTACGGCAACGCCCTCCTCCGCTCCGGCGCCTCCGCCGAAGCCCTCGCCCAATACCGCGAATACGAACGCTCCCTCGGCGCCGGCGGCTCACTCCCTTCGTCGCATTTTACCCTCGTCCAAACTCTCAAGGCCATTTCCCACCTGCGCGTCGGCGAACAGGAAAACTGCCTCCTCAACCACAACGCCGATTCCTGCCTCTTCCCCATCCGCGACGGCGGCATCCACCAACTTCCCCGCGGCTCCCGCGCCGCCATCGCCGAGCTGACTCCCCTCCTGGAAAAATTCCCCGGCGATCTCCGCGCCCGCTGGCTCCTCAACCTCGCCTACATGACCCTTGGCGAATACCCCGACCGCGTGCCACCCCAGTGGCGCATCGATCCGAAAACATTCGAATCCGATTACGACATCCGCCGCTTCCCCGACGTCGCCGGTTCCCTCGGTCTCGCCCTCGACGACCTCGCCGGCGGTGTCGTCCTCGACGACTTCGACCGCGACGGCTTCCTCGATGTCATGGCCTCCACCTGGCGCGCCACCGGCCAGCTCCGCTTCTTCCGCAACAACGGCGACGGCACCTTCGCCGAACGCACTGCCGAATCCGGCCTCCTCGGCCTCGTCGGCGGCCTCAACCTGATCCACGCCGACTACAACAACGACGGCTTCCTCGATGTCCTCGTCCTTCGCGGCGCCTGGCTCGGCGCCCTCGGCAAAATTCCAAACTCCCTCCTCCGTAACAACGGCGACGGCACCTTCACCGACGTCACCGAAGCCGCCGGCCTTCTCAGCTTCCACCCCACCCAGACCGGCGCCTGGTTCGACTTCGACAGCGACGGCGACCTCGATCTCTTCATCGGCAACGAATCCACCGGCCCCAACGACACCCACCCCGCCGAACTGTATCGAAACAATGGCGACGGCACCTTCACCGAATGCGCCGCCGCCAGCGACATCGCCGTCACCGGCTACATCAAGGCCGTCGTCAGCGCAGACTATAACAACGACGGCCGCCCCGACCTCTACCTCTCCAACCGCGACGGCCCCAACATTCTCCTCCGCAACGACGGCCCCGGCTCCACCCCCGCCGCCCCATGGCGCTTCACCAACGTCGCCCGCGAAGCCGGCGTCACCGAGCCGTTCCAAAGCTTCTCCTGCTGGTTCTGGGACTACGACAACGACGGCTGGCTCGATCTCATGGTCAACGGCTACGGCATCCAGGACGCCGGCGACGTCGCCGCCGACTACCTCGGCCTCCCCCACGCCGGCGAACGCGCCCGCCTTTTCCGTAACAACCGCGACGGCACCTTCGCCGACGTCACCAAATCCGTCGGCCTCTACCAGGTCCTCCACACGATGGGCTGCAACTTCGGCGACCTCGACAACGACGGCTGGCTCGACTTCTACGTCGGCACCGGCGATCCCGATTTCACCACGCTCCTCCCGAACCGCATGTTCCGCAGCGACGGCGGAAAACGTTTCCAGGACGTCACCACCTCCGGCGGCTTCGGCCAGCTCCAGAAAGGCCACGCCGTCGCCTTCGGCGATATCGACAACGACGGCGACCAGGACGTCTACTCCGACGTCGGCGGCGCCGTCTCCGGCGACAACTACCGCAACCAGCTCTTCGCCAATCCCGGCCACGGCAACCGCTGGCTCAAACTCCAGCTCGAGGGCGTCCGCTCCAATCGCGACGCCCTCGGTGCACGCCTGAAACTCGTCCTCGACACCCCCGACGGCGAACGCGTCCTCCATCGCGTCGTCTCCACCGGCGGCAGCTTCGGCTCCTCGCCTCTCCGCCAGGAGATCGGCCTCGGCCACGCCACCGCCATAAAACGCGTCGAAATCCTCTGGCCCACGACCGGCGAAACCCAGCTTCTTACCGGCCTCGAGCCCGATCGGGCCTATCGCATTCGCGAAAACTCACCGCACGCCGTCGCTGTCGATCTCCGCCGCTTCGACCTGTTCGAATCCGCGCGGGCGCCCCATCTTCACGCCAGCGACGCCCCGCACGCGCCCACCTTCGCCTCCGCTCGATGACTGTCCGGCTCTTCGTCCACCTCTCGCTGCTCGGCCTTCTCCCCCCGCTCGCCGCCGCCGCAATACCCCACGCCGAACAATCCGCCTACACCGCCTTCGGCCGCGTCGTCGCGAAAACCTTCCGCCTCGACGAGCTTCGCCTCACCGACGCCCAATTCGAAGCCCTGCTCACGGGCCTCCGCCAGGTCCACTCCGGGCAGCCCCCTTCCCCGCCCGATCCCGATACCCAGCGCATCCTCGACTCCATCCAGCAGCGGATCGCCGCCTTCCAAAACTCCGCCGCCACGCCTCCTCCGACCACGTCTCCCGACGACCCGGTTCACCGCTATCTCGAGTCCGCCCGCGCCAGCCTCATGCTGCAGCAATCGCCCAGCGGTCTCCTCTACCGCGTCATCGGCTCGGGCGCCGGTCCACGCCCGCGCCTTGAGGACACCGTCATCATCGACATCATCGCCAAAGCGCCCGACGGCAAAACCGACCTGCCCCAACTCTCGCGCCAGGATTCGAAGATCGCCGTCTCCGCCCTCCTTCCCGGTCTCGCCGAAGGTATCCAAATGCTCGCCCTCGGCGGCTCCCAGATCCTCGTGCTCCCGCCGAACCTCTCCTTCGGCCACGGCCCCTGGCCCGAAGGGCTCGACCCCGGCATGCCGCTGCTCTTCCAGATCAACCTGAAAGACATCCTCCCCGCGACCCGTTGATCCACGTTCCCTCTCGTGCCTGGCCAAAAGATCCGCGCCATTTCGCCCCTCGATCCCGGCAACTCACCCCAAAGCACTTTGCCTCGGCCGCCTCCACCGCCTTTATCCCCGGCCACCCCCGCGTTCGCCTCCTGCGGTAGCGCCCCGTCCCTTTTCCCTCCTATGCGTCCTCCTCGCTTCGTCGTGTCCGTCCTGCTGCTCACGTTGGGCGGCCTTCTCTCATCCGTTGTTCGCGCCAATTCCGTTCTCTACTGGAACGACCAGGTCCTCAACGCCACCCGCCTCTCGCGCAACCCGCCTCCGCCGTCGTCGATGTTTCTCGCGACCTACCACGTCGCGATCTTCGACGCCGTCAACGGCATCACCCGCACGCATAAAGGCTGGCTCGTCAACGACCCCGCGCCGGCCGGCGCCGACGTCGACGCCGCCGTCGCCAGCGCCGCGTTCACCATCCTCAACACCTACTGGGGCCAGTCCACCAACCCGCGTAATTTCAAAGTCGCCTACGACAAAGCCCTCGCCGAAATCCCCGACGGCCAGCCCAAAACCGACGGCATCGCCTGGGGCAAACACGTCGCCCAACTCGTCCTCGAGAAGCGCTCCCAGTCCGGCTACAACAAACCCATCCCCGGCGTCTACACGAGCAACGAACCCGGCAAATGGCGCGAAACCCCGTCCGGCTTCCGCCCGCCCGTCCTCCCGCACTGGGGCAAGGTCACACCGTTCATGATGACGTCGCCCTCGCAGTTCCGCGCCCCGCCTCCGCCGTCGCTCGACTCCACGGAATACGCCGAAGAACTCGCCTTCGTCGCCAAGGTCGGCGCCCGCGACGGCGCCGAGCGCACCGAATACGAAACCATGAGCACGCCGTTCTGGTCCGACGATCTCGGCACCGCGACGCCCCCCGGACACTGGAACGTCATCACCCAGGATTTCGTCCGCCGCTTCGACCTCTCCGTCCCGGACACCGCCCGCCTCTACGCCTTGCTCAACATGGCCGAGGCCGACGCCTGCATTTCCTGCTGGGACACCAAATTCTTCTACAGCACGTGGCGCCCCGAAACCGCCATTCGCGAACTCGACGAGAAACTGAATCCCGCGGCGAAACCACTCCCCGACTTCATCCCCAACATGGCTTCGCCCGCCTTCCCGTCCTACACCTCCGGCCACAGCACCTTCTCCGCCGCCGCCACCCGCCTCCTCGAGCGCTTCTTCGGGCGCGACGATATCGAGTTCACCGCCACCTCCGACGGCCTCCCCGGTGCCGTTCGCGCCTACAAGAGCCTCTCCCAAGCCCGCGACGAGGTCGGCATGAGCCGCGTCTGGGGCGGCATCCACACCATGTCCGACAACATCGAAGGCCAGAAAGCCGGCATCAAAATCGCCGACTGGGTCTTCGAAAACGCCCTCCAGCCCGCCGCCCCCAAGGTCGCCCAAAACTAACCGCGCCCTCATCGTTCTCTTTCTCTTTCTCGTTCTCTCCCCTTCTCCATGCGCCCGCACTCGTGCTCGTGATCGTCTTCGTGCTCGTGCTCACCGCCCTATGCCCGCCCCCATGCTGAAATCCCCCTCCGCCGCCCCCCTTCTCCTCGCCACCGCGCTTCTCGCCAGCGCCACGTCCACCTTCGCCGTCACCACCACCCCTCTGCGCCCGCGTCCCGCCGCGCCCGCCGGCGCGAAACTCTTCTCCGTCATTCCCGCCGCCGACGCGAATCTCACCGTCCCCAACGTCTTCAACGACCCCCGCATGTGGGGCGAACGTTTCCGTGAGCTCACCCTCGGTGCCGTCGAAACCGGCATCGTCGTCGCCGACTTCGATAACGACACGCAACCCGACATCTTCGCCGTCTCCAAAAACGGCCCGTGCGCCCTCTACCGCCAGGTCGCCCCGTTCAAGTTCCTCGACGTCGCCCCCAACGCCGGCGTCACCTGCGACGAACCCGGCTCCTCCAAAACCGGCGCCACCGCCGTCGACATTAACCAGGACGGCTGGATGGACCTCTACGTCTGCCGCTACGACGCCCCGAATCTTCTTTTCATCAACGACACCGAGGGCGGCTTCACCGAAAGCGCCGCCGCCTACGGCCTCGATGTGAAAGACGCCTCCGTCCACGCCGTCTTCGCCGACTACGATCGCGACGGCGACCTCGACCTCTACCTCGTCACCAACATCCTCGACTTCTCCAAGGCCCCCCAGGGCCGCCGCGACTACCTCTTCCGCAACAACGGCGATGGCAAATTCGCCGACGTCACCTCCGACTCCGGCGTCTGGGGCCTCACCCAGGGCCACACCGCCCTCTGGTTCGACGCCAA
>JAEZAD010000188.1 GCA_023430565.1 Verrucomicrobiota bacterium
AACGCCGGCCGCTGCTGGTATTTCGTATTGTCAGCGACCGCCATGATGCGGATCGCGAGCTCGTCTTTCAACAGCACGCGATTGATGTCGAGCGTTCCGCGGATGCTGCCGTGGTTGTCCACGCGGACTTCGACGGTGTTCGCATTGCGGAAAGACGCCATCTTCACACCGGCGTTGATGATACCGGCCGGGCTGCCTTGACCGAACAGAATGGAGTTCGGGCCGCGGCTCAGGTCGACGCGGTCAATGTTGTAACCATCCCACGGAATGTCCGAGAGAAAGTAGTCACGGGTGTTGTCGGCATTCGTCAGACCGCGAACGCGGGTGTTCGAGTTCGGGTTCGTGAACTGCGTGCGCTCGTCCAGACGGGCGCCGTCGCCGAGACCGGCGAAGTTGCCGAACACGTTACCGACTTCCGTCGAGGTCGTGTATTGCAGCAGCGTCTCGTTGTTCACCGCGCCGGTGTCCGCGAGGAACTGGCTGGTGACGACTTGAATCGCGCTGCCGACGTCACGGAGGTCCGTGTTAAGGCGGTTACCGGCCAGGGTGGTCGCCGCCGCGTAACCGCGCTCTTCCGCCGCCGAGACTTCGAACGGGGAGAGAACGATCACTTCTTCTTCGCTTTCACTCTCGGGTGTAGCCGAGGGAGCAGGCTGAGCCTGCGAAACGCCAGCGGTGAATACCATCGCTGACGCTAAGCCTAACGCGTAGCGCGCTAGGAGTTTGTCTTTTGTCATTTGCATGGGCTTGGTTCAGTCAGAAATGCGAACAGCCGGAAGCGGCCGTTCGCAGGGGAAAGGGGGAGAAAGGGGCCTCAGGGCTGGAAGACCGAGACGATCAATGCGGGGAAACAGGGAAAGGAGGGGTGGTGGGATGACTTGCTGCTTCTTGCGGGTGAATCGCCCGAAAGCGCCGGCAGTCCGCAGTAGTCAGGGGATGAGGAAAGCTCCCGAGAGTTGGCACAATTGCGCGCCCAGATCAATCCTAACATTAGAACATTTATGGGCAGTATAACTTCCTTTCCTACTTCTTCGCACTCAGACGGTCGCATCCACGGACTTGATTTCATCGTCGGACGCCGTCGCTTCCCAACGCGGCCGCGCTACAACGCAAACGCCAGCCGATCCAGTTTCCGCACGGCCCTTCCCTCCTCTAAAATGCGTGAAAAATGGCGGAGAGGGAGGGATTCGAACCCTCGGTAGCCTTTCGACTACACGTGATTTCCAATCACGCACATTCGACCACTCTGCCACCTCTCCGGGTGTTGACTGACTCCATCCAAGCGGAGCCCATCATCTGTCGAAGCGGCGAAGCAAAGCCCCCGCCCCTTCCGGGTCAACGCGTAATTCGCCGCCTCCGAGTTCGCTGAACAGCGCCCGACCCGCCACGGACGCCCAGGTCCGGCTCACCTCCCTTCCGTTCTGACGTGCTTCGCCGCACGGACCAAAAACCGCACACCCTTGGCCAATGATCGCGCAGCCGCTACCCCGCCGCGATGGCACAGTAATGGAAACACACACCCATGATTTCCCCCCAGGAGACCTCCTCACCGCCGGACACCTCTGCGCCCATCAACCTCGATTTGGTGCGCAAATATTCCGTCCCCGGACCGCGCTACACCTCCTACCCTCCGGCAACGCAGTTCACGACCCAGGTCCTCCCGGAAGAACTCGATTCCGCGCTCTCCGCCGACAACCAGGCCGACGCCGGCCCCCTCTCCCTTTATTTCCATCTCCCCTTCTGCGAAACGCGCTGCTGGTTCTGCGGGTGCACGACCGTCATCACCCGTCGCCGCGACGCCGCCAGCGAATACCTCGACGACCTCGCTCGCGAGGTGAAACTCACCGCCGACCGGATCGACCGCCGCCGGCCCGTCGCGCAGATTCATCTCGGCGGTGGCACCCCGACCTTTTTTCCCCCTGACGAGCTCCGTCGCCTCGGCGCCCTCCTGAAATCCACCTTCGCCCTCGACAGCTCCACCGAGTTCAGCGTCGAGATCGATCCGCGCCGCCTCACCGAGGATCACGTGATCGCCCTCCGCGAAATCGGCGCGACCCGCGCCTCCCTCGGCGTGCAGGACACCAATCCCCGCGTCCAACTCGCCGTCCATCGCATCCAACCGCATGCGCAGAATCAGCAGGCCTTCGCCTGGCTGCGCACCCACGGTTTTCGTTCGATCAACGTCGACCTCATCCACGGTCTGCCGCTCCAAAACGCCGATTCGTTCTCTAAAACGATCGACGACGTCCTCGGCCTCGAGCCCGACCGGCTCTCCGTCTTCAGCTACGCCCACGTCCCGTGGATCAAGCCCGCGCAAAAGATCTTCGACGACCGCGACCAGCTCCCCTCCGCCGAGGAAAAACTCGCCATGTTCGCGCTCGCCCACGGCAAGCTCACCGGCTCCGGCTTCGTCGACATCGGGCTCGATCATTTCGCACGCCCCCACGACGAACTCGCCGTCGCCCTCCGCACCGGCACCCTCCACCGCAATTTCCAAGGCTACAGCACCCACGCCGGCGCCTCGCTCTACGGGTTCGGCATGTCATCGATCTCCTCGACCGCGTCCACCTACCGCCAGAACCACAAAACCCTTCCGACCTGGCGCGCCGCCCTCGACGCCGGCCAGCTCCCCGTCGAACGCACCCTCCAGCTTTCCGCCGAGGACCAGCGCCGCCGCACCATCATCATGCGGATCATGTGCGACCGACGTCTCGATTTCACCGCGCTCTCCCAAAGCTTCAATATCAACTTCCCCGAGCGCTACGCCGCCCAGCTCGCCTCGCTCGCCGACCTCGAGGCCGACGGCATCGTCGAACGCACCGACACCCATCTCACCGTCACGCCCCGCGGCGTGCCACTCCTCCGCGTCATCGCCATGCGTTTCGACGCCTACATGAGCGGAGAAACCCAGCGCTTCTCCAAAACCATCTGAGCCGCCGCACCCGGCGCCCCACCGGGGCGCTCCTCCCGCCGGCCGATTTCCCGCCGCCCTTTTCCGAGCATGCCGTTCCGCATCGCCAAATCGTTTACCGTCGAAAGCGGCCACCTTCTCACCAAACACGCCGGCGGCTGCCGTTTCCCCCACGGTCATAGCCGCACGATCGAAATCGTCGTCGCCAGCGACACCCTCGACACGAACGACATGGTCCTCGATTTCAAGGCCCTCAAATCCGCCGCCGCCGACCTCATCGCCCGCTTCGATCACACCTTCGCCCTCAACACTGCCGACCCGCGCTTCCCCGAATTTCGCGCCGCTTACGGCGATCGGGTGATTCCCTTCGACAACACCGACCCCACCACCGAAGTCCTCGCCCGCGAACTTTTTTGTCTTCTGCAACAACGCCTCGCCGCCGCCGCCACCCCCGCCCGCCTCGAGCGTATCCGCGTCACCGAGACATCCTCCAGCTGGGCCGAATACTGGGAATAACCCTTCGCCCGCCCGCCCGGCGCGCCGTCCCCACCGGCCGCGGCCCTTCTCACGGGTTGCCAATCGGCTCCCGACATTCGACAGTCGGCGCTCTTTCACGATGTCCGCCGACCTCACCGAACTCTACCAGCAGGTCATCCTCGACCACAACAAACGCCCCCGTAACCGCGGCAAGCTTCCCACCGCCACCCGCGTCGCTCACGGCGAGAACCCTTCCTGCGGCGACCAATGCAGCGTCTACGTCCGGCTCGATGGCGACCGCATCGCCGAGATCACCTTCGACGGCTCCGGCTGCGCCATCTCCCAAGCCAGCGCGTCGCTCATGACCACTCAGCTCAAAGGCAAGACCGCCGCCGAAGCCGAAACGCTCTTCAACCAGTTCCACGACATCGTCACCACCGGCAGAGCCCCCGAGGAAATCAGCGACATCGGCGCCTTCGCCGGCGTCCACACCTTCCCCGCCCGCATCAAATGCGCCACGCTCGGCTGGCACGCCGCCCTCAACGCCCTCCACGGCGACGCCACCCCCACGACCACCGAAACCCACGCCGACTGACGTCTCGTTCTCGTTCTTCGTTCTCTTTCTCGTTCTCGAGAAAGCGAAACGCCCGAGAACGAGAACGATCAAGAGAACGAGAACGATCTTCCATGCCCTCCTGGCCCACCGTCCGCGCCGATTTCCCCATCCTGCACCAGCAGGTCCGCGGCAAACCGCTCGTCTACCTCGACAACGCCGCCACCGCGCAAAAACCCCGCAGCGTCATCGACGCCATCACGCACTACTACGAGCGCGACAACGCGAACGTCCACCGCGGCCTCCACGCGCTCTCCACTCGCGCCACCGACGCCTACGAAGGCGCCCGCACCCGCATCGCCAAATTTCTCAACGCCGCCGATCCCGCCGAAATCATCTTCACCCGCGGCACCACCGAAAGCATCAACATCGTCGCACGCAGCTTTGCCGGCACCCTGAAACCCGGCGACGTCATCCTCGCCACCGAGATGGAGCACCACTCCAACCTCGTCCCGTGGCAACAACTCGCCCGCGCCACCGGCGCCACGCTCCGCTTCGTCCCCGTCCTCGGCGAAAACGCCGAACTCGGCCTCGATCTCGCCGCGCTCGACACGCTTCTCACCCCGCAGGTGAAGCTCTTCGCCTTCACCCACATTTCCAACACCCTCGGCACCATCAACCCCGTCGAGGAACTCTGCCGCCGCGCCCGCGCCGTCGGCGCCCTCACCGTCATCGACGCCGCCCAGTCCAGCGGACACGCTCCGCTCGACGTCCAGAAAATCGGCTGCGACTTCCTCGCCTTTTCCGGCCACAAAATGTGCGGCCCCACCGGCATCGGCGTCCTCTACGGCCGCCGCGCCCTCCTCGATAAACTCGCCCCCACCGAAACCGGCGGCGGCATGGTCGTCACCGTTCACTACGACACCTGCACCTGGAAACCCGCCCCCGAACGCTTCGAAGCCGGCACACCCCACGTCGCCGGCGCCATCGCCCTCGCCGCCGCCTGCGACTACCTCGACGCCCTCGGCCGCGCCGCCATCGCCGAACACGACAACGCCCTCGGCCGCCTCGCCTACGAAAAACTTTCCGCTCTCTCCAACATCCGCCTCCTCGGCCCGAAAAACGCGGCCCGCGGCGGCCTCGTGAGTTTCGCGTTTCCCGACCTCCACGCCCACGACGTCGTCACCTTCGCCGACGAAGACGGCATCGCCCTCCGCGGCGGCCACCACTGCAACCAGCCGCTCATGCGCAAGCTCGGCCTCACCAGCACCACTCGCGCGAGCTTCTATATCTACAACACCCCCGAGGAAATCGACACCCTCGTCGCCTCCCTTCGCCGCATCCAACAATTCTTCCGGTAGGTTGCGCGCTCGTCGCGCAACAGGCCCCCTCGCGACCTACCCCACCTTCCCCCGCTTCGCCGCGATCGCCCGCAATTCCTTCGCTGCGAGCAAATCCTTCTCCCGCCCCACCGCCTCCTTCGCGCGAATCAAATCGTCCAGCCCGATGATTCGATACTCGCGCCCTTCGACCTCGAGCACCTCCGCCTTTTCTTTCAAACGGGCAAAGTCTCCCACCCCCAGGATCGACGTCAGCACATCCACCACGCCGTAATCGGTCTGCAGATACAAATTCCGCACCGGCACGCCCGGCGCCGGATGATCGAGAAACGACAGACGCTGCGCCGTCATCCGATGCCGAGGATTCCAATCCGCGAGCAGCTTCCTCAAGCGTTCGACATTTTCCGGCGTCAGCACCGCGCAAATGTCGAGATCCCGGGTGACCAGCGTCGATCCGTGCGTCAGCGCCGCGTAACCGCCGACGATCACGAAATCCAGCCCTCCGTCAGCGAGCCGTTCCAGAATTTGCCGAAAGCTTGGCGTCACGTTCTTCACGGGCTCGTTCCAGCGCCAGCAACAGCTCAAGCGCTCCATCGTGCAATCTCCAGCGCTCCGCCACGGGCAGCGCCAGGTTCGAATCGATCAATTCCAGATCGAACCCCGCCTTCCGCGCCTCCTCCAGCGCTCTCTTTTTCTCGTCCATTCGCCGCCCACCTTGCCGCCCCCCTCCCCGCCCGCAAACCGATATTCTTCCGCGTCACAGGTCAGCGCTTCGCCACCACCGCGCAACTTCTGCGCCACCTAAACCAACCGATGCGCAGAGTCGGCCCGCATTTCTTGCGATCATAGAAGCACTCCTTCCGCCCGCCCGCAGCGACGTTCCCTTCCATGAATTCCACCGGCCGCAAACCCGCTTTCACAATCTGTGACGCCAACGAGGCCGTCGCTTCCGTCGCCTTTCGCCTCAACGAGCTCATCGCGATCTACCCCATCACGCCGTCGTCCGCCATGGCCGAGTCGTGCGACGAATGGGCCGCCGCCGGCAAGAAAAACCTCTGGGGCGAAATCCCGCGCGTCGTCCAGCTCCAGTCCGAAGGCGGCGTCGCCGGCGCCGTCCACGGCGGCCTCCTCGGCGGCGCACTCACCACCACCTTCACCGCATCGCAGGGCCTCCTGCTGATGATCCCCAACCTCTACAAGATCGCCGGCGAACTCCTCCCGCTCACGATCCACGTCAGCGCCCGCGCCCTCGCCGCCCAGGGCCTCTCCATCTTCGGCGATCACCAGGATGTCATGGCCTGCCGCGCCACCGGCTGCGCGCTCCTCTGCTCCAACTCCACCCAGGAAGCGTCCGACTTTGCCCTCATCTCCCACGCCGCGTCCTACCGCGCCCGCGTGCCGTTCATCCATTTCTTCGACGGCTTCCGCACCTCGCACGAGGTCCAGAAAATCTCCCCGCTCTCCGACGACGACCTTCGCGCCATCATCGACGAAAAAGACCTCGCCGCTTTTCGCGCCCGCGCGATGACGCCCGACCGCCCCACCCTTCGCGGCACCGCGCAAAACCCCGACGTCTACTTCCAGGGCCGTGAAGCCGTGAACCGTTTCTATGACGCCCTGCCCGCCATCGTGCAGGAAACGATGGACCGCTTCGCCGCCGTCACCGGCCGCCAGTATCATCTTTTCGACTACCACGGCCACCCCGAGGCCGAACGCGTCGTCATCGCCATGGGCTCCGGCGTCGAGACGCTCTCCGAAACCGCCGACTGGCTCAACGCCCGCGGCGAAAAGGTCGGCGTCCTCAGCGTCCGCCTCTACCAGCCGTTTCACCTGAAATCCTTTCTCGCCGCTCTGCCGAAATCCGTCAAAGCGATCGCCGTTCTCGATCGCACCAAGGAGCCCGGCAGTCTCGGCGAGCCTCTCTACCAGAACGTTGTCACCGCCCTCGCCGAAGGCCGCTCTCCGCTCGCCGGCTCCGCCCGCGTCGTCGGCGGCCGCTACGGCCTCGGCTCGAAGGAATTCACCCCCGGCATGGCGCGCGCCGTCTTCGACAACCTCACCCACTGGGAGCCCCGCGCCCGCTTCACCGTCGGCATCATCGACGACGTCACCGGCACCTCGCTGCCGTTCGACGCCGATTTCGATCTCGAAGCCGAAGATGTCCGCCGCTGCGTCTTCGTCGGCCTCGGCGCCGACGGCACCGTCGGTGCCAACAAAAATTCCATCAAGATCATCGGCGAACAAACGCCGTTCTACGCCCAGGGCTACTTCGTCTACGACTCGAAGAAGTCCGGCTCGATGACCGTCTCTCACCTGCGCTTCGGCCCGCGCCCGATCCGCAGCCCCTACCTTGTCCGCCAGGCTGGCTTCATCGCATGCAGTCAGTTCAGCTTCGTCGGTCGCGCCGAGGTGCTCGCGTATGCAGCACCCGGCGCGACCGTCCTGCTGAACTCCCCGCACTCGCCCGAGGAAACATGGAAGAAACTCCCGCGCGACTGGCAGGCCACGCTCATCAATAAAAAGCTCCGGCTCTTCGTCATCGACGCCACCGCCGTCTCCCAGGCCAGCGGCATGGGCCGCCGCACAAACACCGTCCTCCAAACCTGCTTCTTCGCCCTCTCCGGCGTCCTCCCTCAGGCCGAAGCCATCGCCCAAATCAAAAAGGCGATCACCAAAACCTACGGCCGAAAGGGCGAGCAGATCGTGAAGATGAACCACGCCGCCGTCGACGCCGCCCTCGCCGGCCTGCGCGAAGTGTCCATCCCCGCCGCGCCCGACGCCGACGCCCACGTCACCGTCCCGCCCGCCTA
>JAEZAD010000203.1 GCA_023430565.1 Verrucomicrobiota bacterium
AGAATCAATTGAAAGAGGATCAACTAGGAGAACAACTGACTATGAGTGATGTTGGCCCGTTTACGGGCAGCAAGTAACAATCTCTGTGCAACTGGCAGATCGTATTACACGTTCGACGTGTTTGCAATGACAATAGGGCTTTGCCCGCATATGAAATACCCCCGGCTTCGCCGGGGGATGTTTATTGCGTTCTTATCGTCACCTTGTCAGTGGAATATAACCGCGTTTTCTCGAATAATAATGGACTGGCATACCCATAGTCCAGGCTGGAGAACGGAAAACGGGGGAACGCAATGAAACGAGAAGATACTGTCAATAAGATGGGGCTAACATCCGCAGAGGCAGCAAAACAGCTTTTGCGATATGGTTCAAATTCACTGAAAAACACCCGCAAGATGAAGCCAGTTACGATGCTCTTCTCTCAATTCAAGGACGTACTGGTCATCATACTGCTTGCGGCTACGGTGTTGTCGGTTGTGATGGGCGAGATTGGCGAGGCGCTTACGATACTCGCCATCGTTTTTTTAAACGCACTGCTCGGCTTTGTGCAGGAGTTTCGCACTGAGCGCACGCTTGAGGCTCTTCGACGTATGGCAGCCCCCACCGCACGGGTTCTGCGCGACGGCATCGAGACGGTGCTGCCCGCACAAGAGGTGGTGCCTGATGATATCTTGGTGCTGCGTGCGGGCGACCGCATAGCGGCAGACGCCATGCTGCTTGAGTGCAGCGAGCTTTCCTGCGACGAGTCGATACTAACAGGGGAATCCCACAGCGTAAGCAAAGAGAGTAAAAAACTTGTGTATATGGGAACCAACGTGACCTCCGGACGGGCGCGTGCGCGGGTTGTGACCACCGGCATGAATACCGAGATGGGCAAGATAGCAGGGATGATTGGTGAGATTCAGGAGGAACCCACCCCGCTACAGCGAAGGCTTGCTCAGCTTGGCAGGGTGATTGCCATCGGGTGCGTCGCGGTGTGCGCGGTTGTTGCCGTTACGGGCATCTTGCGCGGCGAGGATCCGTTCTCCATGTTACTTACAGGCATCTCGCTTGCCGTCGCCGCGGTGCCGGAGGGTCTGCCTGCCATCGTCACCATCTCGCTTGCGCTTGCCGTGTCGCGTATGCTGAAACGCAATGCGCTAATCCGCAAGCTGGGTGCGGTGGAAACGCTCGGCTGCGCCGGGGTAATTTGCTCAGATAAAACCGGAACCATCACCGAAAACAAGATGACCGTAACCGCCGTCATCACACCGGATGGGGTGTATGAGGTAAGCGGCGCAGGGTACGAAAAGGGCGGAACGTTTCATGCGGTAAAGGGTGCCGCTCCCGAGCAGGATGCCGCGCTCCAAACACTATGCGAGATCAGCGTTCTGTGCAGCAATGCGCATCTTTACGATGACGATAAACAGCAGCTTCGTAGAATTGCCGCACAGGGCAGCTATACCGTTACGGGCGAAGCGACCGAGATTGCGCTGCTGATTGCCGCCGCCAAAGCAGGGGCAACCGAACAGCTGTTACAGCGCAGGATCACCCGCCTTGCGGAACTTCCGTTTAGCTCCGAACGCAAGAGGATGTCGGTGCTGGTGCTTTCGCAGGACGGCGGAAAGCGTTTACTGACCAAAGGCGCATGCGATGTGATACTGGGGCAATGCACGTTTATCCTTAAGCGTGGCGAGGTAGTATCCATGACGGAGGAAGACCGTCGCTGGGCCAAACGTCAGGTTGAGCAGATGGCTAAGAACGCCCTTCGGGTTTTGGGCTTTGCATACAAGCACTTTTCCGGCTCGCATGCGACAAAGGAGGACGAAGCAAGCCTAATCTTTGTGGGTATGGCAGGCATGATTGACCCGCCCCGTAGAGAGGTGTACGACGCCATACGCCAGTGCCGCCGTGCGGGCATCCGTCCTGTGATGATAACGGGCGACCATCTGCTCACGGCCTCCGCCATAGCGTCCGAGATTAAGCTTTTAACCCCCGGCGACGAGGTACATACCGGCGAAGAACTCGACATGATGGATGAGCAGGAACTGACCCGTGCCGTAGCGGTCACTGCGGTGTACGCCCGGGTCACCCCCGCACACAAGCTGCGCATCGTTCGCGCACTCAAGCAAACCGGTCAAGTTGTGGCGATGACGGGCGACGGCGTCAACGATGCTCCGGCCGTAAAGGAGGCCGACATCGGCGTTTCCATGGGGCAGAGCGGCACCGATGTGACACGTGAGGCTTCGTCTCTAATCCTGCTCGATGACAACTTCGCCACCCTGATAGCTGCGGTGGAGGAGGGCAGGGTTATCTACCAAAACATTCGCAAATTTATTCGGTATTTGCTATCCTGCAATATTGGTGAGGTGGCTACGATGTTTGTGGGCATGCTAATGGGGCTGCCCGTCGTGCTGCTGCCAATTCAAATTTTACTCATAAACCTAGTTACAGATGGGCTGCCTGCCATCGCACTGGGTTTAGAGCCGCCCGAAAAGGACGAAATGACAAGAAAGCCCCGCGGTAGGGGAGAAAGCATTTTTTCAAACTCACTTGCTGCCACCATTGTGTTTCGCGGTTGTATCATAGGGCTTGCGACACTCGGCTCGTTTGTTTCGGCGTATAAGCACACACAAGACCTTGGCACGGCGCGCACTGTAGCACTGCTTACCTTGGTGTTCAGCCAGCTGATTCATGTTTTTGAATGCAAGAGCGAAAAGAAAGGTCTATTTCAGATTAACATCTTTACCAATGCAAAGCTTGTGTTTGCGGTGCTCATCTCGCTTGCGGTTTCGTTACTGGCAGTATACTGGCAGCCGCTAGCGGCAGTATTTCGAACACAAAGCCTTTCGCCGCACGAACTGATGGTGGTGATTGCGTACAGCTTTTTGGGACCTCTGATTGTTTCGGTGCTGGGCTGGTTTAAACCGCGAAAAAAGAACGCCGAAGCCAATGACGATAAAACAGAATCGCTTACGATTCGCAATCTCAATGATGGTTAAGCACAACTTATCGATAGCAGGTTAATCAAATAAAACAAAAATGCGCGGAAATTGCCGGTTAACGGCAGTCCCGCGCATTTGTTTGTCGTGTGATAGGGTTAGTTTGGTCGGGATGAACGGAGCCAATATGAGAAAACTATTGTTAAAAAAACAGGTGGTTTTATCGTCCTGCAACGTTTTTTTTAATCTGTATTATTTTAAACGGCTTTTCGCATTTTAAACAGTATGCAAGCACATAGCGCGTGCCGGAAGAACGCATATCCCAAAAGGCAAGCACATAGTCGCTGTAGTCCACAATTGAAACATTGCGCTTAAGTGGTGCGAGGCTACCAAACCTTGCGTAGTTTGGCGCAAAGCATGTTAATGGAAGTTTAAGCCTTGTGGCAGCCTGCTCTGCAAGCGTATCGATTCCACGCGCACCGCCGCTTACAATTTCAGAGCAGTTTTGCGGGACATAGGGGATGATGTCTTTTGCAGTCATACAGCCGCAGTTGCGGGAACCGATAATTGCAACCTTCAATCGTGTACGCTCCGTTCCTGTAAGAGTTATAAAAATCAGTGTAATTTTAACATAATAGGTGCAACTCGGCAAGAGTGCTTTTGATTGACCAGCTTGTTATGGCAGGTTTTTATCTTGAAAAAAGAGATTAACAAGGTCTGTTATGGCAGCAATATCAATCAATTGATGTGCTCGGCGTTGCCGTAATCTTACAATACAAGCTGCACTGCCGCCCCGTTTTTTTCCACATGACAAAAACTGAGTATGCAAGGGAAGTTGAGACATTCGGTTCTGTTTTTGCCTACGATATTTAAAAACCCCACGGCAAAGATATTGATGAGGCAATTAAAAATCATTCTAACGATAGAACCGAGCTTCATGTTACTTCCCATTATGATGTAGATGAATCCAGCGAAAGACGGTTATATTCAAAAGGCAATAGAACGGAAAGGCACGGTAGCGTATGAGAAGAATTATTAGGACAATAACGGCGGCCTGTCTTGCAGTCGCCATAACGGCGTTGACGGCAGTGGCCGTTATGGCTTCAAGATTACCGGATGAATTCTTGGTACAGGCGGGCAGCCAGCTTTTACTTGGCGAGAATATAAAGGCAGGTTCGCTGCAAGACACAATTTCGGGCAAAACGGTTCGGGTAGAAAAAACAACCAATGCAGGCGCACACTACGACACACAGCTTAGTATCTTTGGGCTGATTCCCATTAAGGATGTTAAGGTGTCAGTGGTAGACGAGCGAGTTGTGATACCCTGTGGTACACCGTTTGGCATTAAGATGTTTACTGATGGCGTGGTGGTTGTAGGTCTTACTGATGTAGAGTCAGACGAAGGGATGCGTAATCCGGCAAAAGAAGCGGGTATTAAGCTTGGAGATATTATTACAAAGATAAACGGAAAAAGGGTTTCGACCAATGAGGATATCTCATCTAGTATTTCATCATACAACGGCAAACCACTTACGTTAACGTTAAGGCGCGGGCACAATGAGATGCAGCTTGACGTCACACCGGTAAAAGCAAAATCGGATAATCGATATAAAGCGGGCATCTGGGTTAGAGATAGCTCGGCGGGCATTGGCACGGTAACGTTTTTTGATGTGCAGACCGGGTTGTTCGGTGGTCTCGGGCACCCTGTGTGCGACATCGATACAGGAGAAATCCTGCCGCTGATGAGCGGGGATGTAGTGGGGGTTACGATAACCGATGTGACAAAGGGCGTTCCGGGGCTTCCCGGGGAACTAATAGGAAGCTTTAACAGCAGCAGCGTAGACGGCAGTTTAATTGTAAATACCAACACGGGGATCTATGGCATGCTCAACGTAAGCCCCAGCAAGCATGCAGCAGTGCCTGTTGCGCTTAAGCAAGAGGTTAAGGAGGGCAAGGCGACAATACTAAGTACGGTGGATGGCGGTGAGCCTAAGGAATACAATATTGTAATCGAGAAGGCAAACCTCAACAATGGAAACCCCACAAAAAATCTGATTATTCGAATTACCGATAACCGCTTATTAGAAAAAACAGGTGGTATAGTGCAGGGTATGAGCGGCAGCCCAATTCTGCAGAACAATAAGCTGGTAGGCGCTGTTACGCATGTGTTTGTCAACGACCCGGCACGAGGGTACGGCATCTTTGCCGAGAATATGCTTTTAGAAGCGGATTCAATTCAAAATACCGCAAAATCAAAGGCTTCGTGATGCTTTGAGCCAAAGAGCACGGCAAAATAGTCTTCAATATGACAACGTTAATCGCGCTGTTTAAATAGAATTATTTAGGTACTATTCAATAATAACGAAACAATAGAATATAATGTAATATTTATATTGAATATTTAAAAAAAGTACAGTATAATTTTATTTAGTCATCCCTATGACATATTACTGTGCATTGTGCGCTTATTTCTGTCGTTTTTAAATAGAGTGACCTTTCCTAGGTAAAAAAAGAGGTATTTTTGTCAATCAAAATGTTTGTCGTCGTACCGCAAAATCTTTGAAAACTCCTTGCAAAAATTACCAATATATGGTAGTATTAGCTTAAACCGAAGGAGATTTAGGAGGAATAAAAATGGACAATTCGTTAAAAGTTCTAATCGCGGACGATTCAAAGGAATTTGGCGGTTTGTGTACTGAGGTATTAAAGTCGCGGGGCTTTATTCCCATTACAACGCCAAAAAACGGCAGCAAGTTGGTTGAAAAGATCGAAGAACTTTTGCCAGATGTGGTGCTCGCCGATGTATTTCTTCCTCACATTGATGCAATCGGTGTCATGAAGTCGGTGGCAGGCAATAAGGGTATTCCCAAAAAGCCGATGTTCATGATCATGTCGGGTTACGATAATCCTATGCTCGAGCGCGAGGTGCTCAGTGCCGGGGCGGCGTTTTACTTCCTAAAGCCATTTGATTTGGACGTGTTGGCGGACCGCATTGGAAACATGGCGGGTGCTTCGGGCAGCGTAAAAACGACAATTAAAGACCTTCATACCGTGCGCACACAACCGATGGATTTGGAACTGATGGTAACCGACATCATCCTGCAGATTGGGGTTCCGGCGCACATCAAGGGTTACCATTACCTGCGCGAGGCAATTATGCTCAGCGTGAAGGACAGCGAGATGATAAACTCGGTCACCAAGCTGTTATATCCTACCGTTGCAAAGCGGTTCGACACTACCTCATCACGAGTAGAGCGCGCGATTCGTCACGCCATAGAGGTTGCGTGGGATCGCGGCGATATCGATACCCTAAACTCCTATTTCGGTTACACCATCAACGGCGTACGTGGCAAGCCAACCAATTCCGAGTTTATCGCAATGATTTCGGACAAGCTCAGGCTACGCATGAGAGGTGCTATTTAAAAGAAAACATCTGTTGCACATATTCAGATATTCACCTCCCTTTCGCAAAACAGTGTCGTCGCATCCCCCTGCGATGACGCTGTTTTGCTTTGCATTACCATGCGAAATAGAGGTATTTTGTTGTATATCGACTGCAAAAGTGTTATAATCTTCTTTAGCGGTGCAGTGTAGTGAATACGCAAAGACCGCAACTCGAATTTGGAGCGGATAGCAATGCGTGAGCTTTCTCGATATACCATCATTACAGGGCACTACGGCAGTGGAAAAACCAACCTTGCCGTAAACCTCGCCGTTGACAGTGCGCGAAGGGGCGAACGAGTAACAGTAGTCGATTTGGATATCGTCAATCCCTATTTTCGCACTGCGGACTTTAGAAACATTTTTGATGAGCTGGGAATTCGCCTGATTGCCCCGCCGTACGCGAATACAAACCTTGATCTTCCCGTCCTATCGGCAGAGGTTTTTTCGGTGTTTGCCGACAACAACTCCCACGTGATTTTTGATGTGGGCGGCGACGATGCGGGCGCTGTTGCGCTGGGTATGTACCGTTCTCATTTTGAGCAAGTGAATTACGATATGCTGTATGTCATAAACCACTATCGGTACCTGACCCGTACGCCGGGTGAGGCTTGTAGTCTGTTGCCCGAGATTGAGGCGGCATCCCGATTAAAGGCGACTGGGGTTGCAAACTGTTCAAATCTCGCGCGTGAAACGACGGCCGAGGATATTGTCGCATCCACGCTGTTTGCACAGCAGGTGTGTGAAACACTTGGTCTTCCGCTGGTGTGTAC
>JAEZAD010000245.1 GCA_023430565.1 Verrucomicrobiota bacterium
CTGCCTACTTACGTTACAGTAAATGTAGCAGCTCCTAGCAGCACTACAGTTTCTACATCTTACAGATTAGAAGCTAACAATACAACTTATGATATGAACCTGAATGAGTGGAGTGGTGACAATGCAACTGATGTTACATTATCATTATTCGGTTATGCAAGCAACGGTATCAGAAATCAGAGAATAGCTCTTAATACTGTTACTGTAGATATTCTTGGTGCAGGTTCCGGTTATGAAGGAACGGCTGGTAATGTGACTGCTGGTGCAGATTATGTTATTCACTTAACACCTGCTAGCGGTACTCAGATTGTTAAAGCAGATAAGGGTTCTTGGACCGTAACTGCAGTTAGCGGTACAGCAATTAGTACATCTGTTACATTTGGTGTACAGGATACACAGGCAGCTCCTACTTATACATTTGATAGCCCTTATGCTACTTTGACTGGTGAGTCTGATCCTCTTTCTGCAGCAGATGTACTTGCAGCAATTGATAAGGCTATTACCTTTAACTTAAAGGGTGATGAAATTGCAGTAGCTAGCTTAATCAATCTTGATTACTCAGTTGTTGGTAAGACTGTTTATGTAAGATCCGTACAGTATCGTGAGTTACTGAGCAACGGTAATTACATTCTTCATACCATCAATATTGGTAAGACAATTACTGTTAAGTAATTAGTTGATAGTAATTCAACATTGAATTCAATAAAAGCCTGCCATAGTGATATGGCAGGCTTTTATAATTGGGCTCTTTGTCTAACATTTGGGGTGCACTTCATACCGTGTTAGGAGCCATTTAATATTTGTCTCAATATTTCATATTATTGAGCACAATTAATAAGCCTCTTGTTCGATGACTATCTTTTACCAGATAGAGCAGTGTATAATTCTGGTACGGAACCTCTCAAAGTTCCTAATTGCGTATGATAGTCATTTAAGAACCATGATTTTATTGTTATATTCTTCCGTGGGTCCGTTTGTAAATCCGTATTTAAAGGCATTCAGGATCCCTTCAAACCAGTTTCTGTATGTTCTTGCACAACTCTCGAATTCAGCAATTCCTGTTTTATCTGTAAACTTTACCCATTCCCAGAATGCCGTGCGCTGGTAGGAGTATTGACTGCTTTGGCAAATATTATAAACAATTTACTCAACTAATGTTCTGCCCTCAGATCATCTATATAGCAGGCATAAGATCACATGCCTTTCTATTCTTATCTTTTGGCTTTACATAACGGGTGAGTATAAGCCTTCGGCTCCTTTATTGTATTTCTATAAATTGCTGGCATCATGTTTTATTACCTTTTTCGGATATATTTATTAACCAATTTTACATACCGGATGAAGTAGCATTTATCAATGATTATCGATACATTGGGGAAGTATCTCTGTGCCAGGTCTACATAGGGCTTTCACATGTCGCAGACAAAGTACTCTACATGGTTACATCCCGTTCTAAGAACTTCTCTAAAATGAGACTAAAGCTTCTCCCGTCCTCGGTCATATAGTAAATAAAGAGTTCAATATTAACGGGGATTAACATGGATGCATAGTATTTCTCAGTATTGGTATTGCATTTGAATTCATGCAGAAGAGTGTTAATACACCTCATAGAAATTAAGATAGTGTTTCGTAATATTAAAGTATAATCAGGAAAAATGAAGTGCGTAAAAACCCGACGATATAAAAACATTTTAAGGATTGAAAGATTTTCATTTGGAGACAGGTAGTGGAAGTGTGCTTTGAATTGCAATGATTTTATTTTTATTGAAAGAATAATCGGTATGCTAATGAATGGATGATTTAAACGGCGATTAAGATTATACAACAGCAGTATCTTGTTATTTGTGCACCCCGTGCTATAACACTACAATTCCACGGGGTGCTTTATATTATGCTATTATCCTGACTTAGAGTAGGTACGGATTAATTAACAGATGTGATTGTATTTAAAGAAGTCATTATAACTCTTGCTTCGCTTTCCGATTAACTGCTAACCCAATACCGATTAGGAGCCAGAATATAGGTGAAACAGTAATGGTTGAGTCATTGGAAATACCGGTAACCATATAGCCCAAGGTACCACATAAAATTGCTGCCCCACATACCATATAGATGCTCTGGAAATGGCCTTTTATATAAATTCTGAGGCTTGATAAAAAGTACATTCCATAGAAAATTAGAAATGCAATTACTGATAAAACACCGCTTTGTACAGCTATTTGCAGGTATAAGCTATGTGGCTTAGACATGAGCTGACCGAGATATCCATAGTTGTACAAATTAACATAATCCGATTGAGGAAATACAAGGGAAAAGGTGTCGGCTCCAGAACCAAGTATTATTCTATTCTTTAGAAGTGGGATTGTTCTGGACCAGATGTAACCACGTCCACTCGCATAGCGTTCATATCCGATAAAGATGGCAGAAGGAGCAGTTATCATTTTGTCTAAACGTCCATAGCGGTTAATATAGTAATAAGTATTATCGCCAGCCTGATTGGTGAAATCCCAATTGTTTCCTGAGATCGGTACTGAAAAACCAATAATATCCTCGAACATGGTAGGTGTAAATACAAAATCAGGAAACCTGGGGTCAATAATAATCGCAGGACCGTTAACGGTATCATAGGT
>JAEZAD010000290.1 GCA_023430565.1 Verrucomicrobiota bacterium
TGGCTCGGGCGGACGTGTTGACGGACGATTTTGCGCCGGTGGAATTTTTGGACGCGCTGAAGACGAACAACTCCGACGGCGAGTGAGTCGAGGCGGCGATCGCGCGCGGGCGGGGCCGAACGGGCGCGAGGGGGCGCGAGTGGGGAGAACGAAAAAATGGGCGGAAAAACGTGGAGCCGGTTCGCGCGGGTTTGTAACGTAATGTATTACAAAGGTTGCTTGTCGGAGGCAGTGCGCGGGGCGAAAACGGGGAAGAATGTATAGCGAGGAGAGTAGCTGGGAGGAACAAATGCGGCCCGAGGGAATGTAACGTAATGTATTACAAACGGGATTGAGGGAGGTACGGGTTGTGGGATGGGGTGGATTGTGGCTTTTCTTTGGGGGGCGGGGCGGATTGGGTGACGGGATGGTGCTGCGCTTGGAAGTTCGTCGGTATCGGCTGCCGCTGAAGGCGGCGGTGCGGACGGCGCATGGGGTGATGACGGAGCGGGAAGGGGTTTGGGTGAGGGTGGAGGATGAGGCGGGGCGGGTGGGAATTGGAGAGGCGGCGACGCTGCCGTGGTTTGGGACGGAGACGGCGGAGCAGGCGGAGGCGGTTCTGCGGGGGATGGGAGAGCGAGTGGAGTCGGAGAAGTTGAAGGGCGTGCCGGCAAAGTTCGCGTGTTTGCGTAGTGCGGTGGGGGAGGCGTTGGCGATGATGTTGGGCGGAGACGATGAAAACGGAACGGAGAGGAAAGCGGAAGGGGGTGCGGGTTATCTTGGGGTCGCGGCGTTGTTGCCGGCAGGGCGGGCGGTGTTGGAGACGATTGGAGCGAAGGCGGAGGCGGGGTTTCGGGTGTTCAAGTGGAAGGTGGGCGTGGGCGACGTGGCGGATGAATTGGCGCTGTTGGACGACGTTTGCGCGAAGCTGCCGGAAGGCGCGAAGCTGCGGCTCGATGCGAATGGGGCGTGGGATCGGCGGCGGGCGGAGCGGTGGTTGGAGCGATGTGCGGAGCGGCCGGTGGAATTTGTGGAGCAGCCGATCGCACGCGACGCGCGCGGGGCGGAGGATTTGTTGCGCGGGTTGGCGGAGGATTTTCCGGTGGCGATTGCTTTGGACGAATCATTGGTGGGAGACGGCGATGTGGAGCGGTGGATTGGGGCGGGGTGGCGAGGCGTGTTCGTGGTGAAGCCGGCGCTGTTGGGGGAGGTGCGCGGGGCGCTGGAGAAATTGGAGAAGGCGAAGGCGCAGGTGGTGTTTTCATCGGCGCTCGAGACGGCGATCGGGGCGCGGACGGCGTTGCGGCATGCGTTTGCGTGGAAAGGGGAGCGGCGGGCGGTGGGTTTTGGGGTGTGGCCGTTGTTTCAAGATGGGCGCTTCGACGGGCCGGCATCGGCGCCGTTTGTGCGGTGGGAGGATGTGGAGCGGATCGACGTGGAGGCGTTGTGGAACGCGCTGGATTGATGGATTTGGTTCGGGCGACGGGATGTGCGGAGGAGCGCGACGGCGTTTGTTTTTTATGCGATCCGCGGTGGGGTGCGCGCGAGCGCGAGCAGGCGGAGCGATGGATGGATAGGCGGGGAGGGGAGACGGCAGACGGATGGTTGTGCGTGCCGACGGGCGGGACGAGTGGGGCGGTGCGATTCGCGCGACATGACGAGAAGACGCTGGGTGCGGCGGTGCGGGGATTTCGGGAACACTTTGGTATTGGGAAAGTGAATGCGGTGGATGTGCTGCCGCCGTTTCATGTGAGCGGGTTGATGGCGCGCGCGCGGTGCGCGGTGACGGGCGGGACACATGTGGCGTGGGATTGGAAACGATTGGAACGCGGCGAGCGGCCGGTCGTGAACGAGGACGAGCCGTGGGTGATTTCACTCGTGCCGACGCAACTGCAGCGACTGTTGGCGGGGCGCGACGCGGTGGAATGGTTGCGGCGGTTTCGCGTGGTGCTGGTTGGCGGCGGGCCGGCGTGGCCGGCTTTGTTGGATACGGCGGCGGAGTCCGGGGTGCGCGTGGCGATGAGCTATGGAATGACGGAGACGGCGGCGATGGTGGCGGCGCAGCGGCCGGAGGAATTTCTAGCCGGCGATCGGACCAGTGGAATGGCGATGCCGCATGCGACGATCGATTGCAAAGTGGATGGGACGATCGGGATTCAGACAGCGTCGCTGTTTCTTGGATACTGGCCGGAAAGGCGCGAGGGGCGAGCATTCGAAACCAGCGATGTGGGGGAAATCGATGCGAACGGACGGTTGCACGTGCGAGGGCGGCGCGATGCGACGATCATCACGGGCGGGGAGAAGGTGAATCCGGCGGAGGTGGAGGCGGTGTTGCGGTCGACGGGGCAGTTTGAAGACGTGGCGGTCGTCGGTGTGCCGGATGCGGCGTGGGGCGCGGCGGTGGTGGCGTGTTATCCGGGGAACGGGCGCGTGCCGGACTGGTCGCGCGTCGAGTCGGCGGTGGCGGCGCTCGCGGGTTTCAAGCGGCCGAAGCGGTTTGTTGCCGTGAAGGCGTGGCCGCGGAATGAGCAGGGGAAGGTGAACCGATCGCAGTTGCTGCGGTTGGCGAGCGAAGAATAGGTCGCGGTTTGGGCGAGAGAGCCGGCGGACGACGCTGGCTCAGCCGGCGGTGAGCCAGGCGGCGAGGGCGGGCGGTAGGGGGACGCGTTCGCGTTTCGTGGGGGAGGTGGCCACGTGTTCGGTGCGGACGCGGGCGGCGAGTTTTTCGGAAGGGCCGTGCTGCTTGAAGAGTTCGTAGCGGATCGCGAAAGAGTTTTCCGAGAGAGATTCCGGGGCGACGGTGATGCGAAGCTTTTCGCCGGGGCGGAGGGGGCGGAGGTAGTGGGCTTCGCTTTTGGCAATGGGGACGACGACGCCGGTGTCCTGGAAGAATTTCGCGAGGTCGATGCCGGCGGCGGCGAGGGATTCTTCGTAGGCTTCGTGGCAGATCGCGAGGTAGTTGGCGAAGAAGACGACGCCAGCGGCATCGGTGTCGGCAAAGCGGACGGTGCGGTGATGGCTGAACGGCATGCGGCGATTTTTCAGTTTCGATTTCGGATTTTCGATTTAAATCACGAGGTGTGACCAAACACGAGATTGCGGATGTATTGAACGAGATCGCGTTGCTGCTGGAGCTGAAGGCGGAAAATCCGTTCAAGGTGCGGGCGTATCAGGCCGGCGCGCGCGTGGTGGAGTCGTTCGAGGAGGCGGAGCTGCAGCGGCTGGTGAGCGCGGGAGAATTAAAGACGGTCAAGGGAATCGGCGATGCGTTGGGGCAGAAAATCGCGGAGCTGCACACGACGGGGAAGCTGGAGTTTCACGAGAAGCTGAAGGCGTCGGTGCCGCCGGGGATGATGGAGCTTCTGCAGGTGCCGGGGCTCGGGCCGAAGAAGATCAAGGTGCTGGGCGAAAAACTCGGCGTGGTGGATATCGCGACGCTGACGAAGGCGTGCGAAGAAGGGCGCGTGGCGGAGCTGGCGGGGTTCGGGGCGAAGACGCAGGAAAAGATTCTGGCGGGCATCAAGAATCGCGAGGCGTATGGCCGGCGGCATTTGTGGTGGGAGGTGTTTCCGGTGTCGGAGACGATCGTGAAGGGGCTGCGCGCGCTGCCGCAGGTGAAGCGGGCGGAGTCGGCGGGGAGTTTGCGGCGCGGGGTGGAAACGGTGGGAGATTTGGATTTCATCGTGGCCGCGACAGACGTGGAGCCGGTGGTGGAGTGGTTCGTGAGTCTCGCGGGGGTGAAGGAGGTGACGGCGCGCGGTGAGACGAAGGCGAGCGTGCGATTTGTGACGGGGCTGCAGGCGGATTTGCGGATCGTGCCGGAGGAGCAGTTCGTGTTTGCGCTGCATCACTTCACGGGTTCGAAGGACCACAATGTGCAGATGCGGCAGCGGGCGCTGGCGCGGGGGTTGAGTTTGAGCGAGTGGGGGTTGTCGCCGGTGGCCGAAAGCGGTTCCGAGTCCGCAGTTCCGAGTTCCAAGTTGCAGGAAGCGGATGAGGCGGTGAAGAAGCGGAAGGGGCCGAAGCGCGCGGGGAACAACGAATCGGTGGTGGTCGCGAACGAGGCGGAGTTGTTCAAGGCGCTCGGGCTGGCGTTTGTGCCGCCGGAGTTGCGCGAGGGTGTCGGTGAGGTCGAAGCGGCGGAGAAAGGCGAACTGCCGCGGCTGGTCGAGATGACGGATTTGCGGGGGACGTTTCACTGTCACACCACGGCGTCGGACGGGCGGAACACGTTGAAGGAAATGGTGGCGGCGGCGGAGGCCTTGGGGTGGGCGTATTTCGGGGTCGCGGATCACTCGAAATCGAGCGTGCAGGCGAAGGGGCTGACGGAGGAGCGGTTGTTGAAACAGATCGCGGAGATCGCGGCGTTGAACGCGAGCGGGCAGTTCAAGACGCACGTGTTTTCCGGCACGGAGTGCGACATCCTGCCGGATGGGCGGTTGGATTATGACGATGGGTTGCTGGCGAAGCTCGATTACGTGGTGGCGTCGGTGCACAGCACCTTTTCGCAGGATGAGGCGACGATGACGGCGCGAATCATCCGGGCGATCGAGCATCCGCGGACGACGATGCTGGGACACCTGACCGGGCGGATTCTATTGCGGCGCGAACCTTACAAGGTGGACGCGAGGAAAGTGATCGATGCGGCGATCGCGAACGGCGTGATTGTCGAGATCAACGCCAGCCCGTGGCGGCTCGACATGGAGTGGAAGCACTGGCGGAAGGCGGCGGAGAAGGGGCTGTTGTCGTCGATCAACCCGGATGCGCACGAAACGGGCGAACTGGCTTATGTGCGGTCGGGCGTGAATGTGGCGCGAAAAGGCTGGTTGAGAAAGGAGCAGGTGTTCAACACGCGCGAACTCGGGCCGGTGAGGGAGTATTTACGCAAGCGACGCGGTTGACGGGGGTTGGGCGAAAGGGAACGCGAGGGGGATAGGCGCGTTCGGATCTGGGCGGGGTCAGGGAAGTTTGAACAAGATGTAAAATCGGTGGCCGCCGAAGAGTTTTAACGACAGGTGGCACTCATGGTGCAAGAAAGCGGGCGTGGTTGCCGCGGCTTTCCAGCTTCGCCCGACCGTTTCTGTCCAGCCTGCCCGTTCGATCGAGGTGTGCTGCGGCGGGAGCGTCGTGGGACACATCGCGCATGACGAAGGCGCGAAGGTATATCGCTATTTTCCCGGGGCAGACAACGAGTTGGCGTTTGTTTTCGAGCATCGCAGCCTGTCGATGCTGATGCAGCTGATCAAAACGCGTTCGTGGGAGGCGGAGTTGAGGCGGATCGGGCGGCGGTAAGGCGGAGTGGCACAAGCCGACGGGACGTCGGGTTCCACCGTTAGTGAGCGTGGGCGTAATGGCGGCAGCCGGGGGATTCGCCGCGGTGCTGGCACACGCCGCAGAACGCATCGATTTCCTCGCCGCCGAGAAGGCGGGTGGCGCGAACGATGGCGGCGAGATCCTGCTCACGTCGCGCAGGAGGAGGCTGGTCGGCTTGCAGGAGCACGAGCTCTTCGAGCAGCGCCTGTTCGGCGGCTTTGAAATGGGCGAGGTAGGGGTTCCGGTTGCAGCCGCAGATGGGAAGGGTCGTGCGGCGGACTTCGCGGAGCGTGAGGGATTGTTCGTCGGATTGGGCGAGCTCGTGGAAGATGGCGTCGAGCGATTCGGGGATGAGGTGCGCCATCGCATCGGGCAGCGCGAGCGGCGTGTTGACGGGCTCCACGCGCTGCAGGGTCTCCCAACGTTGCTGGATGCTGTCGCGGCGCTGGCGCAGCGCGTCGAGAATGGCGGGAGACATCGTGGAAGATTAGCGGACGAGGAGTGGTGTCGGCTGCTCCTTCGTTGCAGAAATGTGCTCATCTCTTGCTGTCGAGTGGCATTGGCGGCGGAGCGAACGGCTTGCGTGACGGAGCGACGGCCGGCAAAACGAAGGCGCATGATCACCACCCGGGCGCGCGGCCTGGCCAACCTTCACGCGGGGGCGACGACGTTGTTTGTGGGCGTCTTTTTTTGGCTCTACGCGAACGTAATTTATCATGTGCCCTACGTGCGGCTGAGCCGGGACGTGAATCTGATCCCGTATTTTCTGTGCATGGTGGGCGGGATGGTGCTGTCGTCGCGCGAGATCGTGCGGCTGGCGGCGCGATTCCATGTGTTGAACTGGGTGGATGCGGCGCGGCTGGCGGGGCGGCAGACGGCGTTGATGGCGCTGCTGACCTTCACGATGATGTTTGCGACGCAGGACCGGAGCATCAGCCGGCTTTTTCTGGGGACGTTTCTTGTGTGGAGCTGGCTTGGGTTGACGCTGTTGCATGCGCGGCTGCCGCGGGTGCTGGCGCGGATGGTGTTTCAAAAAGGCCATCGGCTGCCGACGGTGTTCATGGGAAAGGCGGAATCGTTTTCGCGGTTGAACGACTGGATCGGGGACAAGGAGCCGTTGGGGATTTTTCCGGTGGGCGTGTTGTCGGACGATGCGCAGGCGGCGGGCGCGATGCCGGCGGGCGTGCCGTGGCTGGGACAGGCGCGGGAGCTGGGGCGGGTGTTGGAAGGCGGGCAGGTCGCGCAGGTGGTGCTGTTGGAGTTTCCGGCGAGCGACGCGGAGGCGCGGACGATCGTGCAACAGTGTCAGGACGCGGGCTGCCGGCTGCTGATCCACAACAATCTCGAGGAGCGCTACACGCATCCGCTGGTGCCGATCACGGAGGAAGGACGACATTTCTACACGCTGCAGGAGGAGCCGCTGGAGGATCCGTTGAACCGGCTGACGAAGCGGGCGTTCGACGTGGCGGTGGCGTTGCCGGTGGTGGTGCTGGTGCTGCCGCCGCTGTGCCTGTGGGTGTGGCTGATGCAGCGGGTGCAGGCGCCGGGGCCGTTGTTTCACATCCGGGAGCGGCGGGGGATGCGGGGAAATGCGTTTGCGATGGTGAAGTTTCGCTCGATGTATGCAAAAACCGGGGACGCCGCGGCGGAGGCGCAGCAGGCGCGGGCGGAGGACGAGCGGATTTTCCCCTTCGGGCGATTTTTGCGGCGGCGGAGCCTGGATGAGTTTCCCCAATTCTGGAACGTGTTGCGCGGCGAGATGAGCGTGGTGGGGCCGCGGCCGTATATGCCGATGCTCGACGAGGAGTTTCGCCAGCAGACGAAGGCGTATCGCACACGGCATCTGGTGAAGCCGGGGATCACGGGGCTGGCGCAAAGCATGGGTTTTCGCGGGGAGATTCTGGAGAGCGAGATGCTGCGGCGGCGGCATCATTGGGACGTGCACTACATCACGCACTGGTCGCTTTGGCTGGATCTGCAGATCACCGGGAAGACGCTGGCGCAGGTGTTTTTTCCGCCGAAGACGGCGTATTGATTTCAAACGCTGAAAAGCTGAAACGCTGACATGCTGAGACACTGCCAGACGGAGAAAACGTTGCATGAGGGCGGCGGGTCAACTTGCTCGCGAAGGATGTCGAAAGAACCGGAACTGATACTCGCGTCGGCGTCGCCGCGGCGGAAAGAGCTGCTCGGGCAGCTCGGGTTGCCGTTTACCGTGGTCGTGGCAGATGTGACGGAGCATGAGGAGGAGACGACGGATCCGCGCACGATGGTGACGCACAATGCGGCATTAAAGGCGGACTGGGTGGCGGCACGGACTCCGGACGCGTGGGTGCTGGGTGCGGATACGACCGTGTTTTTGGACAATG
>JAEZAD010000309.1 GCA_023430565.1 Verrucomicrobiota bacterium
ATACTCTGACGAAACAAGGCACTCCGCGATTGAACTATGCGAAGGCGGCTCCGGCTGCATTCCAGGCGATGCTCGCGTTGCAGGCGACGGTCGATGCGAGCGGGCTGGATGAGACGCTGTTGAATCTGGTTAAGCTAAGGGCGTCGCAGGTCAACGGCTGTGCGTTTTGCATCGATATGCACGTGCGCGACGCGAAGGCGACGGGCGAGACGGATGAGCGGTTGTATCTGCTCGATGCGTGGCGGGAGGTGGATGTTTACACGTCGCGCGAGCAGACGGCGCTGGCGTGGACGGAGAAATTGACGCGGTTGGCGGGAACGCACGTGGACGAGGCGGATTTTGCGGCGGCGCGGGGCGAGTTTTCCGAGGCGGAACTCGCGAACCTGACGCTGACGATCGTGGCGATCAACGGCTGGAACCGGTTCAATGTTGGGTTTCGGACGCCGCCGGGGTTTGGCGGATGAGAGGCGCAAACGGAGGATTGTCAGCGCCGGCCGGCGTCGAAGAATTACGATCGATGGTCGAGACGTTCACCGCGCATCGGGCGCTGTTGTTCGGGATTGGCTACCGAATGCTCGGAAGCGTCGCGGAGGCGGAGGACCTCGTGCAGGAGACCTACGTGCGCTGGCAGGCGCAAGAAGCGGACGCGATCGAGTCGCCGAAAGCGTGGCTCGTCGCGACGCTCACGCGGCTGGGCATCGATCAGCTGCGTTCGGCGCGGCGGCGGCGGGAGGAGTATGTGGGCGTGTGGCTGCCGGAGCCGATTGTCGACCACGCGGCGCCGGCGCCGGACCGGGTGGCGGCGCAGGCAGATTCGTTGGGCGTGGCGTTTTTGGTTTTGCTCGAGGCGCTCGGGCCGGTGGAGCGAGCGGCGTTTCTGCTGCGGGAAGTCTTCGAGTATGACTACGTGGAGATCGCGACGATCGTGGGGAAGAGCGAGGCGAACTGCCGGCAGATGGTGAGTCGCGCGAAGAATCGGCTGGCGCAGCGCGAACCGGCGCGGGCGGAACATGAGGTCCCGGTGGAAGGGGACGGCTCGCTGGCGCTCGCCGCTACAGCGCGCGGTGGTGCGGAGCGGCTGGTGCAGCGGTTCATGACGGCGTGCACGACTGGAAATATCGGCGAATTGCTGGCGATGTTGACGGACGACGCGGTGCTTTATTCGGACGGTGGCGGGCGGGTGCGCGCGGCGTTGCGGCCGATTCTGGGCGCGGACCGGATCAGTCGCTTTTATGCGGGCCTGCACGAGCGGGCATTTGCGGACGCGGCGTTTTCGCTCGTGCGAGTGAACGGCGGGCCGGGCGCGTTGATGCGCGGACGGGACGGGCGGGTTTCAGTGATGGCGTTTGCGGTAGCTGAAGGACGAATACGAGCGATCTATACGATCATGAACCCGGAGAAGCTGCGACACATCTGAAGCGCCGCCTACCGTTCGGAGCGCAGCGAACAATCCACGTGTATATCCGCGTGCGCCGCCGCTCTGGATTCTTCGCTGCGCTCAGAATGACAAAAGATGGTTTGGTTGGGTCGCGGGGGCTTCAGTTCTTCGTAAGAGTGATCTAGTCGATCAGGGCGGAGTAGTAGCCGTTGGCGAAGGTGGCGAAGATATCGTCCTGGTTGAAGGGGACATGCTGGAATAGAACGATGGAGACGAGCCGTTCGGTCGGGTCGATTTCGACTTTGGTGGTGGCGGCGCCGTCCCAGCCGAAGGTGCCGGGCGTCCCGAGGAGCGTGCTCTGGCCGAGGTCGGTGAGGATGCGAACGCCGAGGCCGAAGCCCTGCGAGGGCGTGTTGAAGGGGTGAGGGACGGCGAGATGGGCGATGTGGTTTTGCGTCATCAACTCGACCGTCTTGCGGCTGAGGATGCGGGTGCCCTCGAGTTCGCCGCCGTTGAGAAGCATTTGCGCGAAGCGCACGTAGTCGCTGGCGGTGGAGTAGAGTCCGCCGCCGCCGCTGAAAAATGGGCGATCGGGACCGGCGAGCGGAGTATTGGCCCAGGCGCTGGGGACGAGTCTGCCGGCGGAATCGCGCTGGTAGACTTTGGCGAGGCGGGAACGTTTTTCCTCGGGCACCCAGAAGCTGGTGTCGCGCAGACCGAGGGGAGCGAAAATGCGTTGCTCAAGGAATTGGTCGAGGGGTTGGCCGGAGACTTTTTCGATGATGGCGCCGAGGAGGTCGGTGTTGATGCCGTAGCGGTAGCGCGTGCCGGGTTGTTCGTGCAGCGGGAGCGCGGCGACGCGGTTAACGAAGTCGTCGAGGCTGGTGGCTTCCATGACTTTCGCGCGACTCATGAGCTCCATCGGGACGGCGTCGGCGGACCAGGATTCATCGTAGTAGTAGCCGGCGGTGTGCGTGAGGAGATCGCGGACGGTGAACGGGCGTTCGGCGTCGGCGAGGCGGGGAGCGTCGGCGGTGCCGCCGACGAAGACTTTGCGGTTCTTAAGCGCGGGCAGGTATTTTTCCGCGGGGTCGCCGAGTTTCAGGCGGCCTTCTTCCATCAGCATGAGAATGGCGGTCGAGGTGATGACCTTCGACATGGAGAAGATCTTCACGATGGAGTCGGTTTGCATCGGTGCGCCGGCTTCGAGGTCGCGGTGGCCGTGGGCGCGGAAGTCGACGATCTGGCCGTCGCGGGCGAGGATGAAGATGTAGCCGGAGTAGCGGCCGGCGTCGACGGGAGCGCGGAGGTTGCGATGGAGCGTGTCGAGGCGCTCGGCGGAAAAGCCGGCTTCGACGGGGGCGATCGTCGGGAGCGGCGAGGGCGTGGCGGCGCGGGCGCAGACGACGGCGCTGGCGAGCGCGAAAGGAAGCAGGAGGATACGGAATGTCTTGGAGGGGAGCATGGGGAAAATCGAAGTCGGCTCGCTGGCGTTCGCCGCTACTTGTTCAGGAATAAACGGCGCCGCCGAGGAGGCGCGGGCCATCGTAGAAAGCGAGAATCTGGCCGCTGGCGAGACCGCGTTGCGGATCCTGGAAACGGATGAGAGCGGTGTCGGCGCTTTCGGGGATAAATTCGAGCGGGATGCGTGGGTCGCGATAGCGGACGCGGCCTTCGAGTGGGCGGGTGTGAGTGAGGGGCTCGTTGATCCAGCTGAGCGAGTGGACGCGGATTTCGCGTTGGAAAAGACCGGGGGCGTCGGGCGAATCGAAGGCGACGAGGAGGGCGCGGTCCGACGCGCGTTTGCCGACGACGACATAGGCTTTGTGGTCCGTGTTGGAAGGAATGCCGATGCCCTTGCGCTGACCGAGCGTGTAGAAATGAAGACCGCGATGTGTGCCGAGCTCATGATCATCGGTGGCGCGCACGATCGGGCCGGGGGCGTCGGGGACGTAGGCACGGAGGAAATCCTGCATTTTCACTTCGCCGATGAAACAGATGCCCTGGCTGTCTTTTTTGTCGGCGGTGGCGAGGCCGGCTTCGCGGGCGAGGCGGCGGAGTTCGGGTTTTGGCAGGTGGCCGATGGGAAAGCGGGCGTCGCGGAGTTGGTCCTGCGAGAGGAGCGCGAGGAAGTAGGATTGGTCCTTGTTGGGGTCGGCGCCTTCGAGGAGGGAAAAGTTCGCGCTGTGCTTTTCGGTTGGGACGCGTTGGGCGTAGTGGCCGGTCGCGACGGCGGCGAAACCGTGGTCGCGGGCCCAGGCGCGAAAAACGCCGAATTTGATCTCGCGATTGCACATCACGTCGGGGTTCGGCGTGAGGCCGCGGGCGTAACCGTCGAGCAAATACGCGACGACGCGCTCGCGGTAATCTTGCATGAGGTTCACGACGCGAAACTCGATGCCGATTTGCTCGGCGACACGGCGGGCGTCGTCGATGTCCTGCATCCAGGGGCAGTGGCCGATGACGTTGTCCTCGTTGATCCAGTTTTTCATGTAGGCGCCGACGACGTCGTGGCCTTGCTGCTTGAGCAGGAGGGCGGCGACGGAGCTGTCGACGCCGCCGGACATGGCGACGAGGATCTTTTCGCGGGTGGACACGGGAGGAAAGCGACGCGAGCGGCGGGTGGGTTGTCAATGGAACGGATTCGCAGGAAGGAAGCTTGCGGGGCTGCGCGGGAAGGAAGAATGCTTTCGGGGATGAAACGGGTCTTGTGGTGTTTTGCGGCGGCAGTGTGCGTGACCACGGCGTGGGCGCAGTATGGCGTGTCGGTGGGAAAGGCGGAGCGGCCGATTCCGGCGATCGAGCGCGTGGTGATCATCAGCGTGGATGGCCTGCGGCCGGATCGCGCGCTGCTGGCGGACATGCCGGTGCTGCGCGGGATGCTGCGCGACGGGGCGTATACGTTTTGGGCGAAGACGACGGCGGTCGCGATCACGCTGCCCTCGCACACGAGCATGGTGACGGGCGTCTCGCCCGGGCGCCATGGGATCAGCTGGAACAGCGATCTGCCGTTGAGCGAGCAGGTTTATCCGCAGGTGCCGACGGTGATGGAGATGGCGAAGAAGGCGGGCTACACGACGGCGATGGTGGCGGGGAAGTCGAAGTTCACGACGCTGCAGAAGCCGGGGACGCTAACGCATTCGTTCGTGCCGCCGCCGAACACGGGCGGGAACGAGATCGTGGTGCGCGAGGCGGTGAAGTTGATCGAGGAGCACAAGCCGGAGCTGTTGTTTTTGCATTTCCCGGATGTGGACGGCACGGGGCACGGGAAGGGGTGGGGTTCGCCGGAGCAGGTGGCGGCGATCGAGAAAACCGATACGCAACTCGGCGAAATCATGGCGGCGCTGGAGCGGGCGGGGGTGCGGGAATCGACGTTGATTATTTTGAGTGCGGATCACGGCGGCGCGGGACTGTCGCATGGCGCGGACGATCCGCG
>JAEZAD010000315.1 GCA_023430565.1 Verrucomicrobiota bacterium
TTCGGAATTTTTGACCACGGATGGACACCGATGAACACGGATTCCCGAGGGAGCCCGAGGTTTGGATCTGTGTTTATCGGTGTTCATCCGTGGTTGAAGGATCGGAATTTCTTGAACCACGAATAAGCGGTCGGATTCGCGTCTATTCGTGTGCGTTCGAGGTTAATAGTCCGGCGTTTTTCAGGGAGTCTCGGAGGATTTGGGCGAGGTGCTGGGGGCGGATCGCGGTGCCGGATTTTTCGGCGAGGCCGTTGAGGTGCATGAGGCAGCTCATGTCGGCGGAGACGACGACGTCGGGGTTTTCGGCGCGGAGGTGCTCGAGCTTCAACGTGCCCATCGCGGTGGAGACATTCGGGAAGGCGACGGAGAAGGTGCCGCCGAAGCCGCAGCATTGTTCGCCTTCGCCGACGGGGACGACGCGCGTGCCGGAAATCGAGGAAAGAAGTTGAAGCGCGGCGTCGCCACTCGGGGTGCCGCGGGAGTGGCAGGAGCGGTGAAAGGCGATCGTGGCTTTGTATTCGCCGGGCCAGGACGTGGTGCCGAGGGCGTTGACGATGAAGTCGGCGAGCTCCCAGGTGCGTGAGGCGAGCGCGGTGACGGCGGGGAGATCGGGTTCGTTTTCGAATTCGAGGAGGGCGCCGTGGAACATCATCGCGGCGCAGGAGCCGGAAGGGACGACGACGGGGGTTTCGCCGGCGAAAGTGGCGACGGTGTGGCGGACGATTTTGCGCGAGGCGGGCCAGTCGCCGCCGTTGAACGGGGGTTGTCCGCAGCAGGTTTGGGCTTCGGGGAATTCGATGGTGCAGCCGAGGAATTCGAGGACCTCGACGGTGGCGCGGGCGACGTCGTCGTAGAAGGCGTCGCACAGACACGTGGCCATGAGTTGGACGTGGCGATCGGTGGCGGGGCGGCGGCGGTGGGCGAGGTCCATGCGTGAGGAAAGCTCCAAGAACCAAGATCCAAGCTCCAGGGAAGGTCCAACCTCCAATTAATTTGAGGCGGACGGTGGGAAGGGGGTCTTTCCTCGTTCTCGTTCTCGTTCTCGTTCTCGTTCTCGTTCTCGTTCTATTCGGCGAGAATGAGAACGAGAAAGATTACGAGAACGATGTAAGTCAGCCGCTGGACGCGGCTGGCTTACCGGGCGATACCCCACGGGCTGAAGATCACGTAGAAGAGGAGCGTGATGGCGACGACGGCGTAGCCGGCGAGTTTGGCGCCTTTGGAGGTTTCAATGCTGACGGTCGTGTTGTGGCGGAAGGCGAAGGGCTCGGGGAGCGGTTTCGCCAGGCGGAGGATGGTCATGACGGCGATGCAGAGCGCGAAGCAGATCGCCATGCGGTTGAGGAACTGGATTTGGGGGACGGCGAATTTCAGGGTGCCGTAGGCGACGACGTTGGTGAGGAGCCCGACGATGCCACAGACGTGCGGGGCTTTGCGGACGAGGAGGCCGAAGACGAAGACGGCGAGGATACCGGGAGAGATGAAGCCCTGGCCTTCCTGGATGATGGTGAAGATGCTGTTGCTGATTTTTGGATTGCCGAGCTGGGGGGCGAGGAAGACGGCGACGCCGGTGAAGACGACGACGGAGAGGCGGCCGAGGAGGACGATGGATTTTTGCGAGGCGTTTTTCGCGAGGTGTTTCTTGTAGATGTCCATCGCGAAGATGGTGGAGGCGGCGTTGAGCATCGCGGCGAGGGAACTGACGACGGCGCCGAGGAGGGCGGCGAGGACGAAGCCGACCCAGCCTTTGCCCTGCGGGAGGACGCGGGCGAGGAGTTGGGCGAGGGCGGTGTCGTATTTGTAGGCGATGAACTTTTCGGAAGAAGTGGCGGCGCCGGCGGCGGACGCGGCGGCGGCGGTGCGGGTGTTGTAGGCGTCGATTTCCGCGGCGAGGGCGGGGTTGACGTTGCGCCAGGCGTGATCGTCGGAGGTGAAGAGCGAGAACGGCGCGGGCGTGAGGGAGTCGAAGTGCTGGCGCGTGACGGGGAGGACGAAGGTGTGGCGGATGTTGGCGGCGTTGAGGGCGGCTTGGTCGGGGTAGATCGCGATGAGGTAGCGGTCGGTGGGAAGCGCGGCGATTTGGGCGGCGCTGGGGGCTTCGGCGGTGGCGACGACTTGGGTTTCGGGATTTGATTTGAAGTAGCGGACGAGCGCGGCGGTTTTTTCGGGGCCGGCTTCGAGGCGCATGTCGTTCGAGAAAAGGTTAAACGCGATCATGCCCGGCACGACGATGACGAACGGGATGATGAGCTTCATGAACGCGGCGAAGACGATGCCCTTCTGGCCCTGGGCGAGGGAGGCGGAGCCGAGGGTGCGCTGCGTGATGTATTGGTTGAGGCCCCAGTAGTAGAAGTTGGGAATCCAGAGGCCGAGGAGGAGGGCGGTCCAGGGAAGGACGTTGTCGGTTGCGGGCAGGAACATGTTCATGCGCGGACCGTTGAGCTCGAAGAAGCGCTCGACGCTGCTGGAGCCGGCGGCGAGCTGGACGGTTTCGATGGCGCCGGTGTGGGTGCTGACGACGGTGGCGGCTTCGGTGGCGAGGCCGAGTTTGTTGAAGGCGAAATACATGATGACGGCGCCGCCGACAATGAGAGCGCTGCCCTGGATGAGGTCGGCCCACGCGCAGGCTTTGAGGCCGCCGGCGGTGACGTAGAGCATGGCGACGATCCCGATGATGAGGGAGGCGTTGATCATGCTGACGTTGTAGCCGGCGGTGCCGGCGAGCGTGGTGATCGTGAGCGCGCCGGAGTAGGTGACGGCGCCGAGGAGGAGCAGGTAGATGAAGATCGTGGCGATCGCCATGAACGAGCGGGCACTGGCGCTGAAGCGGTATTCGAGGAATTCGGGCATCGTGTAGATGCCGGCGCGAAGGAAGTAGGGCAGGAAGCAGAACGCGACGACGACGAGCGTGATGGCGGCCATCCATTCGTAGCTGGCGATGGCGAGGCCGACGTGGGAGGCGGCGTTGCCGGACATGCCGACGAATTGTTCGGTGGAGATGTTGGCGGCGATGAGCGAGAAACCGATGAGCCACCAACTGAGTCCGCGGCCGGCCAGGAAGTAGTCCTCGGAGCTGCCGCCTTTTTCGCCGCGGCTCTTGATGAGGCCGGTGGTGACGACGGCGATGACGAAGACGACGAAGATGACGATATCGATCGGATAGATGCGGAAGGCGTCGCTCATAAAAACAGGAGGTGAGGGTGGCGGTTGGGGCCGAATGGGCGGGCGGAGGGGGAATTGGACCGGCCGGGGCGAAGGGCGTTCAATCGGGCGTGAGGAGGGCGGGCAATGTTAAAGGCTGCGCGGGATTTGCGGAGTTTGGGTTGGGGGAAGTGAGAAGCGGCCGAACAAAGGCCGGGTTTTTGGGATTCTCTGTGGCCCTGTGTCTCTGGGTTCAAACCGAGGCGGCGAGAGAACGAGAACGATTACGAGAACGAAAACGATCCTTTGGGGGCCGAGGCTTGCGGCCGGAAGAGTGAGTGGCAGGATCGCGCGGCTTTCTCTTTCCCCCATGAATGATGCTGCTGCTGTCGCTGGGTCTGCGGATGGTTTGAAATGGTTGCGCGTGGTCGGATGGGGCGCGGTGATCGCGCTCGGGACGGGGTCGATCGCGGTGCTGGCGCTGTCGCGCGGGGAGGCGGTGAGTGCGTTGTGGATGGTGGTGGCGGCGACGTGCGTGTTTGCGGTGGCGTATCGTTTTCACTCGGCGTGGCTGACGGCGAAGGTGCTGACGCTCGACGAGCTGCGGGCGACGCCGGCGGTGGTGAAGGAGGATGGGAAGGATTTCGTGAAGACGAATCGCTGGGTGGTGTTTGGGCATCACTTTGCGGCGATCGCGGGGCCGGGTCCGCTGGTCGGGCCGGTGCTGGCGGCGCAGTTCGGGTTTTTGCCGGGGATGTTGTGGATCCTGATCGGTGCGACGCTCGGCGGGGCGGTGCACGATTGCGTGATCATGTTCTGTTCGGTGCGGCGCGGCGGGAAGTCGCTGGCGCAGATGGTGCGGGATGAGGTGGGGCCGTTTGCGGGCTTTGCGGCGCTGGTGAGCATCATCGCGATCATGGTGATCCTGCTGGCGGTGCTGGCGCTCGTCGTGGTGAACGCGCTCGCGGAGAGCCCCTGGGGGCTGTTCACGATTGCGGCGACGATGCCGATCGCGGTCGTGATGGGGTGCGCGATGCGGTTTGGCGGGCACAGCGGGCGGTTGCTGGCGATTGTGAGCGTGTTTGGCGTCGTGGCGCTGCTGGGGGCGGTTTACGCGGGGCAGTTCGTGCATGCGTGGGGGTGGGATGCAGCGCTGACGCTGAAAGGAACGACGCTGGCGTGGTGGATCATTGGATACGGGATCCTCGCTTCGGTGCTGCCGGTCTGGCTGCTGCTCGCGCCGCGGGATTATCTGAGCACATTCATGAAGGTTGGGACGGTGGCGCTGCTGGGGGTGGCGATCGTGATTCTGGCGCCGATGTTGAAGATGCCGGCGGTGACGAAGTTCATCGATGGGACGGGGCCGGTGTTCGCGGGGCCGGTGTTTCCGTTTTGCTTCATCACGATCGCGTGCGCGGCGGTGTCGGGGTTTCACGCGCTGATTTCGTCGGGGACGACGCCGAAGCTGTTGGCGCGAGAGAAGGACATTCGCGTCGTGGGCTATGGGGCGATGGCGACGGAGATGATGGTGGGGATCATGGCGTTGGTTGCGGCGTGTGCGATGGAGCCGGGCGAGTATTTCGCGATCAACATGCGCGGGGAGCCGGCGGCGGTGACGGCGCAGGTGACAGCGCTGGGGTTTCCGGTGACGACGGCGCAGATGGATGCGCTGGCGGCGGAGATGGGCGAGAAGACGATGGTGGGGCGGGCGGGCGGCGCGCCGACGTTTGCGGCGGGGATGGCGCAGATGTTTGCGGGGGCGTTTGGCGGCGGGACGGCGGTCGCGCTGTGGTATCACTTCGCGATCATGTTCGAGGCGTTGTTCATCCTGA
>JAEZAD010000344.1 GCA_023430565.1 Verrucomicrobiota bacterium
ATGGCTCGAGCAGGGAGGATATCGGGTGGGAATACGTTCTAGATCCGGTGGTTACTTTTATTATGCTCATCTTTCGGATTATGTTGATGGAATCAAAGAAGGGGATGGGGTCATTGCCGGCCAGCTCTTAGGCTTTATGGGCGACAGCGGATATGGTAAGGAAGGAACCATCGGCCAATTTGATGTACACCTTCATCTAGGGATATATATTGAGACAGACGCCGGAGAGCTAAGTGTAAATCCTTTTTACATATTGAAAGTGCTGGAGTCTAGCAGGCTCTCTTATCCGAGTTTATATGATTAAAAGTTACAGTTAAAATATTAGTCAAACTCATTTTGCTGCATTACTGTGGTCTGAACAGTAACCGTTAAATCTGTTTTACGAACAATAGAAATAAATATCTTTCATAATTATGGATTGTTGTGGTATACTAGTTAGCATAGGTGCGTCCGGCACCGAACGATTGTTTAAGGATGGAATACGTTGATGGAAATATATTTAGATAATTCAGCAACAACAAAAGTGACCGACGGTGTTCGGGATAAGTTGGTACAGGTATTATATGAGGATTATGGCAATCCTTCTTCGCTGCATCGTCTCGGCGTAAAAGCAGAGCGGCATATGAAGGAGGCGGCGTCCATTATTGCGGCCAGTCTTAAGGTAGAGCCAAAGGAGATTTTGTTTACTTCAGGAGGTACCGAATCAAATAATCTTGCTCTTATAGGGACCGCTTTAGCCAACAAACGCCGTGGTAATCATATTATAACTACGAGAATAGAGCATCCATCCGTACATCAACCTTTAGTGCATCTGGAGGAATTGGGGTTTGAGATAAGCTTTGCTCCGGTAGACGGAGCGGGTAAGCTGATAAAAGAACAATTATTCGAGCTGATCAGAGAGAATACCCTAATGATATCCTTGATGTATGTGAATAATGAAATTGGAGCAGTTCAAGAGATTACAGAGCTTATAAAGGAGCTTAAAAATAGAAAAAAGGACCTAATCATACATGTGGATGCCGTACAAGCCTTCGGTAAATACCGTATCTATCCGAAAAGGGAAGGAATTGATCTCTTATCCTTCAGTGGACATAAAATACACGGTCCCAAGGGGATTGGAGCTTTATATGTAAGTGATAAGGTGAAGATTAATCCGGTTGTATATGGTGGTGGACATCAAAGGGGACTTCGTTCGGGAACAGAGAATGTACCTGGTATCGCTGGTTTGGGACAAGCTGTCGCTGAACTTTATGAGAATTTTGATGAGAAGATAGAGCGAATGTATTATCTGAAACAGAAGTTCTTAAGGGAAATATATAAGCTAGACGATGTAACCATCAACGGGATAACGATGGAATGCACGCCGGATTTTAATATGGAACAACTTAAGGCAACCGCTCCACATATCATGAGTGTATCATTTCGTGGAGTTCGCAGCGAAGTGTTGCTTCATGCTTTAGAAGATAGAGGCATTTACGTATCTTCAGGATCTGCCTGCAGCTCTCATCATCCGACTCCGAGTGTTACCTTGGCGGCCATCGGGATGCCTAAGGAGCTGATGGATTCTACTCTTCGTTTCTCTATGTCGAGTATGACCACCGAGGAGGAGATAGATTATACTCTGGAACAGATCAAGGAATTAGTACCCAACTTAAGAAGATATACCCGTAAGAGATAGACGAACTTGAGAAAACCGATCGAAGGATCGATAATGTTACAGCGTGTCAGCACGTAGATGGAGGAAAGATGTTTAAAGCATTTTTGATAAAATACGCAGAAATAGGATTGAAGGGTAACAACCGTTACATTTTTGAGAATGCCCTGCGAGATCGGATTAAGGATTCGCTCAGTGCTCTGGGTGAATTTGAGGTAACAAAGGAACAGGGAAGGATATTTGTAGAATGCCCGGAAGGTTATGACTATGATGAGACCATATCAGCGCTTAGGAAGGTGTTCGGTATCGCTTCTATATGTCCGGTAGCAGTGATTGAAAGTTCCGAGTGGGAGATATTAACTAAGGGTGTCGGCGATTATGTGGAAATGATGTATCCGGATCGTAATTTCACCTTTAAGGTTGAAGCGAAGCGTGCAGATAAAAATTATTTTTATACCTCTCCTGAAATCTGTATCGAGATGGGAGCTTATTTGTTAAGACGTTTCCCTGAAATGAAGGTTGATGTACATGTGCCCTCCGTCCGCGTAACGGTAGAGGTTAGAACAAAATGTTATGTTTATTCTATCGTAATACCTGGCCTGGGCGGAATGCCCGTCGGATCTAACGGGAAGGCTATGCTTTTGTTGTCCGGAGGAATTGATAGTCCTGTAGCTGGTTATATGCTTTCCAAGAGAGGGGTATCGCTGTCTGCAACTTACTTTCATGCGCCGCCGTATACCAGTGACCGTGCGAAGCAGAAGGTTGTTGATTTAGCTCAGAAGGTGTCAAAGTATACTGGTCCGATAAAGCTCTTTGTTGTAAACTTTACAGACATTCAGCTATACATCTATGATCAATGTCCTCATGAGGAACTGACCATAATTATGAGAAGATATATG
>JAEZAD010000347.1 GCA_023430565.1 Verrucomicrobiota bacterium
CTCTTCAATTCGATGGACCCGTCGCCGTTCATCGATCGCGATCTCGATGGCGACGCCGAAGACTTCATCGTGAGCTGGGCGCGGGAGCTGCCACCCGGCCAGGATCTGAAACTGATCATCGACCTCGCCGCCGCGCCGCCCGCCGAGCGCGCGGCAGAGACGCCGAACGCCGTCCGGCACCACTTCAACGAGCGCGCCGAGAGCAAACACCGCGAGTTCCGCCAGCTCATGCGGCGCGGACGCATCAGTCTCGTGATCGGTCTGCTGTTCCTCGCAGTCTGCCTCGTCATCGGAAACCTCCTCGAGAAGCTCGGCGTATCGACGCTCTCGGGCATTCTCCGGGAGAGCTTCATCATCGTCGGCTGGGTCGCGATGTGGCGCCCCCTCGAGGTCTACCTCTACGATTGGTGGCCGTTGCGCGCCGAGTGGCGCATCCTAAAACGCCTCGCCCGCATGGAAGTGGAACTCACTTGGCCGAAGTAACCACGATGGGGCCGCCGGACGTCCGGTTCAGGAGGTCACCTTCTTCGCCGCACGCGGGCCATGCACCTGCGCTAACCCGTCGTTCTGAACCGTGAACGTGATGTCCGCGCCCTCCGCCACTTCGCCGGCGATCAATGCCCGCGCCAGCTTGGTTTCGAGATTGCGCTGGAGAAACCGTTTCAACGGCCGCGCGCCAAAGACCGGATCGTAGCCCCGCTCGGCGACCCAATCCTTCGCTTTCTTGTCCAGCACCACCGTCACCCGCCGCTCCGCCAGCCGCTTGTTCAAATCGGCCAGGAGCAGGTCCACGATCGTCGTGATCTCCTCCAGCGTGAGGGGTTTGAACAGAATCGTGTCGTCGATGCGGTTGAGAAACTCCGGGCGAAAACTGCGCCGCAATTCCGCCATCACGCTCTCGCGCACGCTGTCGGGAATCGTCTCTCCCGTCACCCCTTCGAGCAGGAAGCGCGAGCCGATGTTCGAGGTCATGATGATGACCGTATTCTTGAAATCCACCGTGCGGCCCTGTGAATCCGTGATGCGTCCGTCATCGAGCACCTGTAGGAGCACGTTGAATACGTCCGGATGCGCCTTCTCGATTTCGTCGAAAAGGATCACCGCATACGGCTTTCGCCGCACCGCCTCGGTCAACTGCCCGCCTTCGTCGTAGCCCACATAACCCGGAGGCGCACCGATCATTCGCGCGACGCTGTGCTTCTCCATGTATTCCGACATGTCGATGCGCACCATCGCCGCCTCGGTGTCGAACAGCGTTTCCGCCAGCGTCTTCGCCAGCTCCGTCTTGCCCACGCCCGTCGGCCCGAGAAACAGGAAACTTCCCACCGGCCGCCGCGGATCCTTGATCCCGCTGCGTGCGCGCAGGATCGCTTCCGTTACGAGCGTCACCGCCTCGTGCTGGCCGACCACGCGCTCGTGCAACACCTCTTCGAGCCGCAGCAATTTTTCCTTTTCGCCTTCGACGAGCCGCGTCACCGGCACGCCACTCCACTTCGAAACGACTTCCGCGATTTCCTCCTGCGAGACTTCCTCTTTGAACAGCGTCGTCGCCGCACCCGCCTGCTCGAGATGCTTCAGCTCCGCCTCCATCTGCGGAATCTTTCCGTGCCGCAGCTCCGCAACTTTGTTCAAATCATACGCGCGCTCCGCCTTTTCCATCTCGAGTCGCGCCGCCTCGATCGCCTCGCGCAGCTTTCGTGTCTTCTCGATCGACCCTTTTTCGCGCTCCCAATGGAGTTTGATCGCATTCGCCTTTTCGCGCGCCTCGGCGAGCTCCTTGCGCAACACCTCGAGGCGGCGCGCGCTCGCCTCGTCCTTCTCTTTCGCGAGCGCCGTCTCCTCGATCTCCAACCGCAACACGCGACGCGTCAGTTCGTCCAGCTCCTGCGGCATCGAATCCATTTCGGTGCGGATCATCGCGCACGCCTCGTCCATGAGGTCGATCGCCTTGTCCGGCAAAAACCGGTCGCTGATGTAGCGATTGGACAACACCACCGCGCTCACCAGTGCGTTGTCCTGGATCTTCACGCCGTGGTGCAGTTCGAACCGCTCGCGCAAGCCGCGCAGAATCGAAATCGCATCCTCCACCGTCGGCTGATCGACCACGACCGGCTGAAAACGACGCTCCAGCGCCGCGTCCTTCTCGATGTGCTTCCGGTATTCGTCGAGGGTCGTCGCACCGATGCAGTGCAACTCGCCCCGCGCGAGCATCGGCTTCAGCAGATTGCCCGCGTCCATCGCACCTTCGGTTTTGCCGGCGCCCACGATCAAGTGCAGCTCGTCGATGAAGAGCACGATACGCCCTTCGCTCTGCTTGATCTCCGTGAGCACCGCTTTCAACCGCTCCTCGAACTCGCCCCGATACTTCGCGCCCGCCACGAGCGCGCCCATATCGAGGGAGAAAATCGTCTTGTCCTTCAACCCTTCCGGCACGTCGCCGCGCAGGATCCGCTGCGCGAGCCCTTCCACGATCGCCGTCTTGCCCACGCCCGGTTCGCCGATCAGCACCGGATTGTTCTTTGTCTTGCGGGAAAGGATACGGATCGCCCGGCGAATCTCTTCGTCGCGACCGATCACCGGATCCATCTTTCCTTTCCGCGCCTGCGCCACGAGATCGACGCCGTATTTTTCCAGCGCCTGATACGTCGCCTCCGGATTGTCGGTCGTCACCCGCTGCGAACCGCGCACGTCCCGCAGCGCCTTCAGCACGGTCTTGCGGTCGAGGTTGAAACTCTTGAACAGATTTTTCAGCCCGTCCGGCTTCGCCACCTCGAGCAAACCGAGGAACAGGTGCTCGACCGACACATACTCGTCCTTCAACTGCTCGGCCTCGGTCTCCGCGCGCGTCAGCGCATCGTTCACCGCCTGCGTCACATAGATCTTCGACGTATCGACACTGCCCGTGACCTTCGGCAACCGATCGAGCTCGCGCTCCACCGCCAGCTGCATCGCCCCCGGGCCGATCGACAATTTCTCCAACAATCCCGGCACGATCCCATTCTCCTGCCCGAGCAGCGCCGACAGGAGATGCCATGTATCCACTTCGTTATGATTCAGCCGCCGGGCGACGTTTTGCGCGTCCGTGACGGCCTGCCGCGACATTTGCGTGAGCTTGGCGAAATCCATGATGAACTCCTTTCGCAATCTTCGCGCCAGCCCGGTCGCCAGCGTGTCCCTCGGAAGGGCCGCTGCAATGGACAGCCAGTCGCGACACTCTGTTTCGCGTCCGCGTCACTCGCTGGGACAACCTGGCCGCGCCCGCTCGTGGCGGCAGGCGCCAGCCAGCCAACGAACCCCCTGGCTCGCTGGCGTTCGCCGCTCCTTCTCCGACGAACCTACCTCAACTTCGCGAACGATGCCTGCAACAGCGCCAGGTCGGATGCCCCTTTCGTCCGCTCCTTCGCCTTCGCGATCAGCCCGGCTTCGAGTTGGTTCTTCGTCGGCCGCTTGGTCTCGTAAAACACACCGAACGATCCCGGCCACGCCTGATGGGCCAGCTTGAACGCCGCCACCTCATCGCTCGTGTCGTGGCGCGCCGCATCCTCCGGCGTGCCGTCGTTTTTCTTCTCCTCGATCAACGTGAACGCCCCGCCTTTGCGCGGGTTGCCCGCGTCAAATGCGCCCGGATAAAACTCCACGCATTCCGACAAAATCTCGACGACCGAAAATCCCGGATGCTTCGCCGCGCGCAACAGCATCTCGGTCATATGATTCACCTGCGTCGCATGGCTGCGCGCCACAAACGTCGCCCCGCTGTTGAGCAGCGTGCGCATCGGATTGATCGGCTGGTCGATCGCGCCCGTCGGGTCCGTCTTCGACTTGAAGCCGAGTGGCGACGTCGGCGAGGTCTGCTTCTTCGTCAGACCATAGACGGAGTTGTCCATGATCACATACGTGAGATTCACGTTCTTACGCGCCGTGTGCACGAGATGGTTTCCGCCGATCGAAAACCCGTCGCCATCGCCGCCAAACGCAAACACGTGCAGATCGTCGTCGCCGAGACTGATGCCCGCCGCAAACGGCAGCGAACGCCCGTGCAGAAAGTGCCCGCCGTGCGTGTTGACGAAATACGGAAAACGCGACGAACACCCGATGCCGGCAAACGTGACGATCTTCTCGTGCGGATAGTTCAACTTCTCCAGCACCCGGTAAAACACCGCGAGCACGGCGAAATCGCCGCAGCCCGGACACCACGTCGGATGATCCGCCGTCAGGGCTTTTTTGGTGAGTTGTCCGTTGGCAGTCGGTGCGGTCGGAGCCGCCGGCGCGGCGGCTTGGGGAATTGCGGCAGTGGACATGAAGAAAGAGGGATGAAGGTTGTCGTGAGGTTGGCGTTCAGCGGGCGACCGCGAGGGCACTGTGCGATGCAGCGCCGAGCGAGGGATCGAGCGCCTGGCTTTCGAGATGACGCGCCACACCGGCGACGATTTCGCTGACTTTGAAGGTGAGGCCGTCGGTCTTGGTCACGCTGACGATCGAGGGATTCGCATAACGCGCACGCAGCATCATCGTGAGCTGCCCGAAACCGTAGAGGCCTTCGTCGTTGAGCTCGACGACGACGATCTTGTGGAAACGGGCAAACGTCTCCTCGAGCCGCGGCGGCAAAGGATGAAGGTGCCGCAGGTGAAGATGCGCGCCTTTGACGCCGGCGTGCCGGATGCGCACGAGCGCCTCGCGCCCCGGCCCATAACTCGAACCCCACGTGACCAGCAAAAACTCGCCCGAGCTGTCGCCGTTGAATTCCGGATCCGGCAGCGAGGCGCCGAGCGCCTTGATCTTCTCGCGACGCTTCGCGGTCATCTTCATGTGCAACGCCGGGCTGCCGGTCGGATGTCCCAGCTCGTCGTGCTCGAGCCCCGTCACCGTCGGATATTTATTCGACTCGATCTTCGCCCCCGGCGGCGCGTGGCGCGTGATGCGGTCCAGCGGATACGGTTTGAAATCCGCCCCGCGCGGCGAGAGATCCGGCTTCGGATCGACCATGAGGCTCGCCAGATCCGGCTCGTCGAACGCCTCGATGCGCGACGACAACGCCTGATCCGTAAGAATGAGCACAGGCGTGCTGTAGTCGCGCGCGATGCGCGTCGCCTCCAGGCCGATATAGAAGCAGTCTTCCACGTTTTTCGGCGCGAGCACCACGCGCGGCGTGTCGCCGTGGCTGCCATAGATCGCCTGCATCAAATCGCTCTGCTCCACGTTCGTCGGCAAACCGGTCGACGGTCCGCCGCGTTGCACGTTGATCACGACCAGCGGCATCTCCGCCATCACCGCCCAGCCCAGCGCTTCCATCTTCAACGATAGCCCCGGACCCGAGCTGCCCGTCACAGCGAGCCGGCCCGTGTAGGAAAAACCGAGCGCGGTCGAAACCGACGCGATCTCGTCCTCGCACTGCACAAAGATGCCGCCGTATTTCGGCAGCTCCGTGCGAAGCATTTCCATGATCGAGGACCACGGCGTGATCGGATAACCCGCGCCATGCCGCACGCCGCCGGCGAGCAGGCCGTAGGTCAGCGCCATGTTGCCGTCCATCGTCACCTGCGGACGCCCGGTCGACGCCGTGCGCTCGGCCGCCTCGAAGCGATAAAAGATGTCGCGCAAATTATTTTGCGGCCAGGCATACCCCGCGTCGAACGCCAGCATCGCGTTGCGCACCACGTCCTCGGATTTCCCGCCAAAACGCTCCTTGATGAGCGTCGTCAGCTTCGCCACGTCGAGATCGAACACCCGCGCGATCAAACCGAGGATAAAGATGTTCTTGCCCTTGTCCTTCCCCGCGCCGCCCACGGATTCCACCGTCGCCGACGTGATCGGCACGGCGACGTAGGAGAACGAGTTGTCCTGCGTATTCGGCTTCACGTGATCCGAGTCGTAAAGCAGCACGCCGCCCGGCCGGAGCGAGCCGATGTGCGCCTCGTAGCTGTGCTGATAAAACGCCACCAGCATGTCCGCCCGGTCGCCGGACGAAAGGATGTCGCCCGTCCCCATGCGCACCTGGAAAATCGACGGCCCGCCGGAAATCGTCGACGGAATGGTCATGTAGGTCATCACGTCCTGGTCGCTGCGGCCCGCGAGTCGGGCGAGGAAACCGCCCACCGTCTGGATGCCGTCCTGCGAGTTACCGGCGAGCCGGATAACAACGTCGTTGAGCGAGCGGGGCGCGCGCTCGAGGGGCGCGCCGCCCTGCGTTTCAGGGGAGTTGGGACTGACCATGTAAGGGAAAAAGGAAGATCGGGCGCGGGACTCGCGCGAGGAGGGGCGCCGCATACGTTGGCGAATGGAAGACGATTTGGCGAGGACTTAGCCGGGCTGGGAATATTTCCCGTGGCGCGCTCGTGCTCCGCCCTAGACCCGTGCCCACAAAAGCATTACGCCCCGCCGCGAGGGCAATGACGCGGTTTCTCAGGAGTTTCCCCACTAAAACCTCTAGGGGTTTGCCGGATCGTTGCAGATGAATCGCTTTCCGCGTTGCGGAACTCCACGGATGCATACGGTCGCATTTCCATGAGCTTCAACACCTGCCCGGCCCCCGCCGGTTGCGTCGCCGATTCCGGAGGCGCGCTTTCCTTTTCCGCCCACGCCCCCACCCGGGTTTCACTGATCCCTCTCGAGGTTTTGCCGAGTTCGCCGCCGCCTCCCTCCGAACGCAGCGAAATCATCCAGATGGTCCACGGCTGCGAACGCGAATTGCGCATCGTGCAGAGCCGTCTCGGCACCGCCGCCGAACGCGCCGACGATCCCCAGCAAGCGCGCGAACTCGCCCACAAGGCCAAAAACCTCCGCTTCGCCGTCGAGTTGTGGGAGCAGATCAAAGCTCGCCGCGATCTCCATCCCCGCCCCGCCGCCTGAGGCGGATGGTGGACGCTACTGGACTCGAACCAGTGACCCCGTGCGTGTGAAGCACGTGCTCTAACCAACTGAGCTAAGCGTCCGGCGTGAGAGGCGAGAACGTGTCGCCCGCCCTCGCGCGAATCAATCCCGTTTTCACAAAAGTCGCCCCAAGGTAGGGCAAGCCGTCCGGGCGAGCCGCAATCTCGTAATCACAACCCAAATCCCCGATGCCGCGTCGCCGGCCCTACTTTCGCGTCGCCACCGCCCGCTTCCGGTCCGGAAACAGCGTTCGGCAGATCTCGCACACGGTCCCATCGCAGCCGCGCGCCGTGCAGTGCTCGCGCCCGTAATAAATGATCCGCAGGTGCAGCGGATTCCAGCGGTCGCGCGGAAACAGCGCCTTCAAATCCCTTTCCGTCTGCTCCACGCTGCGCCCGTCCGTCAGTTTCCAACGCTGCGCCAGCCGGTGGATGTGCGTGTCGACCGGAAACGCCGGCTCATGAAACGCCTGCGCCATCACCACGCTCGCCGTCTTGTGGCCGACGCCGGGCAATTCCTCCAGCGCGTCGAAACTCTGCGGCACCTTCCCGTCGTGCTGCTCCACGAGAATCTTCGACAGCCCCACGATCGCCCGCGCCTTCTGCGGCCCCAGCCCGCACGGCTGCACAATTTCCTGAATACGCTCCACCGGCAGCTTCGCCATCGACTCCGGCTTGTCCGCCACCGCAAACAACCGCGGCGTCACTTCGTTCACGCGCTTGTCCGTGCACTGCGCCGACAACAACACCGCGACCAACAGCGTATACGCATCCTCGTGCAGCAGCGGCACCGCCGGCTCGGGATACAACTCCGCGAGCCGCTGATCAATGAACGCGGCGCGTTCGGCCCGGGTTGAATAGGTTTTGATTTCCAGAAGCGGCTCCACGGCGGTCAGGCACAGACTGGCGAACCCATCGCACGTTCCTGCGCGGCTGCTGTTCTGCACCTCGGAGAAGCAAGCCGGGATGCGTATCCGAAAACAAACGATTTCACGCATCCGGCGCGGCCCAAGCCACCGGGCATAAATGGACCTGCTCGAGATCGACGCGCGCCCTTCCCGCAAAGGTTGGGCGACGCGCCTCCACCGAGGCGGATGTCCGCCGGATCAACTCCGCTATTTCACCCGCCCATTCGAATTCAACGTCAGCCGATCGCTCGCCACGCCGCCTTGAAGCACCGCGCCGCCGTTGACCGTGACCGTGCCCTGCGGCGCCACAACGAAACCGGAGAGCGTGACATTGCTGTTCAAGGTCACGCTGCCCTGGGCGACGTTCAACTCGAGCCACTCCGGATGCGCGTTCTCGCCCATCGAGCCGTTCAACATCACCGCGCCCGCCACGTTCACGATCACCGGCCCCACCACCTCCACCCGCGCCTTCGAATTGAGCGTGAGCGCCTGCAGGTTATAAACGGCCGGCGTCGTCGCGCCCGCCACCCCGAGCCGCAGCGCGCTCCCTCCATTCACCACAAAACCACCATACGTGCCCGCCGGCACGACGACCGTGCCGACGTTGCTGTTCAACGTCAGATTGCGGATCGTCGCGAAATCGCCGGCGCTTTGCGTCGCGTTGTTCAACGTCACATTGCGCGTGCCCGCCGGCGCCGGCGGCGCATGGACCGCCGGCATCACCCCCGCATCGATCCGCCGCACCAGGTGCCGCAGTCGCGCGCTGTTCAACGTCACCGCGTGACTCGTCGGCGTCGATACGCCCGGTCCCTCGATCGCACCGCCAAACGTCGGCCGGCCATTGAGGACCAGCCTCGGCGTGCCCGGCACAAGCAGGTCGCCCGTGACGACCGATTTGCTGTTCAACGTCACCGACTCCGGCAGAAGCACCTGCACCGAACCGTCGATCTCGCCATTGATCGCCGGCGCATGCCGCACCAGCGCCGTCGTCGTGACCACCAGCACATCGCTCGCCGATCCGACGTAATTCGGGTCGACGATTGTTGCCACGACTTCGTAAACGCCGGGATAAATCGGGGGCGTCGTCGAACCGTCATACGTGATCGCCACCGCCAGACCTGCCGGTGTCGTCGTCGTCGTCACGCTGCGCGGCGCACCGGTATAACGTTGCTCCAGGTCGTCGATCTCGACCGTCGCCGTCGCCGGACTGACCACGAGCGAAACCGCCGCGCTGGTGACCGCGCCCGTGCTATTCGTCACGACCACGTCGTAGCTGCCGGAATCCGCCACCACCGGATTCGCAATCATCAACGTCGCGCCCGTCGCGCCGTCGATCGGCTCGCCGTCCCTGCGCCACTGATACGTGGGCGCCGGCGTGCCCGTGGCCGTCACCGAAAAAGTGACGCCGATCCCCACCGTCGTCGCCTGCGCCACCGGCTGCGTGACGATCTCCGCCGGCGACGTGAGGTCGATGCCCACGACCACCGGATCGTGGTCCGCGTAGCGATAAGGCGTGCCCTCGTTGATCGCCGCCTGATCGGCCGATTTGTTCTCCGTGTTGTAGTCGTAATAGATCGGCTCGTCCGAATTCACGTGCCAGGTGGCCGCATCCACCACCTGCGCCGCCAGGGGGCCATTCGCGAGCGCGTGGTCCAGATGGCCGAACTCGCCGTTGAACGAATACGAATACCCCCCAACGCCCTCGAACTGCTCGGTCAGGTTCACATAGCCGGCACTTTCGATCGCAGCGATCGGATCCTCTTTCGCATAAGCGTTGAGATCGCCGACGATCAGGAAATCCGGATCGCCGCTCCCGGTGGGATCGGTCGCGAGCCACGCTGTGAGCGCATTCGATTGCTGCACGCGCAGCGCGTTGTTGTTGCCCTGGCCATCGCCGGCATCGGCGTTGCCCGCGCCCGACGCGACCGAGCCCTTCGCCCGGAAATGATTCACGCACACCGTGAGCACCTCGCCGGTCGATTTCTCCCGAAACGTCTGCGCCAGCGGATTGCGCGCGAGGTTGTTGAACGCCGGATGACTCAACATCGCCGGCGCCCCCACCTCCTCGACGGTCTCCGTGCGATAAATGAAGGCGACGTGAATCACATCCGTCGTGATCTCGACCGCCGAGCCATCGACGAACGCGTAGCTCGTGCCCGCCGGCGCCGCCGCGTTCAGGCCGTCGACGAGATCCGCGATCGCGCTGAGCGGACCGAACCCGTCGTTCTCCACTTCCGTGAGCCCGATGATGTCCGCCGCCGTCTCTGTGATGCCCGCGATGATCTTCGCGCGCTGCCGCTGATATTCCGCGAAGTTCGACGCCCCGCGCGACGTCGGGAAACCGCCGCCCGCACCATCGCCATTGAAGAAGTTCAACACGTTCCCGATCGCCACCTTCAGGCGGCCGTTCACGACCGGCGCCGCCGGGCGGGGATTCGCATCGACAAACGTCGGCACGAAGACCGGCTCGATCACGTAGGTGCCAAAACGATTGTCCAGGATCCCCGTCACCCCCGTCGTCGTGCTCCCCGCGCGCAGCGTCCGGTTCACGGCGTCTCCACCGATCAAATACGGCGTCGGATCGGGATACTGCGTGCTCACGCCGTCATCGAGCACGATTTGATTGAGCCGGTTCGCCTCGGCCTGCGCCTGTGCCGGCGCGCCTGGCGCGGCGATATTCGTCGGAATCGACAGCCGGCCGTTGCTCAGGATGACCTCGCCAAAGACTCCGTAGTCGTAGTTGTCCGTCACCGTGAGCGTCTGCGGCAGCGCCACCAGCATCCCTTCGAAACGCTCCACGTAGCCGCTTTCCGGAAACGGCAGCGTCACCGCGACCGGCGTGGGGAGCACGTTGCCGCTGCTCACCGTCACGAACGTCGTCACATCCTTGATCTCCGTCTGCGAGTTCGGCGCCGAGCCGAACTCCGCCACCGTGCCCGTGAGCGTCACGCGGTCGCCGACCGTGACGCCGTTCACGTTGTCGAAAACATAAATGCCTTCCGACGTCGCCGGATCCGCGTCGTGCAGCGCATCGGGCGCTTCGAGGTAGTAACCGCCGATGCCTCCCGGCGCCTGGAAGCTCGCCACGACGATGCCCTCGACCGCCGCCACGTTGTTCGCAAACGCGCTCATCGTTCCGCTCCCCTGGATCAGATGAATCGGCAGCGGCCCGCTCGAAAACGTGATAAAACTCGTCGTATAGTCGCCACCGGGATGTTTCGTCCCCGTCGCCGCGTCCGTCACGCCCGCCGCAAACACCGTCAACGTGACGACCTCCCCTTCCGCAAACGCCCCCGTCGGCGTGAGCGTGAAGGTCGTCGGTCCGCCCGACACCGTCGCCGCCCGCGCCCCGCTGATCGATCCGTCGAGCGCAAACCACGCTCCGATCAATTCGACCGCACTGCTGAACGTGATGCCCACCGACGCATCCACCGGCACATTCACCGCGCCGTTCGCCGGCGTCGTGAACGCCACCGCCGGCACCACCGCGTCAGGAGTTACCGGCGTCGCAAAACTCAGATCGTCGATCGCGAGCCCGTCATCGCTGCCGGAATCGTCCACGTCGCTCCAACGCAACACGAGCGTCGCTCCCGGCGCCCACGCGATTCCGCTCACCGTCGCCGCAACCGCCGCCGCCTCGACATTGCCATCGAGCGATGACGCGCCGGGCACCGTGTTGACCGAAGCAAAGTTCAACGCCGCCTCGCCCACAAACGCACCGGCATTGATGTCCACCGCCCCGATCGCATAGCTGAACGTCACCGTGTTCGCCGCGCCCGATCCGCCGCGCCGCCACTGCTCGCCGCGATAGCTCAACGTAAACTCGTTGATCGTCTGCCCCGTGTGGTTCACCAGCGTCACGCCCGCGCGCGGCACCGTCGACCCGCTGCTCAAAACCCCCAGCGCGCGATCTCCCGCGCCCGCCGCGCCGTAGGAATACGCGCTGCCCGACGTGCCGCCGCCCGCATCGACCCGGAACAGCGCATTCGCACCGCTGCCCGCATATTTGCCAAACGTCCACCCGCCCGCGCCCTCGGCCCCGATCGGACTCCCACTCAGCGCGAATGGCCCGCTGCCGGAAAACGTATACGTGCCGCTCGCCGGCAGTGTATCGAAATTCTGGGCATACGTGCCGCCCACGTAGGACACCTGCCCGGCCGGCGTGATCAACGGTTCCACTGTCAACGTCGCCGGATCACTCGTCACCGCCGGCTCGATCGCATTGCTCACCACCACGTCGTAATCGCCCGCATCGCTCGCGGAGACGCTGCTGAGCGTCAGTTCCGCCGTCGCCACTCCGGAAACGATCCCTCCGTCCGCCAGACTCACCCCGGCCTTGCGCCATTGATACGACAGCGGCGCCGTCCCGGTCGCTTCGACCGTAAACGTCACCGCCCCGCCGACCGCCGCACTCTGCGACACCGGATGCGTCAGGATGATCGGCGCATGCGGCGCCGGATTGACCGCGAGCGACGCCGCCGCGCTCGTCACGCTGCCAACGTCATTCGCCACGACCACATCGTAAAAACCCGCATCGCCGAGCAGCACGCCGCTCAACGTCAACGTCGCCGTGTCCGCACCCGCCACGATCCCCGCATTCGTCAAATCTGTCCCGTCCTTGCGCCACTGATACGAGAGCGGCCCGCTGCCCGCTGCCTCCACGGTGAACTGCACCACCGCGCCTTCGTTCACGATTTGCGACCCCGGCCCGGTCGTGATGCTCGGCGGCGTCGGCGGAGGATTCACCGTCAACGTCGCCGCGTCGCTCGTCGTGGAACTCACCGCGTTGGTGACCACCACGTCATACGCTCCGGCATCGCCCAACTCCGCCGGCGTCAACGTCAGCGTCGCCGTCAACGCGCCCGAGATATTGCCCGCGTCCACGAGATCGGCCCCGCCCTTCCGCCACTGATAGCTCAACGGCTCCGTGCCCGCGGCCGCCACCGTCAACTGCACCGCCGTCCCCGCGATCACCGTCTGATCGGTTGGCTGCGTGGTGATGATCGGCGGCACACCGCCCTCGCCCGAAACCGTCGTGATCGAAAAATCGTCCACCGCGAACGAATCGCGACTGCCCGCGCCGGTCGAGGCGCCGAGCGCCACGACGCGCAGCCATGCGTTCGGCTGGTTGTCCAACGCCGCCCCAAATCCCCCCAACGAAATCGGCGTCGCCCCGAACGCCGCCGGATCGGTGAAAGTCGTCAACGTGGTCCAGCTCTCCGGCGCCGTGCCGATGCCATACTGAACGCTCCACACCGCGCTCCGCGCCTGCACCGACAGCATCTGCGCCGAGAACGAAACCGCCGTCACCTGTTGCCCGAGCGTCGAAAAGTGAAGCGCGAACGACGCCCCCGGATCCCCGAAACCGCCCGTCTGGCGCAGCCCCAGCGCCCGATCCGTCGCGGCGCCCTGCTGCGCCACCGTCGCCGCACTCGTGAGTCCACTGTCGGCCGCGGCAAAGTTCTTGAACGCCCCGCTGGTATCGCCCCACGACGCCGTCGCCGGCGCGGTCGCGACCGCCGTGCCGGCCGAACTCGCGCTCGCCCCGGTATGAAGCGTCCATCCCGCCGGCAGCCCGGCGCCGAGCGCGTCGAAGGTTTCCGTGTAGGTTCCGGGAGTCAGCGCCACTTGCGCGGACAGCGGCAAAAGAACGGCCAGGCCGCTCGCGAGGACAAAGAACACACGCGCCGCACGGGCGCGCAGGGAGGCGGTGAGCATAGGTGGGGGGAGTTCGCAGTCGAGACTCGAGAGGCCGCCGGACGGAGCAACGCTCGTGCCGCAACGTTCGTGAAACAATTCGCAATTTACCGGCGCGCCGGCGGCTGCGTGCCCGTCGCGAGTTGCGCACGTTTTTCGCGCCAGATCGCCATTGCGCGGCTCCTCCCCGCCCCTACCGTCGCGTTTTATGTCTTCGCTCCGCGAGCTGCTCGCACCCGCCGACACCTTTGCCCGCCGCCACACCGGCAACACCGCCGCCGAAACCGCCGCCCTGCTCGAGACGCTCGGCTACGCCTCCGTCGACGCGCTCGTCGACGCCGCCGTCCCGCCGCAGATCCGCCGCCGCCCCCTCGACCTTCCCGCGCCCGCCTCCGAAAGCTCGGCCCTCGCCGAGCTGCGCGCCATCGCCGCCGACAACCAGCTGTTCCGCAACTTCATCGGTCTCGGATATTCGGATACGATCACGCCGCCCGTTATCCAGCGCAACATCCTGGAAAATCCCGCCTGGTATACCGCCTACACGCCCTATCAGGCCGAGATCTCCCAAGGCCGGCTCGAAGCGCTGCTCAACTTTCAGACCGTCGTCACCGATCTCACCGGCCTCGAAATCGCCAACGCCTCCATGCTCGACGAGGGCACCGCCGCCGCCGAAGCCATGATGATGTGCCACCGGCTCAAGGACTCCGCTCCCGCCGCCGGCCAGAACGCCACGTTCTTCGTTTCGTCCGCCTGCCATCCGCAGACGATCGACATCGTCAAGACCCGCGCCAAACCCCTCCGGATCGATGTCATCGTCGGCGACCACCGCACCTATAAGCCAGACGCCTCCTGCGTCGGCGTGCTTGTCCAGTATCCCGACACCACCGGCTCGATCCACGACTTCGAGCCTTTCTTCGCCGCCGCGCACGCCGCCGGCGCGTTCACCATCGTCGCCACCGATCTTCTCGCCCTCACCCTCCTCCGCCCACCCGGCGAGTTCGGTGCCGATGTCGCCGTCGGCTCCGCCCAGCGCTTCGGCGTGCCGCTCGGCTTCGGCGGCCCGCACGCCGGTTTTCTCGCCACGAAGGACGCGTTCAAACGCCAGATGCCCGGCCGCCTCGTCGGCGTTTCCAAAGACGTCCACGGCGCCCCCGCCCTCCGTCTCGCCCTCGGCACCCGCGAGCAGCACATCCGTCGCGACAAGGCCACGTCCAACATCTGCACCGCCCAGGTCCTCCTCGCCGTCATGGCGTCGATGTATGCCGTCTACCACGGCCCCGACGGCCTTCGCACCATCGCGCGCCGCGTGAAGCTCCTCACGGCAATCCTCGCGAAAGCGCTCACCTCCGCCGGCGCCAGGCTCAATGCCGAGCCGGTCTTCGACACGCTCACCATCGGCAACGTCTCCGCCGCGCGCGTGCTCGCCACCGCCCACGCGAAGAAATTCAACCTCCGCACCGTCGACGACTACACCGTCGCCCTTTCGCTCGACGAGACGACGACGCTCGAGGATCTGTCGACGCTCCTCTCCTGCTTCAGCGAATCCGCCGCCGCCGAATTCAGCTCTCAGCTCTCAACCCTCAACTCTCAACTCCTCAGCCTCCCCGCCCCGCACGCGCGCACCTCGCCCTTCCTCGCGCACCCGACCTTCAACTCCTACCACACCGAGCACGAGATGCTGCGCTACATCCGCCGCCTCGAAGCGAAGGATCTCTCCCTCGTCCATTCGATGATCTCGCTCGGCTCGTGCACGATGAAGCTCAACGCCACGAGCGAGATGTTCCCCGTCTCCTGGCCCGAGTTTTCGAAACTCCACCCGTTCGCTCCCGCCGAACAAACGCGCGGCTACCAGAAACTCTTCCGTGACCTCGAGGCCTGGCTCGCCGAGATCACCGGCTTCGCCGCCGTTTCCCTCCAGCCCAACGCCGGCTCGCAAGGCGAATACGCCGGTCTCCTCGCCATCCGCGGTTACCACGAATCCCGCGGCGACGGTCACCGCAACATCTGCCTCATCCCCACCAGCGCGCACGGCACCAACCCCGCCACCGCCGCCATGTGCGGGTTCAAGGTCGTCCCCGTCGCCTGCGACACCCAGGGCAACATCGACGTCGCCGACCTCCGCGCCAAAGCCGCCGCGCACGCGCGCGACCTCGCCGCGCTCATGGTCACTTATCCGTCCACGCACGGCGTATTCGAACCAGGCATACGCGACATCTGCGCCGCCATCCACGAACACGGCGGCCAGGTTTACATGGACGGCGCCAACATGAACGCCCAGGTCGGCCTCACCTCGCCCGGCCACATCGGCGCCGACGTCTGCCATCTCAACCTCCACAAAACCTTCTGCATTCCCCACGGCGGCGGCGGCCCGGGCGTCGGCCCCATCGGCGTCGCGCAACATCTCGCGCCCTTCCTCCCCGGTCACGCACTGTCCAACCCTCAACTCTCAACCCTCAACTCTCAGCTCCGCGCCAGCGGGGCGGTCTCCGCCGCACCGTATGGCTCCGCCTCCATCCTCGTCATCTCCTGGATGTATATCCGCATGATGGGCGCCGACGGCCTCACCGAGGCCACGAAGTTCGCCATCCTCAAAGCCAACTACGTCGCCCAACGCCTCGAGAAATTCTTCCCCGTCCTCTACCGCGGCAACGCCGGCCTCATCGCTCACGAGTGCATCGTCGATCTGCGCGCCTGGAAAAAACATGGCCTCGAAGTCGAGGACGCCGCCAAGCGCCTCATGGACTACGGCTATCACGCGCCCACGATGTCCTTCCCCGTCCCCGGCACGTTCATGATCGAGCCCACCGAAAGCGAATCGAAGACCGAGCTCGATCGTTTCTGCGACGCGCTCATCTCGATCCACGGCGAGATGCAGGCGGTCGCCAGCGGCGAGTCTGACAAAACCAACAACCCGCTCAAACACGCGCCGCACACCGCCCGCGCCGTCACGGCCGACGACTGGCCGCACCCCTATTCGCGCGACCTCGCCGCCTTCCCCTCGCCCTTCACGCGCCAGTCGAAATTCTGGCCCGCCGTCGGCCGCGTCGATAACGTCTACGGCGACCGCAACCTCGTCTGCTCCTGCATCGGCATGGATGCCTTCGCGAAAAGTTGATGGAGCCCCGCATGTCCAGTAGTGGCCAAACGCCACCTCCCCCGTCTCGCTCCCGAATTCTACCGCGGCCGCGCCTTCGTTCACTGGACGCTAACTACCGACCATCGCGCCACCGGCTGGCTCACGCCTGCCTTCCACCATGCCTGGGGGCTCACGCTACTCCACACCTGCGCCCGCTACGATCTCCTCTGCCCCCTCTATGTGCTAATGCCAGACCATGCCCATCTTCTCTGGACGGGCGTGGACGACCAAGCCTCCGATCAGCGTCTCGCGATAGGATTTCTTCGCAAGCACCTCCGTCCCATCCTCGCTCCCGTCGATTGGCAGCATCAATCGCACGACAACCTGCTCCGGGAGAGCGAGCGCGAACACGGCGCATTTGAAGCCGTCGCGCACTACATCCTCGAGAATCCCG
>JAEZAD010000353.1 GCA_023430565.1 Verrucomicrobiota bacterium
ACGTCCTTGAGGCATTTCTGAAACAACAGGCAACCCGCGCGATGCTCATGCGCGCCCGGCGCATGGCTCGCCGCGCCGGCGATGAAAACGATCTTCTTCTTGGTGACGTCCGCGCCGAAAATCGACGCAACGAACAGGAACAGGGCAGCGGGGAGGGTGAGCAGCTTCATCGGTTTGCGAGAGGGAGGAACGAGCGCGGACGACATGCTCCGGCGCGGGGTGTGGGGAAAACGCGAGACTAAGCTTCGCCTCCGCGTCGCGGTCAAGGAGCCGAACCGTCGAACCGTTCAACGCGCCGCGCGGCCATTCCCTTCTTGCGCCTGGCGCGCCTCTTTGCGGCCATGCTGGGACGCGCATGAGAATCACCGGACTCGCCCTCGTCCCGCCGCCCACCGCCGCCGATCTCCCTAAAGTCACGCCCGAGCTGCTCGCCTCCGTCCTCGCGCGCTACTCCCGCAGCAACGACGGCCTCGCCAACATCCTTTCGAAGGTCGATCTCGCCAATCCCGACGCCTCGATCGATCGGATTCTGAAGTTCGTCGATTACGGTCACGCCTCGATCGGCGGCCTCACCGGCGGACTCGCGATCGCGCTCGACGATGTCTCGATGTGGCTCGCGTATAAAATCTTCGAGCTCTCGACCATGGCCGACGGCCAGGAATCGAGCACGCGCTACATCACGATGGCGGCCACGAGCCTCCCATCGGCCGCCGAGCTCGGCATCCCCGACGATCTCGCCGGACGCTGGTGCGACGTCATGGCGTCCGCCTTCGCCGCTTATAATTCCGAATACACCCGGCTCGACGCCGCCGCGCTCGCGAACCCTTCGCTCGTCCGCCTCCCGCCCGACGCCAAGCCCGCCGTTGTCACGCGCCTCCGCAAAAACTACGCCCTCGATCGCGCCCGCTATTTCATCCCGTTCGCCACGCGCACGAATCTCGGCCTCGTGCAATCCTCCCGCATGTGGGCGACGACGGTGAAGCACCTCGATTCGCTGCCGCATCCGGAAGCGCGCACCGCCGCTAAACTGATCCGCGACGAACTTTTGAAACAATCGCCGCGCCTCATGCGCCACAGCTCGGCCGAAAAATCCTACTCCGCCCAAGCCGAGCAGGAACTCGCCGCAAGCCTTAAGCTCGGACTCGAGCGCCTTTCTTCCGCGCCGCTCGCCGACGACGTTTGGGTCCACGTGGACCGCGCCACGCCGCCCTGGCTGCCTGAGACGCAACCGATCGCCGAAGCGCTACGCCACCGTGCGAACCGCTACGGCCACCAGGGCACCGCGACACGCCGCATGCGCGTGACCTTCGCCTGGAACAACATGGCGCTCGCCGAGCTGCGCGATCTCAACCGCCACCGCACCGGTCACCGTTACACGCCTCTGATTCAGGCCGGCTTTTATCTCCCGCCGGAAATCAAACCCGCCGACCACACGGCCCTGCTCCAATCGCAGCTCGAACTCACGCGCGAACTCCTGCGCCGCGGCTCGCCGGCCTATGTTTACTCGCTGCTCCTCGGCGCGCAGACGCCCTTCGAGCACAGCACGCATGCCGATAAATTTATCTACGAGGCCGAGCTCCGCACCGGCATGGGCGCGCATTTCCGCTACGCCGAACACCTCAGCGCTGCGCTGAAAGGCTTCTTTCAACACGTCCCCGAGGCCCGCGACTGGGTCGTCGAAGGCACCGCCGAACCGGAGTGAGCGGCGGGATGAACCCTGCGCCTCGTAGGTTGCGCGCTTGTCGCGCAACGCGGCGCGGCGAGCGCGCCACCTACAAGAAGCGGGTCTTTCGAGGTGATTTCATGTCGTCGAACACCGCTCATCGCTCACAGTAAAAGGTTGCCGCTCGTCGGCGCGCCATCTTCCCTCCCGCCGACGCGCATGAAGCTGTCCAGCTCGATCCTCGTTCTGGCCCTGGCGTTAAGCACGAGCAGCGGCCTCATCGCCGATCCTGCCGAGGTCGATTACTCCCGTAGCAACGAGCGGTTTGCGCCGTCTCCTTCCCTTCAGCCAAAGGTTTTGCCGGCAGCGCGCGGCCCTCGAATCGATCCGCTGCGCCGCCAATCCCGCACGATGAACGCCCGGGCGGAGCCTGCTTCGAGTTCTGCCCGCAAATCCGATTCGACGGCGGCTGGCGCTTTCGCGCGGATCTCCCCGGACGTTCAAACCCGGCGCGCCTCCTCCGCCGCTGAACGTCGCGCAAGCTCACCCCGTGCGCTTCGTCGAGCTTCCGCCGAAGTGCGCACCTTCGGTTTCGTTGAAAAATATCAGCGGCGACTCGGCTCGACGGGCGCGGTCCACATCGGCCGCACACCCTTGCCCGATCGCGACGGCACCGCGCGCCTCAACCGCTTCGTTTTTCGTCGCACCGCGCCATCTGCCCAATCCCCGGCTCGCGATGCCGTTCGCGCGGGCAGCGACTCCTCCGTGCTCCGCTGACCCCGCGCCGCATGAGCAACTTTCGCGTCCTTCAGTTCAACATGCAGTTCGGCCAGCGCTGGGACGACGCCGATCCTGACCGCGCGCCGATCGACCTCGATGCGTCGATCGCCGAAATCCAGCGGCACGACGCCGACATCGTTCTCCTCCAGGAAGTCGAACAGGCCCAGCCCGGCGGCGTGCAGACGGACCCACCCCCCAATTTCAACCGCCTCGCCGCCGCGCTCGCGGGCTACGACAGCTGGTTTTCCTATCCCAAAGCCGATCCGCGCGAGCTCCCGTTCGGCATCGGCCTCGCGATTTTCTCGCGCACGCCGCTCCGCCACTGCACGCGGCTCGACCTGCCGTCGCCGCCCTTGGAATTCGATTTTTTCGGTCAAACCACCACGCCGACCGACCGGCTCGTGATCGGCGCGCGCACCACGGTGCTCGGCCGCGAGATCCAACTTTTCAATACGCACCTGCTCGCGTTTTTCATGCTCGGCAGCTCGAGCGAAAGCCATCCGCAGCAGCGCGAGCTCATCGCCTCGCAACTCGCCGCCTCGAAGCTGCCCACGATTCTCACGGGCGACTTCAACGTCAGCCGGCACGACTCGCTCGTCGCCCAGTTCGGCGACCTCGGCTTCGCGACGGTGCAGCAAACCGAAACGACGTGGCG
>JAEZAD010000015.1 GCA_023430565.1 Verrucomicrobiota bacterium
AAGCCGCTCTACGACTGGCTCGTGGAGGCGTTTCATCACACGTGGTCCACGGATGTGACCGTGCAGAGCGATGAAAACGGGACCGTCAGCCTGCGCGGTTTCTACGGCGAGTATGAAGTCACCGCGACCGATCGCGCCGGGGCCGAGCTGCGAGGGAACGTGACTTTCGCGAAGAACGGCCCGCAAAAGTTGCAGGCCGTGCTTCGCTGACGTCAGCAAGGCGACTTTCGGCACGCTCGCGCGAGCCGAGCGGCGTGCGGGATGGCCGAGCGCGACTCATCGCATCACGGGGGCAGGAGCGCGCTTGAAGAGAAGGTCCAGTTTCCAGCGACCGCCGGTGGTATCCACCGTGTCGGGTCGCAGAGCGAACGTTCGAGTCGGGCGTGAAGACGAGAAACGTATCCTCCAGCACAAAGCCGCTGGCGAAGTGATGGATTTGCACGACATACAGGCGCTGACGGCCGGCGTATTGCGTGTGAGGTTCAGCGGGGAAACGCGATCGTCTTGGAATCCGATGACCACACGAAGGAGGCGCCGGCGTCCGCCAGCCTAATCTCGTGTGTGGTCGCCGTGATGGGGCGTGTAGCGAGCGCCTCCGTGCGGGTTCCCGGATTGGTCTGGGATGGACACCAATGACTCCGATGCTCTGATGCCGTGCGTGCGCGTCACACTCCCGCTTCGCGTCCGCGTCTTCGCGACGATTGCATTCTTCAGCTTCGCCATTTTGCAGTCGCCGTCCGACGAGGCGTCGACGACGAACTCAGCCGAGGTGGAAGCGACCGATGTCGACGAGCAACTCAAACGCGCACAGGAGCTCCTCGCCACGGACCGCGATGCCGGCATCGCCGAGCTGCGTCATGCGGCGCGCTCGAACCGGGCGGACATCCTCTTTGTTCTCGGCCGCACGCTGTTCTACGATGTCGGGACGGAAGAAGCCCGCGTGGAGGGGGTGAAATGGTTGGTTGAAAGCGCGAATCTCGGGGATCCCGAAGCGCAGTTGAACCTGGCCACGTTGCACACGCTGGGCGACGGCGTGGAGCGTTCCCATCCGACTGCGTTCAAGCTGACCCGCGGCGCGGCCGCGTTCGGTCATCCGAAGGCTCAGGCCATGCTGGGCCAAATTTATCTGCAGGGAGATCGCGCGGTGCGGCGGGATCCGGTGCTGGCGTTTGCGCACGCCGGTGTGGCGGTGTCGCTGGGATACGCGGACGGTCACACGGTGCGCGTCAGTGCCGGCCGGCAGCTGACCGCTGGCGAAAAGGAAGAAGCGCGCGCGATTGCAGAGGAGATAATCGGAGATTTGAAGGAGTCATTCCCCGACCGGTTTCCGTCGCTCGAATATAAAGCTGGCATCGATCATCTGCTTCCCGACGACGTGAAAACGCTGGTAAGCCGCGCCGAGGGTGGCGACGTCGAGGCGATGATGGCCGTGGCCGAGCTCTTCACCAGCGACATGGTCGTGCCCATGGATTTTGACGCTGTCGTGGATTGGACGCGCCGGGCGGCGGAGCGCGGGCACCTTGAAGCACTCCGCAATCTGGGCGGCTATTTTCTTTACGGCACCTATGTGCCGCACGACCCGTTCGAAGCGTTTGTCCATCTGTCGGTCGCCGACGCGCTGGGCGGACAAGTGTCGCAGGGCGACCTGGCCAAAGCGCGAGGCCAGATCGCTGCCGCACGAGGCCCGGAAGCGGACCGGCGCATCCTGCAAATGATCAAAACCATTCACGCGACGAAGGCGCGCCGGTGATCGACGACAATGTCGCGTTCCGTGGAGTGAGGCAGAACCCTTCCATGAATTCAGAGCTTGCCGCGGGTGAAGTGCTCTATGCGTGCCGGACGCCGCGTTGGATCCAATGGCTGGTGTTGCTCGCTGCGACTGCGTTGATGGGGGTGCTGGCGAGGATCATTTTGGGGCAGGAAGGCGCGAACCTGGACACGGGCTGGCGGATCGGCGTAGAGGTTGCCCTGGTGGTTAGCACGGCCTTCGTGGGCGTGTCCGCCTATCGCCTGATCCGTCATCGTCCGTATTTCGTGATTTATGAGCATGGGTTCGAATATTCGCCGGGCGGCGTGTCCACCGGGTTGGTCCGCTGGACGGACGTGGTGGAGCTGCGCGACGAGACCGTGTTGCATGGCGACGGTGGGTTTCCGGCGCGGCGCGCGGTGACCGCGGTCGTGTTGCGCAATCCCACCGAGTATCTGGCGCGCTTCCCCCGCGTGTTTCGACCGCTGATGAAGCTGCGGCAGACGATGAACAGCTCAACAATCCTTATCCCGCGCGGTGAATTCGGCGGCAACGATGCGGCGGTGATCCGGATGATGCGCGAACAGATGGCGAAGGCGGGTTCGCCGTCGAGATAGAGATAGCGTCTGGTCCGTGGGGGCCGTGCGACGTTGTCGGCCGCGATTTATTCGGCCTGGAAGCGTTCGGCGTCGGCCTTGTTCCAAGTGATGATCGCTTCGCCGGAAATGAAGTTACGATCGAGATACGGCCGGCCAAAGTTCACGCGCTCCTCCTTCGCGGTGCCGGCCTTTAGCTCGCCGATCAGTTTTTGCATATCGAGGATGTAGCGCATCGTGAGTTTTTCTTTTTCGCGCTTCTGCCAGTAGTGACCGCCGAAGATGAGCAGCTTGGTTTCGTCGATCTCGTGGTCGGGGTTGCGGATGTAAGCGATCAGGCGGTCGATGCTCTCGCGATATTGAGCGAAACCTTCGGCGGAGAAGATCCAGACGCCGTGACCTGAACCGATGCCGTCGCCGCTGAAGAGGAGGTGCTTTCCCCTCAGGAAGTAGGCGGTGGAGTGGTTGGTGTGACCGGGGATCTCGAGCGCATCCACGACGAAGCCGCCGCCGAGATCCAGCGAAGGTTGGCCGGCGATTGGCCGCGTGCGCTCGGCGGGAAAAATGTCCCGTCCGGTGAACTCGTTCGTCTGGATCCAGAACGTGACGTCGGGGTTGTCCCGGAAGGCCGGCAGCATGCCTGTGTGGTCGCCGTGATGGTGCGTGACGGCGATAGTGAGTCGGCGATCGCCAATCTCCTCCGCGACGAGCTTCCGCAGGGACTCGGTCGCGGTGGCGTCCCATTTGATGGCGTTCGACAAATCGATCAGGAGGGCCTGGTCGCGACCGACGATGAGATACATGTCGGAGCAGTTGTTGAACCCCTTCGTGTTGCCCTGTGCATCGAGTTGGATGCCGGCGGGGTTGTTTCGATTGGCGTCCTCGATCCGGATGACTCCGGGAACGATGGGGTGGAGGGTGTAGGGTCCGATTTCGCGAGGATGGGCAATGGCGAGAGCGGCAGGCAAGAGCGTGAGGAAGAAGGCGAGAAATCGACTCATGGGGATGGGGGAACGGGAACCGAAACTCTGGGCGCTCGCAAACGGGCGCAAGCGTGACAAGTCCGCCGCGGTGGCGAACCGCGGTTCTGTCGATTGTCGAATCATGAGCCCTTCGCGCCGGGTCGACCCTTCACGCCGCGAGCACGCCCGCGCGACGCGCGCCGAGAAACTCGCCGCCCGTGAGCACGGCGACGGCGAACGCCTGACCGAGCACGAACGCAAGACCGAGGCCGTTCGGGGACAGCCAGGGCGTGAACAACAGCAGCACGCTGTCGATCACCCAGAGCGCGTTGCCGATGATGAGCGCGAGCACGAGCCGGCGCGACGGCGTGCGTTGCCGTGCCGCCCACGCGAGCAGCGCGGCGAAGAACAACAGCGCTGCGCCCGCGCCTTGCAGCAGGCCAGCCGGAATGCCCATCAACCGGCCGAGCCATGTGGCGGCGGCCAGGAGCGCGAGCCCCATGACGCCCGTCGCCACCGCATCGACGAAAAGGATACGTTTCAACCAGGGAGTAGTATTCGAGGATTGCATGTCGTTAAGGTTGCGAAGTCATGTGACTCATGATCCGCAGGCAGAGCTTATCAGCTCGCGCTTCGCGCAGCGATTACCTGCGAGGTAATATCTTTCGAATCCGACGATGTCCCACGTGATCTCCGCTCCCTCTCCCGACGCCAGCGCCGCCGCGGCTCTGCTGCGCCGCTGGCGGCAACGTCGCGGCTATAGTCAACTCGCGCTTGCCTTGGACGCCGGCGTGTCGACGCGACACCTCAGCTTTCTCGAAAACGGACGCGCGGGCGCGAGCCGCGAGCTGCTGCTGCGCGTCGCGCAGTGTCTCGATCTGCCCTTGCGCGAACGCAACGCGCTGCTGTTGGCGGCCGGTTTTGCGCCCGAGTTTTCCGAGCGACCGATTTCGGATCCGACGTTCGCTGGCATCCGCGACGCGGTTCGCACGCTCTTGCGCAGCTTCGAACCGAGCCCGGCGCTCGCGGTCGATCGCCACTGGCACTTGATCGAAGGAAATCGCCTGGTGCCGTTTCTTCTGGCTGGCGTGGCGGCGGAGTTGCTGACGCCGCCCGTCAACGTGCTGCGGCTCGCGTTGCACCCGCGAGGGCTGGCGCCCGCGATCGAGAATTTCGCCGAATGGAAACGACATCTTCTCGTGCGCTTGCGGCGAGATATCCAAGCCACCGCCGATCCTGTGCTCATCGCGTTGATCGAAGAACTTCGCGGCTACGGTCCGACGGTGACGGAAGCAGACGGGAGCGCGGGTGAATCGTTGATCGTGCCGCTCCGACTGCGGACGCCGGCGGGCGTGCTGTCGTTGATCAGCACGACGACC
>JAEZAD010000141.1 GCA_023430565.1 Verrucomicrobiota bacterium
TCCCGATCTCCCGCGCCTCCCGCCTCCGCCGCGAAACCTACACCCCCGTCGCGCACTCCACCTGAAGGTTCAAATGGAGGTTTAGCCGCTCTCTCCCCAGCAACCGTCCGAAGTCTTTTTGTCATTCTGAGCGAAGCGACGAATCCATGGCGACGTTCGCCACCCATCCAGCCGTGAATTCGATGCGTTGCTCAGAATGACACAGGGTTGAGCTCAACCTCCTTCAGGATTCGCGACCATTCGCGTTCCATTGGCGGTTTCGTCTCTTGGGATTCCGCCCCTCACTCCCCCGCCGCATCCCGCACCGTCACATTCACCGCCAGCAACCGTCCCTCGCCTCCCCGCATCACGCTGACAATCACTTTCTCCCCCGCCCGTAAATCGTCCAAGCTGATCGTCTCCGCCCCGCGCATGATCGCCGTATCCGGCGTCACCTGCACCGCCACGACCTCCGTGTTGCGCACGATCATCGTGAAATCGATGTCCGTCTTCCGCACAATCTCGCCCTGCATCATGAATTGATTGCTCGCCACCGCTTGGATCGTCGCCAGCCGCGGCAACGGCACCTGCACCAGCTTCGCCCGCGCTTCCACCCCCAGCGCCAGCAACGCACCGAACGCGACAACGACGAGACCGCCTCGCAGAGCTTGAGTCTTCATGATGGGGAAATACCCGCCGCGCACCACGCGCACCGGGTCATCGCCATGGAACGCCCCCCGCCGTCCCCGTTCCTACTCGGTCCGCCCAGCGCTCGACTCCGGTAATTCCCCGATCACCTTCGCCCTCTCATGGCCTGGCGCTACCTGCTCCTGCTCCTCGGCGTATTCGGCTGCTCCACGTCCGTCATCCTGATCAAGGCCAGCGAAACCCACGCCGGCGTCATCCCGCCCGCGCGCCTCCTCCTCGCCGTCCTCGCCCTTTCGCCCCTCTTCTTCCTCGACCTCCGTCGCCACCGCGCCGCCTACACCGCCGCCCATCTTCGTCGCACCACCCTCCCCGCCTTCATCCTCGCCCTGCACTTCATCTCCTGGACCTACGGCGCCCGCACCACCTACGCCGCTCAAGCCACCCTCATCGTCAACCTCGTCCCCGTCGCCATCCCGTTCTTCCTGCATTCGCTCGTCGGCGAGAAAATCAACCGCGTCGAACTCGTCGGCACCGCCATCGCCATCGCCGGCCTCCTTCTCCTCAACGCCCACGACGCCCTCACCGGCAGCGGCGACCTCCTCGGCAACGTCGTCTGCTTCGTCTCCATGCTTCTCTTCGCTTGGTATCTCGCGCTCGGCCGCGCCAACCGCGACTTCCCCACGCTCTGGCTCTACGTCGTCCCCGTCTACTTCCAAGCCGGCCTCTTCAGCCTCATCGCCTCGCTCCCCTGGCTCGACACCTTCGCCTACACCTCGCTCCGCGAAGGGTCGCTCCTCGCCGGTCTCGCGATTCTCCCAACGATCATCGGCCACTCGCTTCTCAACCATTCCCTCCGCCACATCCGCGGCCAGGTCGTCAGCCTCTGCAACTCCGGCCAGTTCATCTTCGCCGGCATCATGGCCTTCTTCCTCTTCCACGAAACGCCCACCGCCCTCTTCCTCGCCGCCGCCGCCATCGTCTCCGCCGGCATCGCCACCGTCGTCCTCGCCACCCCCACCACTCCCCCGCGCCTCCGCTAATTCCGTCGGCCGCGAGACCGCTCGCGCCCACCGCCCTCGATTCCCCTCCAAAAAAAGCCGCCCGTCCCCGAGCGGCCCCGTTTTTTCATTTCACGACAGCGCCTACTTCAACACCGCCTCGTGAAACTCCTGCCAGCTGTCCAGATCGTTCAACCGCACCGCGTCTTTCGGTGCGGTCGCGTCATCCGGCAGCTCATTGTTCTTCAACACCCCACGCCGCGTCTCGTCATCGTGGTTATACCCGCGCACCGCCGCATTGTGTTTCTCGACGCTCGCCGCATCCAGCTTCACTCCCGGCTGCCGCTTCACCCACGCCTCGAACTGCGGATAACTCGGATGCTGGCTGCGGATGTAGTTCAGCGTCGCCTCGCGATCCAACCCGAGCGCATCGAGCGTCATCTGGTCGAACCCTTTCCCGCACCCCGGATAACGCGGATCCAGCTTGTCGCGCGCTTCCAACGAAGCCTTCAGCCAAAACCGCGGCAAATGCAGCACGCCCAGCGGTCCCGCCGTGCCCGAACTAATGAGAGGAATGAAGGTGTCCATGATGCTCCGAGGGGTTGAGGTTTTCCGATCAACTCATCGCGACCTACGCGATGCTCCCCGCTCGGACGCCCAAAACGCCGGGAAGTTGCAGCCCCCGCATCGCCGATCTTCCCTAAAGCTTCCGCCGCCCCGCCCTTACTTCCGCTCCGCCTTCAACGCCTTCTCCAGCTTCCGAATCTTCGGCGCGATCACGAACGAGCAATACCCCTGGTTCGGATTCTTCGCGAAGTAGTCCTGGTGATACGCCTCCGCTTTCCAAAATTTCTTCAGCGGCACGATCTCCGTCGTGATCGGATCGCGAAACTCCTGCGCCGCCTTCGCGCGCGATTTCTCCGCCGCCGCCTTCTGCACCTCGTCGGCATACAAGATGATCGAGCGATACTGCGGCCCGATGTCGTTCCCCTGCCCTCCGACCTGCGTCGGATTGTGCACCTGCCAGAAATAATCGAGCACGTCCTCCAACGACACCTCCGCCGGATCGTAATCGATCTTGATCACCTCCGCGTGCCCCGTCGCATGCGCGCACACCTGCTCATACGTCGGATTCGCCTCCTCGCCACCCGCATAACCGCTCACGACGTCCTTCACCCCGGGCAACAAATCATACGCCGCTTCCGTGCACCAGAAGCACCCGCCGCCGAGCACGATCGATTCGAGTTTCTTGGTTTCCGCCGCCTGGGTCGTCGTCATGAGAACAAGGGAAAAAAAAGCGAACAGCCGTTTCATGTCAGTGAGAGCCACCGTGCCCCAAAACATTCCCGCCGCAACTCACACCCGTGGCTACGAGCGTGAGCGAGTGGATCGGTCCTGACGTAGCTGCGAGCGCCAGCGAGTGGCTTCCGACTTCGTAGCTACGACGTGAGCGAGTGGATCCGCGCGCGACGCAGCTCCGCCCCCCTCACAAATGAAACACCTTCCGCCCCGCCATCACCTCCTGCCTCCGCTCATCAAACGTCACCCGCTGCCCCGTCCGCGCCGCCGCATTCGCCATGATGCACGCAATCGCATGCTGATAACCCGCCTCCACCGGCGCATTCGGCTGCTGCCGCGAACGCACACACTCCAGCCAGTTCCGCACATGCGCCGTCGTCATCGCATCGCCACCCATGTTCGCCGCCGTCGACGCCGCCTCGCCCTCCAATTCCCGCGGCTCCAGGAGATTCGGCTGCATCCCCATCGCACTCGCATACTGCGCCTCCAGTCCGCCATTCGGCGTCACCTGCCGCGTATCCAGATTCAACTCACCGCCGTTCGCATAATAAATCTCCTTCACCCCGCCCGCCGAGTTCGTGAACCGCGACGAATACGTCACCTGAAACCCCTTCGTCTTGTCATCCAGCGGACCGTAATCGAACACCGCCGTCAGTGTGTCGAAATTCGTCCGCCCATCCTTCCATAAATAAATCCCGCCATTCGCGCTCACGCTCCGCGGATGCGCCAGTCCCGTGAACCAATGCACCGTGTCGATCTGGTGACACATCCATTGCCCCGGAATCCCCGACGAATACGGCCAGAACAACCGATACTCGAGATACCGCCGCGGATCGAACTTCGCCCGCGGCCGGTTCATCAAAAACCGTTTCCAATCCACCTCCTCCTCGCGCAGTGCCTCCACCAGCGCCGGCCGCCGCCAGCGTCCCGGCTGATTCACGTTCCACGTCATCTCCACCGACACGATATCCCCAAACGCCCCCGAATCGATGAACCGCTTCGCCGCGTGATAAGTTGTCCCGCTCCGCCGCTGTGAACCGATCTGCACGATCCGGTCGCTCGCCCGCACCGCCTTCAACGCCGCCCGCGCATCCTTCATCGTCTCGGCAAACGGTTTTTCGACGTAAACATCGCATCCCGCCTCCACGCCTTCGATGCAGTGCAGCGCATGCTGGAAATCCGCCGTGCTGATCACCACCGCGTCCGGCTTCGCCTTCTCGTAAAGCTCCTCGTTGTTCCGATACGCCGGCACCTGCACCCCGCCAAGCTCCGCCGCAAAAAACGCCACCGCCTCCTCGCGTCGCCGACTCCAAAGATCGGATACGCCCACGATCTCCAGGTTGAACTCGTCCCGCAGCTGCTTCAGCGCCGGAAAGAGCGAGTCCCGAAACCGATCCGAAAACCCCACGATCCCGATCCGCAGCCGCTCGTTCGCGCCCGCCGCCCCCTGCCCAAACACCCGCACCCCCGAACTCGCGATCGCCAATCCCGCCGCCACCACCGAGGCATTCCGCACAAACTCGCGCCGATTCAAGGGGTATGAAGTCATGCCCCCAACTAATGCTTCTCCTCACCCTCACCGCCAGCGCGAACTTCCTCCTCTTCTTCGCGAATCTTCGCCCTCCTTCGCGTCTTCGCGCTTAGTCTCCGTTCACCGCGTTAACTTCCGATACTTCACCCGATGCGGCTGCTCCGCGTCCTTCCCCTTCCGTCGTTTGAAGTCCTCGTGATACGCCGAGAAATTCCCGTTGAACCACTTCACCTCACTCTCGCCCTCGAACGCTAAAATATGCGTCGCCACGCGATCGAGAAACCATCGGTCGTGCGACACCACCACCGCGCACCCCGCAAAATTCTCCAAACCTTCCTCCAGCGCGCGAATCGAGTTCACGTCCAAATCGTTCGTCGGCTCATCCAACAAAATCAGATTCGCCCCGCTCTTCAGCAGCCGCGCCAGGTGCACGCGATTCCGCTCCCCGCCCGACAACACCCCGACCTTCTTCTGCTGATCCGCGCCCGTGAACCCGAACTGCGCACAATACGCCCGCGAGTTCACCTCCCGTCCCGGCAGCTTCATGATCTCCTCGCCGCCACTGATCGCCTCCCAGATCGTCGCCTCGTTCGGCAGCGACTCACGCGACTGATCCACATGCGCGATCTTCACCGTGTCACCCACGCGCAACGCCCCCGCATCCGCCGTCTCCGCACCGATGATCAACCGAAACATCGTCGTCTTCCCCGCGCCGTTCGGTCCAATCACACCCACAATCCCGCCCGGCGGCAGTGAAAAGTTCACGCCTTCGAACAGCACATTGTCCCCATAACTCTTCGCCAGATCCTTCGCCTCCACCACCAGCGTGCCGAGTCGCGGCCCCGGCGGAATCAAAATTTCAAACTCACGCTCCTGGGCCGCCACGTTCTGCTTCAGCATCGTCTCATACGCATTGATGCGCGCCTGCCCTTTTGCCTGCCGCGCTTTCGCGCCCGACCGAATCCATTCCAGCTCGCGCGCCATCGCCTTCTGCCGCCGGTCCTCCGTCCGCTGCTCCACCGCCTGACGCCGCTGCTTCTGCTCCAGCCACGACGAATAATTTCCCTTCCACGGAATCCCATGCCCGCGATCCAGCTCCAGAATCCACTGCGCAACATTGTCCAAAAAATACCGGTCATGCGTCACCGCGATCACCGTTCCTTCATAACGCGCCAGATGCTGCTCGAGCCAGTTCACGCTCTCCGCGTCCAAATGATTCGTCGGCTCGTCCAACAGCAGGATCGCCGGCTTTTGCAACAACAGCCGCGCCAACGCCACCCGCCGCCGTTCGCCACCCGAAAGCTTGTCCACGATCGCATCGCCCGGCGGACACCGCAGCGCATCCATCGCCATCTCCACCTGCGGCGCCACATCCCACGCCCCGAGCGCATCAATCTTCTCCTGCAGCTCTCCCTGCCGCTGCATGATCTTCTCCTTCTCCGTCTCGTCCTCCGTCGCGCCGAGCTCGTCCCACGTCGCATCATACGCGCTCGTCAGATCCGTCAGGTGCTTCACCCCTTCCTCCACGCACGCCCGCACCGTCGCCCCCGCCGTCAACTGCGGCTCCTGCTCCAGCAGCCCCACCGAATACCCGGGCTCGAAATGCACCCGCCCGTCGATCTCCTTGTCGCGACCGGCCAGAATTTTCAGCAGTGACGACTTACCCGATCCATTCAACCCCAGCACCCCGATCTTCGCCCCATAGAAAAACGACAGCGAAATATCCCTGAGGATTTCCTTGCGCTCGATTTTCTTCGAGACGCCCAGCATCGAAAAAATCACCGTCGGAGCTTCGTCACTTTTGGCCATGCCCGCCGACCTTGTCGGTTGCGCGCCCGCGCGCAACTCCCGCCATCCACCCACCCAATCAAACAGTTTGTCATTCCGCCCCAACTCCCATCTCCCATCTTCCATCTCCCAAAGAACATGCTCTTCCCCAGCGTCACCCTCCTCCCCGAGCCCTCTTTCAAAACCCCCGTCAGCTTCGCCGACGCCGACGCCCGCGCCACCGCCCTCCTCGCGAAGCTCTCGCTCCCGCAAAAACTCACCCTCATCTCCGGCCACAACGGCTTCTTCCTCCGCGGCTACCCCGAACTCGGCATTCCCGAGCTCTACATGTCCGACGCTTCCGGCGGCGTTAACATGCGCCGCAACGTCAACGCCCTCCTCGAAAAATCCACCGCCTTCCCCAACCCGCTCGCCCTCGCCGCCACCTGGAATCCCTCCCTCGCCTACAAATACGCCCGCGCCATCGGCGAAGAATGCCGCGCCGGCGGCATCGCGTTCCTCCTCGGCCCGGGGATGAACCTATATCGACATTCCCAATACGGCCGAAACTTCGAATACTTCGGCGAAGATCCCTACCTCGCCTCGCGCATCGTCGAACGCTACGTCACCGGCGTCCTCGACACCGGCACCATCCCCACGATCAAGCATTTCATCGGCAACGAAACCGATCACTACCGCCGCACTTCAAATTCCATCATCGACGACCGCGCGCTCCACGAGATCTACCTCCCCGCCTTCAAGACCGCCATCGACGCCGGCGCCATGGCCGTCATGACCGCCTACAATCTCTTCAACGGCGAATGGTGCGGCCAATCCCGCGCGCTCATCACCGACCTCCTCCGCACCGAGCTCGGCTACAAATGGCTCGTCATGACCGACTGGTGGTCCGTCTGGGACGCCACCAAAATCGTCAAATCCGGCCAGGATCTCGAAATGCCTGGCGACAAATTCCTGAAAGCCGACGCCGACCGCCTCCTCCAATCCGG
>JAEZAD010000155.1 GCA_023430565.1 Verrucomicrobiota bacterium
CCGCCGCGCGCAATCGCGGCGGACGCGTGAGCCTCCCGGGGTCAAATGTTCGGACTCCGCATTTCCCGCGACGAGCGTCTCCGCCCGCCGCTGCCTCCTCCCCTCGCCTTCGCCATCGCCCGCGCGACAACTGGCTTTTCCATCAGGCCTGTCCCGATGGCGGGGAATCGTGATGCGTTACCGCAGCGCAACTGTGGCCGAGTTTCACGGCCTTCCCTGATTCCCGGAAGTGTCGAAAGAACGCCAGGCCGCGCGACGTTGGCGAGCCGCTCTTTTCAAAACAAGCACTTTCATCAATCCTCGCATCAGCATCCGTTGATATGTAGTCTTGCAAATCCCCGCCACGCGCGTTCCTCTGCGGCATGAGCTCGATCGATCCGCCTTCCGCGTCCCGTGAAACCACCGCCGCGCTCGATGCCCTCTTCCGCCAGCGCATCGTCATCCTCGACGGCGCGATGGGCTCGCTCATCCAAGGCTACGGCCTCGCCGAATCCGACTTCCGCAACGCTGCTCTCGCCGCGCACCCGCACGACCTGAAGGGCAACAACGATCTCCTCTCGCTCACCCGCCCCGACATCATCGAGGAAATCCACGCCCGCTACTTCGCCGCCGGCGCCGATCTCGTCGAAACCAACACCTTCAGCGCCACCTCCATCGCACAGTCCGACTACCGGCTCGAATCACACGTTCGCGACATCAACCTCGCCGCTGTCGCCTGCGCCCGCCGCGCCGCCGTCAAAGCCGAAGCCGCCACGCCCGGCCGCCGCTGTTTCGTCGCCGGCGCCGTCGGCCCCCTCAACCGCACGCTCTCCCTCTCCCCCGACGTCAACCGCCCCGACTTCCGCGCCGTCACCTGGGACCAGGTCGTCGCCGCCTACTCCGAACAAATCCGCGCCCTCCTCGAAGGCGGCATCGACGCACTCCTCATCGAAACGATTTTCGACACGCTCAACGCCAAGGCCGCCCTCTTCGCCGCCGAATCGATTTTCGACGAAGTGGGTTTTCGGATACCCGTGATGATCTCCGTCACCATCACCGACGCCTCCGGCCGCACGCTCTCCGGCCAGACCGTCGCCGCATTTTATAACTCCATCCGCCACGCGAAGCCGTTCTCCGTCGGCATTAACTGCGCCCTCGGCGGCGCCGCCATGCGCCCCTACGTCGAAGAACTCGCCTCGCTCGCCGAGTGCTACGTGACCTGCTACCCCAACGCCGGCCTTCCGAATGCCTTCGGCGGTTACGACGAGAGCCCCGCCGACATGGCCCGCGTCCTTGGCGAATTCGCTTCCAGCGGTTTCGTCAACGCCGTCGGCGGCTGCTGCGGCTCCACCCCCGATCACATCGCCGCCATCGCCGCCGCCGCTCGCTCCCACCCGCCGCGCGCCATCCCCGCCCGCGCCTCCACTCTCCAACTCAGCGGCCTCGAACCCCTGATCGTCGCCTGACCCATCGTTCTCGTTCTCTTTCTCTTTCTCGTTCTCTCCTCCGACGCGTTAACCGGCCGATCACGACCCGACCACGAAGCCAAACCCCCGCATGTCCACCTCCGCCGCCTCCACCTTCCTCGTCATCGGCGAACGCACCAACATCACCGGCTCGCCAAAATTCGCCAAAGCCCTCAAAGCCGGCGATTGGGACGCCTGTCTCGCCATCGCCCGCCAGCAGGTCGAATCCGGCGCCAACATCATCGACATCAATGTCGACGAAGCGCTCATCGACGGCGAAGCGACGATGGTGAAGTTCCTCAACCTCATCGCCGCCGAACCCGAGATCGCCCGCGTTCCCGTTATGCTCGACTCGTCGAAATGGAGCGTCCTCGAGGCCGGCCTCCGCTGCGTCCAGGGCAAGGGCATCGTCAACTCCATCTCACTCAAAGACGGCGAAGCCGAATTCCTCCGCCGCGCGAAACTCCTCCTCCGCTACGGCGCCGCCGCCGTCGTCATGGCCTTCGACGAAAACGGCCAGGCCGCCACGCGCGACGACAAGGTCCGCATCTGCACCCGCGCCTACGAACTCCTCACGCAGCGCATCGGCTTCTCCGCCGAGGACATCATTTTCGATCCCAACATTCTCACCGTCGCGACCGGCATCGAGGAGCACAACAACTACGCCGTCGATTTCTTCGAAGCCACACGGCTGATCAAACAAACGCTCCCGCGCGCCAAAGTCTCCGGCGGCGTCTCCAACGTCTCCTTTTCCTTCCGCGGCAACAACCCCGTCCGCGAAGCGATCCACACCGTCTTCCTCTACCACGCCATCGCCGCCGGGCTCGACATGGCCATCGTCAACGCCGGCATGCTCGGCGTCTACGAAGAGATCCCGCGCGAGCTCCGCGACCTCGTCGAAGATGTCCTCCTCAACCGCCGCGCCGACTCGACCGAGCGCCTCGTCAAATTCGCCGACGACCTGAAAGCCCAACAGGGCGGCGCTTCCAAAACCGAGATCAAGGAAGACCTCGCCTGGCGCAACGCCCCCGTCGAACAACGCCTCTCCCACGCGCTCGTCAAAGGCATCGACCAATTCATCGAAGCCGACACCGAAGAGGCCCGCGCCAACACCGCCAAATACCCGCGCCCGCTCAACATCATCGAGGGCCCGCTCATGGACGGCATGCGCATCGTCGGCGATCTCTTCGGCGCCGGAAAAATGTTTCTTCCCCAGGTCGTGAAGTCCGCGCGCGTGATGAAGAAATCCGTCGCCTACCTCACCCCGTTCATGGAGGAGGAAAAACGCCAGCACGTCGCCGCCGGCGGCACCGCCCGTCCCAACGGCAAGGTGGTCATGGCCACCGTGAAGGGCGACGTCCACGACATCGGCAAGAACATCGTCGGCGTCGTCCTCGCCTGTAACAACTACGAGGTCACCGACCTCGGCGTCATGGTCCCCGCCGACAAAATTCTCGCCAAGGCCTGCGAGATCGGCGCCGACGCCATCGGCCTCTCCGGCCTCATTACGCCTTCGCTCGACGAGATGGTTCACGTCGCCCGCGAAATGACGCGCGAGAATTTCACCGTCCCGCTTCTCATCGGCGGCGCCACGACCAGCGCCGCGCACACCGCCGTCAAAATCGCCCCCGATTACGCGCCCGGCGTCGTCCACGTCCTCGACGCCTCCCGCGTCGTCAACGTCGTCAGCGCCCTCCTCTCGCCCGAACAAAAACCTGCCTTCCTGGCCGAAAACGTCGCCAAACAAAACCGCCAGCGCGACGAATTCGCCGCCCGGCGCACCCGCAAGCCGCTCCTTTCCCTCGCCCAAGCCCGCGCCCGCCGCCCCCTCTTCGACTGGTCCCAAATCGACATCCCCCGCCCGTCCTTGCTCGGCACGCGCGTGTTCTCGAGCGATCAGCGCTCAGCGGTCAGCGCTCAGCACGCAGACCCCATCTCCCATATTCCATCTCCCATCTCCGGCGATCTCCGCCTTGCGGAGATCGCCTCCTGCATCGACTGGTCCCCCTTCTTCTCCGCCTGGGAGCTCCACGGCCGGTATCCACAAATCCTCGACGATGCCGTCGTCGGCACCGAAGCAAAGAAACTCTTCGCCGACGCCCAAAAACTCCTCGCCCGCATCGTCGACGAAAATCTTTTCACCGCCCGCGCCGTCATCGGCTTCTGGCCCGCCAACTCCGTCGGCGACGACATCGAAGTCTACGCCGACGAATCCCGCTCGCGCGTCCTCACCACGTTTCACCAGCTCCGCCAGCAGCTCGAGAAACCCGCCGACCAGTTCAACCACTGCCTCGCCGATTACATCGCTCCGCGCGACTCCGGCCGCATCGATTACCTCGGCGGTTTCGCCGTCACCGCCGGCCACGGCGTCGAGCAGCTCACCGCGAAGTTCAAAGCCGCCCACGACGACTACTCCGCGATCATGGCCCAGGCCCTCGGCGATCGTCTCGCCGAAGCCCTCGCTGAACTGATGCACAAACGCGCGCGCGACCTCTGCGGTTTCGGCCTCACCGAAAATCTCTCGATGGAAGACATTATCCGCGAGCGCTACCGCGGCATCCGCCCCGCGCCGGGCTATCCCGCGTGCCCCGATCACACCGAGAAACCGCTTCTCTTCGATCTCCTCGACGCCACCGCCGCCACCGGCATCTCACTCACGGAAAGCTGCGCGATGTCGCCCGCGTCCTCCGTCAGCGGCTGGTATTTCAACCACCCCGATTCGAAATATTTCGGCGTTGGCAAACTCAGCCGAGACCAAGTCGCCGACTACGCCGCCCGCAAAAACCAGCCTCTCGCCGAAACCGAGCGCTGGCTCGGCCCCTACCTCGATTACTGAGGCGGTTCGCCTCAGACCACCGCTGTTCTGAGACCCATCCCCTCTGTCATTCTGAGCGAAGCGAAGAATCCAGAGCGACCACCGCGAGCAGATCACCCCGTGGATTCTTCACTCAACTCCGGTCGCGCGAACCGTCCTCGGCGAGCCGTTCGCCTTCGCCCGCCTCCCTCACACCGCCACCGAATCGTAAACCACCACCTTGCTCCACAGGCTCGAGCAATCCTGCACGAACTTCTGGTGGATCGGATGCACCTGATACGCGTTCTGTCCTTCGACATCGTCGAACATCAACAGCTCCGACGCGCTGTAACTCGTCTCGACCACCTCGCGTTTCTCCGTGCTCGCCGGCACGCCGACATGCATCGCGCGCACGGTTTCAATCTTCGCCAGCGTGCGAATCCCCGCGAGCAACTTCTCCAGATCCTCCTTCGAGTCCGGATTCTTCAGCCAAAAGAAAACATGATGCGCGAGTTTGGGCATGCTCATGCCCGATCCTGACGCACCCGGCACCGCCGCGGTTGCGGCAGCAGCAACTCCGAGCGAAGCGGTGGTGGTGAGAAACTGACGGCGGGTCTGGGAATTCATAAGTCGTTGTGTGTTTCGCCGCGAACTTCCCGCGCCACGTCCCTCCCGTCCAGCCGTAAACTCGTCACGCCACCTTCGCGGTCTCGCCGTGAAACAGCGCCCCCGTTCCCCGCAACCGTCGCCGCACGCGATCCGGCAGAAGCGCGCCCATCACCTGCCGCCGAAACCGCCCGTTTTCCCACAGCGAAATCGGCCGCGCACCGAACACGCCCGCGCTCGCATTGAATGCCCGCACCCGCCGCATCGTCTGCCGCGCCGGAAACCACCGCGATCGCCCCAGCCCCGAAATATAACTCCCCGTATGCCGCCGCCAGTTCGCCAGGGGTTCGTCGATCGTCACCACCTCGCCCAGCAGCGGCATCAGCATCCCGATGCGCGTGTCGCACGCCAGCGCCGGACAAATCCGCATGTCCAACGGCAACACCGCCGCCAGCGCCCGCCGATGCACCACCATCGCCGACGTCGGATAGAAAAAATCCACGTCGTTCTGCTCGTAAATCGCACTCCAAAGATCGGGATGATGAAACCGCGCATCCCGATAGGATCCAAAGTCACGCCCGGCCCCATCGATCAGCCGCATCGGCGACTGCACCAGCGACACGCCTTCCCTTCCCGCGACCGTCCGCAGCACCGTCTCCACCTTGCGCGGCCGGAAAACGTCGTCGCCATCCAATAAAAAGATCCACTCACCACGCGACCGCTGGAATGCCCGCCACACCGCCTCCGCCTGGCTCGCCCGGCTCGCCCGCTTCGCGTCGTGCTCCCCTTCAATCAGCACGATTCGACGCCCAAACCCTCGCAACACCTCCACGCTCTCGTCCGTGCTGCCATCGTCGTAAACGATCACCTCGCCCGCCGCCACCGTCTGCGCCAGCGCCGACTCCACGCACGCGCCAATGAACCGCCCGTTGTTGTAGTTGTTGATCAGTATGCTGGTCGTCGGCGCGCTCGTTTTCATCTCCACGCAGACCGCGCCCCCGGCCTCCGCGATTCCCCGCGCAGGTTACGTTTGCGCGTCTTTCCCGTGACGAAATGAGCCCGGCCCGTCCCTTACCGGCCCACCCTCAAGCGCACGAGCTTCGCCTCCTTCGTCACCTTCACCCCCTGCTCCTGCCCGTTCACCGTCACCCGGTGCTCACCGAAAAACGCCGGCACTTCGCACCGTCCATTCGCATCCGCCTTTCCTTCCCAACGCGTCCACCACTCGCCAAACACCAGATCGCGATACGCCTTCGCCGCCGGCGTCGGCGACCAGTCGCGCTTGAACAGCGACGACTGCGGAATCCAGTTCGCGCCCTCCCAGAACCCCCACATCAAAATCCCGTCCACCGCCGGATGCGCGAAGCAGATCCGATAAAACTCCGCCAGCTCACGCGCCTTCACCTCTTCCTCTGCTGCCGTGATCGGCATGTCCCGGTTCTCATAAAACTTCGACCGTTGTCCCGGCACGTTGAACTCCGTGATCCGAATCGGCAGCCCAAACTTCGCCAGCTCATCCAGCGACCGCTTCAACTCCCCGCGATCAAACGTCTCAGCGTGCAGATGCCCCTGCACGCCGATTCCGTCGATCGGCACCTGCATCGCGCGCAGTTCCTCGATGTGCTGCACATACGCGTCGAGCTTCCGCCCCGTCGTGATGTCATAGTCGTTCAAATACAACTTCGCCGCCGGATCCTCCGCCTTCACCCACTTCGCCATGTCGAGGGTGATCCGTTCGCCCAGCCGTTCGGCGAAATAGTTTCCGTGGATCATCTCGTTGTTGAGATCGTATTCCGCAAACCGCCCCCGATAACGCCGTCCCACGTCGCGCGCCCGTGCTTCGAGCGTCTTTCGCAGTTCCGCATCATCGAGCTCCTTCAGCCACGCCGGCACGAACTTCTCGATGCCCCAATAGATATTGTGCCCCCGCAGCGGAATCCCCTGCTCATCCGTCCACGCCAGCATCGCGTTCACCACGTCGTAATTCACCGGCCCCGCCTTCGGCTGCATCGACAGCCACTTCAACGCATTCTCCGTCACCGCCGAATTGAAGTTCCCGAGGAACGCCGCGAGATACCGCTCGCGATCCTTCTCCGGCATCGTGCCGTCGAACGCCTGGTTCGCCAGCGCCGCGCCAAACCAAAACGCGTGCCGCACCTGCTCCACCTTCACCGCCGCGCCGGGCGCCGCCTCCACGACGATCGTCCCCATCCTATTCTCCCGAATCGCCTCGTTCACCTCATCCGCCTCCGTCGCACCCGCCGCCGTCGCCCCCATCAACATCCCTAAAACCACGCGTGTCGTCTTCATGCCCCGACCGACGCACCTGCTTTCCCCCAGGTTCCACCTTCCCTCTGCTATTCATCTTGGACCCGCGGCGCCCTCGCCGCGCTTATACCCTCAACCCACCGCCACCTTCGCCGTCGTCGCCACCGCGATCCCGAACAACGCGATCATCACCACCGCGCACGCGAGCCGCGCCACCGTCGAAATCAAGAACCCCGTCGCCGCCCCCACCCCCGCCTTCAGCGTCTGGCGCCCCGTCTTCTTCGCCACCCACTTCTCCGCCGCCATCGCCCCGAACATCGTCCCAAGAATCAGCGCCGGCAGCGAAAAAAACATCCCCACCAACGCCCCGCCGCTCGCACCTGCCATCCCCCACTTCGTTCCGCCAAACAATCGCGTTCCCAACAACACCCCGCCGAAATCCGCGATCACCGACAACAGCCAGAACACTCCTATCCACACCACCGTCGTCCACGACAAATCATCCGGCAGGATCAGCTTGTGCACCACCGCGCCGATCAGGATCAGCGTCGTCCCCGGCAGCAGCGGCACGATCACGCCGATGAAGCCGACCAGCATCAGCATCACCGTCAGACACCACGTCGCGATTTCGAGCATGCGCTGAAGACACGCGCCACGGCACGAAAGTTGCGAGCCACAACCCAACCGCAGCGATCCGCAGCGGCCTCTCCTATCGGCGCCCTTCCACCTTAATCCCTTGCTGCCCTCCCCCGCAGCCGTCTGCGTCCGTCCCAGCTTTCCCTCCCCCCAATGTTCCTTCCCCCACCGACCGCGCTGGAGCGGTTGCGCGGCGCTTGGTTTCGCAGCAAGCGCTCGCTCGACGACTTCAGCAACCGCACCTTCCTGCGCAAAAAACACGCGCGCAAATCCGCCGGGTGGGACGCCCGCATCGCCGCCATCCTCGCCTCCCCCGACACGGCGCTCCTCCCGCGCGTCGCCGATGCCGGCCTCGTTCGCGACCACACCCAGGTCATGCACAACGGCCTCCTCGTCGCCAAAGACTGCTACTACCGCTGGCGCGGCACGCGCCTGTTCGCTGCCACCAAAGGCGTTCACGAGCCGCAAGAAGAACGCGTCTTCGCCGAGGTCCTGAAACACATCCGCCCCGGCGGCACCATGATCGAGCTCGGCGCCTATTGGGCCTTCTACTCCGCCTGGTTCGCACGCGAAATCCCCGACGCCCGCTGCCTCCTCGTCGAGCCGCTCCTCACCAATCTCGATCTCGGCCGCCATAATTTCCGCCTCAACGGCCTCGACGGCGAATTCGTCCGCGGCTTCGTCGGCGCCGCCAATTCGCGCCACAAATCCACGCCCACCGTCTGCGTCGACGACTTGGTCGAAGCCCGCGGCTTCACCCAAATCGATATCCTCCACGCCGACATCCAGGGCTTCGAAGACGAAATGTTGAAAGGCGCCGAGCGCACCCTCCGCGCCCGCAAGGTGCGCTTCGCCTTCATCTCAACGCACTCCGAAGACCTCCACCGTCACTGCCGCGCAGAATTGCTCCGCCACGATTTCGAGCTCATCGCCGACGTCGATCTCGCCGCGTCCTACAGCGTCGACGGCATCCTCGTCGGCAAACTCCGCGGCACCGACGGCCCCGCCCCC
>JAEZAD010000128.1 GCA_023430565.1 Verrucomicrobiota bacterium
TATACATGCTGCCGAACTGGGCGTTGATTTCGCGCATGGCCTCGGGGCGGTAGGCGGAATCGAGGAGATGGGCGGCGATGACCTGGAGGCTGAAGAGGAGGTCGGCCCGCGAGCAGGACGCGGCAAAGCCGAGCGAGTCTTCGTCGACGAAGAAACTCACGCCGACCGACCGTGCGGCGGAGAGATCGCGAAGTTCCTGAAACGTGTGCCGGCGCAGACCGCCGTGGGGGACGAGGAGGCCGGCGAGGTAGTTGAGCCCCGGCTGATGGGCGGGCTGCGAACGGCGGCCGTCGCCAATTTTCACATACACGCGAACGGTGTCGGCTTCGAAGTCGGTGGATTTGAAATTCAGTCGAACGCCGTTGGCGAAGCGGGCCTGTTCGATCCCGAGGTCGGGAACGGACTGCGTGTGAACGGGAGCGGAGGACGGGCCGAAGTCCGAGTAGGCGAAATCGGGCAGCGCGAATTCGTCGGGGGCGTCGATGGGGGCTTCGCGGCTGGCATTGAAGGCGGCGGCGATGGTTTGCGGGTCGACCTGGAACTGCGGGTGCGTGGCGACGAAGACGTGGGGCGCGCGATTCGACCAGGCGTTGCGAAAGGCCTTGTTGCATGCGGCGGGCGTAGCGGCGGCGAGGCTTTCGCCGAGGTCGGATTGAAACGTGGCGGGCGTTGCGAAGACCACGCCGTGGACGAGCGAGGAAACGATTTCGCCGGCGAGCGACCAGGAGGGTTGGGTGGGGCGGGTGCGAACGGCGTCGGCGTAGGCTTTGACGAAGGACGGCTTGACGGCGGCGAGCTCGGCGGCGGTGAAGCCGTGCAGCATGGCGCGGCGGTGTTCGCGCTCGATCTGGGTTATGAACTCCTTCCAGTTGGCGATCGTGCCGGACACGCCGAAGCCGGCGACGGACCAGCCAGGAAGCGGCGAGGTGACGTGAGCGTAGGGGCTGACGAAGCCGGCGCGGTCGTCGGCGGCGAGCCGGGCGACACGCCGCTGGAACATGGCGAACGCGAGGGCGCGATGGAGTTTTTGGATACGGCGTTCGCGGGTGTCGGGCGCGATCGGGTCGGCGAACGGATGCAGGATGCTGCAGTTGGCGCCGATCAGGCCGGGATCGGGAAACACGATCACGGTGGGCGAGGAGGCGTTTTCCGGGGTGGCGGAAAGGGTTTCCGGGCGGGCGGGGGCGCGCTGTTCGAGCGAGGAGAAGATTTCGCTGACGAGGCGTTCGACGGCGGCAGGATCGATGGCGCCGACGGCGACAACGGCCATGCGCTCGGGGCGATACCATGCGTCGTAGAACGAGACGAATTGCTCGCGGGTGAACGAACGAATGTTCTCGGGTGTGCCGATGGGGGGACGGGCGACGTGGCCCGACGTGGGCCAGAGCATGCGATAAGTGGCGCGCGCGGCGCGGTCCTGGGGCGTGTCGCGGGTGGCGAGTTCGGCGAGGATGACGCCGCGTTCGCGCTCGATCGAGTTGGGTTCGAAAACGATGTCTTCGGCGTAGGCGCGGAAAACCTCGAGGCCGCGGCGGAGCGTGGTCTCGCGGGTGTCGGGCAGTTCCAGGTGGTAGATCGTGTAATTCGGCAGCGTGAAGGCGGTGCTGTCGGGACCGAGCGCGATGCCGAGTTTTTGGAGCTCGTTCGTCAGCGAGCCGTTCGGGTGGTTCTTGGTCCCGCGAAACGCCATGTGCTCGAGGAAATGGGCGAGCCCGCGCTCGTCCTCGCGTTCGTGGAGCGAGCCGACGCGGACGACGAAGCGCAGGGAAACGCGATCGCGCGGTTCGGCATTCGGGAGGACGGCGTAGCGAAGGCCGTTGGGGAGCGCACCGCGATGGAGCGCGGGATCGGGCGCAAGATCGCTGGAGATCTCGGGCCAGATGGGATCGGGCTGGGCCGCCAGGGCGAGCGGAACCAGGATGAAGAGGACGAGGTGCCGCAGCACGGGCGGGAGTTTTCCGGGCAAGACGGGGCTGTCACGCCGAAATCGGCTCCGGGCGGCAACGGCGTCCTTATTTGGGCAGCGGGGATTGAAAATCGGGCAGGCCGGCGGAGGTCCAGGTGAACGGTTGCGCGCGGACCTCGCGGTCTTGCCAGCCGGGGCGGCGGGAAGTTTTGGCGTGGTAGAAAATCCAATCTTCGCCGGAGCGCGTGGTGGCGAAGCCGCAATGACCGACGCCGAGTGCGTGTTTGGCGGGCGCGAAAATGCAGCCGTGTTTGATCCAGTTTTTCGGATTCAGGACGTCGCCGCCGAGATGTTCCAGCAGGCCGAGACAGTAATGGGGCGTCCACGAACCGCTGGCGGAATACACGATAAAAGTGCGGCTGGCGCGCTGAAGGATTTGCGGGCCCTCGCAGATGGGCATGGCGTGGCGTTCCCATGGTTCGTCGGGCGAAGCGAGGAGCACGCGGGGTGTGGCGAGGTCGCAGGGATTCTTCATCCGCGCGATGTAGAGGTGCTGAGCGCCGTCGCGCTCGCCGGGCCAGCCGGACCAGACGAGATAACGCGTGCCGAGGTCGTCGGTGAACGTGGTGCCGTCGATCGCCCAGCCCTGCGTGTCGGGCGATCCGAGGAGCTCGTAGTCACCGGCCGGATCGGACGTGAGCGCACCGAGAACCCAGAGGCGATGGTGCGAGTTGTCGCCGTTGTCGGCGGCGAAATAGATGTAGTGGCGGCCGTCGATGAGATGCAGTTCGGGCGCCCAGAGGTTTCGCGAGACGGGGCCGCGCGCGGGTGGCGACCAGACGCGGTGGCGGTCGGCCGAGCCGAATGCGAGAAAGTCGTTCGCGACGCGAACGTAGATCCCGGTGGGCGAGGATTCGGTGTAGTGGTAACGGTCGCGGTAAAAGTGAACGTGCGGATCCTGCGCGGGAGCGGGGATGAGGAGCTGCGCCGAACGAGCGGGCGAAGGATGCGCGACGGGGACGCGCGTGGCGGAGCGGGGAGTTGACGCGGCGAGGCTGTTCACAACGAGCCGCCGCTTGGGGCGGGAGCGGGTGCCGGCTGAACGGCGAGTGCGCGGGCGCGCTCGGGCGGTTGGGGCGCGGCGACGAAAATCTGGGCCCGGGAGGAGGCGAGAAAATTGGCGGCGGTGCGGGCGATCTGGGCGCGGGTCATGTGCGTGTAGTCGGCGGCCCGCGAGCGCGGCCAGTCGAGACGGGCGGGCTGGGTTTGGGCGGCGGAGACGACGTTGAAGAGCCAGTAGCCGTTTTCGCGCAGGCGGGTGGCGTTTTCGGCGAGGCGGGGTTGGACGACGGCTTGAAGTTCTTCGTCGGATACGCCGCGAGCGGCGAGATCGGCGGCGATTTCGACGATGCGCTGCGCGAGGCGGGGCGCGTCGGCGGGGCTGAGCGAGAGCTCGACGAGGAGATAGCCGTCGTCGCGAAGGGTGTCGCCGCTGAAGATGTTGGCGGACGGATCGTAGGTCGCGCCGAGTTGTTCGCGGATTTCGCGGCGCACGCGATTTTGGAGGATATCGGCGAGCGTCTCGAGCCGGCGGCGTTGGTGGATGTCGCCGCAGCCGCGGACGGGCCATTGGGCGCGCAATGCGGCGCGGGGAATGTCGGAGTTGACGGAGGTTTGCCAGCGGCCGGGTTTGCGTTCGAAGCGGACGGCGGCGCGGGTCGAACGCTCGATCGGACGGGCGGTGCGGCGGGGAAGCGTGCCGAGTGTCCGCGCGGCGAAGTCGAGGGTGGCCTCGAGATCGAAATCGCCGACGAGGCCGATTTCGACGCCACCGCTCTTCAGTTCGGCGTCGATCCAGCGCATGAGTTCGTCGAGCGTGCGGGCGTTGGTGTCGGTGGGCGGAGGAAGGACGAAGCGCGGGTCGTGGCGCGAGATGACGCGGGTGGCGGAGATTTGCAGCGAGGTGAATGGCTCGTGGAGCGAGTCGTGGAAGTGCGACATGACGCGGCGCTGGGCCGCTTCGAACTCCTGTGGGCGCCAGGCGGGATCGCTGAGATAGGCGCTGAGAAGCTGGAGAAGATCGGGAACGGCGGGAGATGCGGCGCCGCCGATGAAGACAAAGGCGTCCTCCTCGGCGCCGAAGGAAAGGGCGAAGTTGCGCTCGTCGACGAAGCGCTGGAGTTCCTGGCCGTCGTGACGGCCGACGCCGGCGTCGTTGAGGTAAGCGCTGGCGAGGAGCGTGAGACCGGGGAGATGCTCGGGCTGGCCGAGGCGGCCGGAGCCGATGCGGGCACGGAGGGAGACGGCGTTGCGGCTGAAGGCGGTGCGTTTGAGGTTGAGGCGAACGCCGTTGGCGAACTCGACGAGGTGCACATCAAGATCGGGGATGTGCGCGCGGCGGCGTATCGGCCCCGCGGATGCGGCGGGCGGGTAGCGCAGCTCGGTGGGTGCGGGATGGGGCAGCGGTAAAACGTCGGCCGCGATACCGGTGCGAAGGGCGGCGGCGAGGGCGAGCGAGGGTTCTGCGACGGGGAGGTTGCCGAGGCCGAAAAGAAAAGGAGCGTGCGCGGGCCACATCGTGCGAAAAAGGGCGCGGGCGGAATCGAGCGTAAGCGACGCGAGCGCGTGGTCCATCTGCTCGCGGAGCTGAGTCCATGAGGAAGGGATCTGATCAACGGCGAGGGCGAAAATGAAACGGTCGGCGACATCGCGGGAAGGTTCGGAGGAACTGGCAGCGTGTTCGAAGCGGCGCCGGAGCAGGCGGGCGGCGGCGTCGATCTCTTCCGCACTGAAACCGAGTTCGTGGGCGCGACGCCATTCGCGGCCGAGGGCGGTGGCGGCGTCGGACCAGGCGAGCGTCGACGAATCGATCGCGAGGATGAATTCGGAATGGCGCTGGCCGTCGTGGCGGGTGAACGCGCCGGCGGTGCCGAACTCGCGGGCGTGGTTGCGCCGGAGTTGCTGCAGGCGTTCGTCGAGGATGGTCATGATCGCTTCGCGCTGCAGCGCAGCGGTGCGGGCGGCGAGCGTTTCGACGCCGCCGAGGCCGGGGAGAATGGACACGAGCTCGAGAGACAGGGCGCCGGCGGCGGGTTCGGCGAAGACGAAGGAAGCGAGCTCGTCGGGATTGGCGGAGAAGCCGCGGTCGGGCGGTGCGACGGGCAGGGCGTCGGCGGCCGGCCAGGAAGCGAAGTGGTCGCGAAGGGTTTGTTCGAGTTCGTCGGGCGGAAGATCGCCGATCGCGAGGACGATGGCGTTATCCGGGCGATACCAGGTTTCGTAGAACGCGCGCAGCGCGGAGGCGTCGACGGTCGCGATGAGGGCTTCGTCGCCGATGGGGTTGCGTTGCGAGACGAGGTTCGACGAGTGAACAAAACGTTCGCGGGCGACGGTGGCGCGGGCGTGCCAGTGATCGCGTGCGCGGCGCTCGCTTTGCACGACGCCGCGTTCGCGCTCGAGCGCGTCGGCGTCGAAGGTTTGTTCGCTCGCGAATTCGCGAAGTGCGACGAAAGCTTCGCCGAGGCGTTCGCGGCGGGGGTCGAGCGGGACGTCGATCTGGTAGATCGTGTGGGTCGGAAACGTGAAGGCGGTGGCATCGGCGCCGAACGCGATGCCGTGGCGTTGGAGGGAGTCGACGACGGTGTGCCGGGGGAATTTGCGCGTGCTGGCGAAAGCCATGTGCTCGACGAAGTGGGCGAAGCCGCGCTGGTCGTCGCGTTCGTGGAGCGAGCCGGCGAGGACGAGGAGGCGAAGGGCGACGTGCTCGCGCGGTTCGGCGTTGGGGAGGACGACGTAGCGGAGGCCGTTGGGCAGGGTGCCGAAACGCGCGTCGGGATGCGGCGGGAGGTCGCTGGCCTCGTGCGGCCAGGCTGCGGCGCAAACGGAGACGAGCGAAAGCAGAGCGAGAACAGCGAACCCGCGGCGGAAGTGGACCATCGGCGTCGAATCTTAAAGGGGCCTCGGAGGAGTCACTCTCAAATCGGGCGGCGGGGCCTGTCAGGGCGTTTAAAGAATGTGAAACGTGCGCATAAAAGGCTCGGAATGGGCAGGACGGGGTTTTGGAGTGAACCGCCACTTCCATGCTTTGGCTTTATCGACTGCTCTTCCTGCCCGCGCTGATCGTGCTCGCGCCGCGTTACCTGCTGCGGATGCGCCGGCGGGGCGGTTATCGCGAGAAGTTCGGGCAGCGATTCGGGGCGCACGAAGGTCTGCCGCAGAAAAGGGCGGGCGTGCGACGGGTTTGGATACAGGCGGTAAGCGTGGGCGAGGTGCTGGCCATCACGCCGCTGGTGGAGGCGCTGGTGAAAGAGGGCGGCGTGGAGGTGTATCTGACGACCACGACGAGCACGGGCTATCGCGTGGCGGTGGACCGCTACGCGCCGTTTACGATCGGGGTGGGCTACTTTCCGATCGACTGGTGGCTGTTTTCGGCGCGCGCGTGGCGACGCGTGGCGCCCGACCTCGTGATCCTGACCGAGGGCGAGCGCTGGCCGGAGCATATCCACCAAGCGGGTGCACGCGGCGTGCCGGTGATCTGCATCAATGCGCGGATGTCGGACCGGACCTTTCAGCGTTTGCGGCGTTTCGCGTTCGCGCGGCGGGCGGTGCTCGGCGGGATCACACGGTTGCTGGCGGGATCGGTGCAGGACGAGCGGCGGTTGCGCGAGCTCGGCGTCGCGGCGGAGCGGGTGGCGACCACGGGGAATCTGAAGCTGGACGTGAGAATCCCGCGGTTGACGGATGACGAACGCGGGCGGCTGCGGCGGGAGCTGGGGTTGGGCGACGGACTGGTGCTGTTGGGGTCGTCGACCTGGCCTGGAGAGGAGGTGGTGTTGATCGAGACGTGGCGGGAATTGAAGGCGGGCGGGATGACGTGCGGGCTTCTGATCGTGCCGCGGCATGCGGAGCGGAGGCCGGAGATCGAGCGGTTGGTGCGCGCAACCGGGGCGACGTATCATCTGCGCTCGCGCGGTGCGGCGACGGACCGCGTGGAGGTGGCGATCGGCGACACGACGGGGGAGCTGCGAAGACTCACGCAGCTCGCGGATCTCGTTTTCATCGGCAAGAGCCTGCCGCCGAACGAAGGGGGACAGACGCCGGTGGAGGCGGCGGCGCTCGGCAAGCCGATCGTGTTTGGGCCGGCGATGAGCAATTTCCGGACGATTGCGCGGGAATTGGTCGATGGTGGGGGCGCGGTGCAGGTGGCGGATGAGCTCGCGTTGAAAGCGGAACTGAAAGCGCTGGCGGGCGATGCGGCACGGCGCGAGAAAATGGCCGCAGCCGCGGCGGACTGGCAGCGGGCGAATGCGGGGGCGGTGGAGCGGACGCTGGCGGTGGTGCGCGAGGAACTGGCGAGGCGCTGAGGGGCGGGCGTAGTTGCCGACTCGTTACACGGGCGCCGCGGGGATGTCATGCGGCGCGGGCAGGCTCACGGGCGTAGAATCAACCCCGAACGAGCGAATGCCCATGAAGACCAACGATGCGGTTTTGTTTTCCCCGACGGACGAGATTGCGCGGCTGCTGCTGAACGTGGCGCGGCGCGCGGACGAACTGGTCCGCAGCAGCGAGCGCGAGAAGGCGGGCGCGCGGGATTACTGGAAAGAAGCGGAGGTGGAGGTGCTCGCCGGGTGGGGATCGAGCGAGTAGGGACAAAGGCGGAGCGCTCATCCCGACCTGGTTGAAGGGCGCGATGCGTTCCGCTTAGGGGGCGCCGGCGGTTGCTACGGTCATCGGTGGCGTTTCGCCGGGGATGGCGTCGTCTGGCTCGAAGGGAAATTGCCGGACGAAGTCGCTGAAGGCGAGCAGCTCGAAACGGCCGTCCCAGTGCTCGACGACGGCGGTGAGCGATTCGACCCAGTCGCCTGAATTCAAATAATGGATATCGCCGAGCATCTTGTCGGCGGGCGTGTGAATGTGGCCGCACATCGCACCGGTGCAGCCGCGGGCGCGGGCGAGCTCGGCGATGTGATCCTCGAATTTCGAGACGTGGCTGACCGCCTCCTTCACGCGCGCCTTGATGGCCTTGCTGAGCGACCAGTATTCCTTGCCGCGCCATTTGCGCCACGCGTTGTAGAGGCGGTTGATCCGGAGGAGAGCGCGATAACCCCAGTCGCCGAGGTGAGCGAGAAAGACGAAGTTCTTCGTGATTGTGTCGAACACATCGCCGTGGAGCACGAGGTAGCGGCCCTGCGGCGACTCGTGCACGTAGTCCTCGACGATCTGGAGGCTTTCGAAATCGAGCGGGAGAAAGTGGGCGAGGATGTCGTCGTGGTTGCCACGAAGGTAGATGACCTCGGTGTCGCGCTTCTCGAGTTTCTTGAGCACGATGCGGACGAAGCGGGTGTGGGCCTTGGTCCACTGGCCGGAGCGGCGGAGCTGCCAGCCGTCGATGATGTCGCCGTTGAGGATGAGTTTCGCGCAGCGGGTGTGGCGGAGGAAGTGGTTTACTTCGTCGATCTTGCAGTCGGGCGTGCCGAGGTGGACGTCGGAGAGGATGACGGTGCGGACGCGGAGGAGCTCTTTCATGGCGAGGAGGCCGGGGCGCGTTTGGAGTGGGCGTCGACGAGATCGCACGCCGGGGCGGCGTGGATGGGCGACGAGGCGGGGACAACGAGACGAAGGCTGCGGGGGTGGACGGCGACTTCGAGAAACGAGCCGAGGACATGCGTCTCGCCGTCAGTGTGGACGAGGCCCGGGGCGGAGCGTTCAATCACGAAATGCGAACCGCGGAGATGCAGGACGCGAGAGCTGTGATGGATTCGCCCGCAAAACAGGCGGGCCACGAGGGGAATCGACGAGAGGAGGTTGAGGGGGCGGACGGCGAGCAAATCGAGCTGTCCGTCGTCGACGCGTGCGCCGGGGGCGATCCGGGCGTTGTTGCCGTATTGGTCGGAGTTGGCGACGGCGACGAGGAGCGTGTCGAGGACGTGACGGCGCTGGCGGGTGCGAATGACGACGGGGTGGGTGCGGCGTTGAAGAAACGCACGCATGCCGGTGCGGGCGTAGGCGGGGAGGCCGCGACGGGAGAGCCGGTTGAAACGATCGCTGATGTCGGCATCGAAGCCGGCGCCCATGGCGTTGAAGAACGGGCGGTCGTTGACGCTGCCGGTGTCGATGGCGATGACGCGGGCGGCGGGCGAGACGGCGAGCGCGAGTGCGCGGTCGAGCGGGCGGGGAAGCTGCAGGTGGAGCGCGAGACCATTGCCGGAGCCGCAGGGAACGAGCGCGAGAGCGGCGGGCGAATGGAGGAGGGCCTGCGCGATTTCGTTCATCGTGCCGTCGCCGCCGACGGCAACGACCCGGTCGCAGCCGGCGGCGAGCGCGGCGCGGGCGAGGTCGGTGGCGTGGCCGGGGCCCGCGGTGGTCACAAGCGAGGCGTCGAGGCGGTGCGCCGTAATGAAATCGCGGATATGCGCGGCGAGCCACGGGCGCGAGGTGTTGCGACCGGAGCGGGGGTTGAAGATGAAGCGGAGCTTCATGCGGCGAACGTGGCGGGTGGAGGCGCGATGTTTTTTCGCGGTGGGGACACCGCGCCTCCACGGGTG
>JAEZAD010000313.1 GCA_023430565.1 Verrucomicrobiota bacterium
CGGGGTAACGCGCGCGGATGGCATCGCGGATCATGGCGAAACGCTGTTCGAATTCCGGCGTGATGCGGTCTTCGTTGCCGACGCCGAGATATTTCAGGCCGAACGGCTCGGGATGGCCGGCGGCGGCGCGGCGGGCGCCCCAGGTCGACGTCGACGGGCCGTTGGCCCATTCGATCAGATCGAGCACGTCCTGAATGTAGGCGGGCATGTCCTCGAGCGGGACGCACTGCTGGCCGTGGCCGGGCGAGTAGTTGGAATTCTGACACGACACGCCGGCGGGGACCACCGGCAGCGGTTGCGCGCCGATGTCGGCGGAGAACTGGAAATACTCGAAGTAACCGAGTCCGACCGACTGGTGGTAACCCCAGAGGTTGCGCTGGCCGCGGCGTTGTTCGACGGGGCCGATGGTGTCCTTCCAGCGATAGAAGTTGTTCACGCCGTCGCCATGCGCGAGGCAGCCGCCGGGGAAACGAACGAAGCGGGGTTTGAGATCGGCGATCGTCTGGGCGAGGTCGGCGCGCAGGCCGTTCTTGCGCTGGCGAAACGTGTTTTCGGGAAACAGGGAAATCTCGTCCAGGGCGATGCCGCCCTGCGCGTGCGCAAGGATGACAACGCGCGCTTTCGCGACGCTGCGCTTGGGCACAAGACGGACGGCGTGGCGGATCCAGTCCCGCCCGACGATCGAGATCGAGGCTTCGGCCAACGTTTCGCCATTTTCGCCTTCGAGCCGCAGAGTCACGGGCATCGGGCGGTTCACGATGTCGTTCGCGGGGCTCCACGGTTCGCCCATGAAGAGTTGATGCGCGAATAGTGAGAGTTCGTAGGCTTCGCCGGTGCGGAGAGGGATGCCGTCGAAGCCCTCGTTGGAGAGGCCAAAGCCCTCGCCCGGAGTCTTCACGTCGACGGAGACGTAGTGCGGGTTGTGCGGATGAATGGGTTTCGCGGAACGGATGGCCACGCGACCGGCGGCGCCTTGGCGAGTGACTTCGGTCCAGGAGGTGAACTCGTTCCATTCACGACGTTCGGTGGAGTTGTATTCAAAAGATCGATTCTGAATGAGCTCGGCGTAGAGCCCTCCATCCGCGGCGAAGTTCAGATCCTCGAGGAAAATGCCGAAAAGACGCGGACTGATCGGCGTGCCGGATGCGGCAAGATCGATCTCGATCCGGAGCGGGGCGGGGGCGGAGGCGGCGACGAAAGGGGCCAAGACGAGAGCGGCGCAGAGGGAGAGGAAAGTCGGTTTCGTTTTCATGAAGAGGGGGGCTCGGCGTGGGCGGTGGGTCGGCGCCCGAAGACCGCGGACGATTGCGCCCGCGGCGCGGGATATAGAAACGCCGGCGCTACTTGACGGTTAAGAGCGTGGATCGCGGGACGAAAAAACGCCGGCGGAAGGTGTGCAGATGCTGAAGTTTTTATTGCAGAAGAATGTCAACGGGTTCTCCGGCGCCTTTTTTGACGTGAGGCCGGATGGGAATCGTTTCGGCGGCGATGGAAAAGCTGATCCCCCGCCTTTCCGGACCGGTTGAAACCGGTGGCCGCAGCTCCGGCCGTATTGGCCCGATCACTACCGGGGCGAGCGTTTCGATCTTAAGTTTCCAGCGGCAGCGATACGGGTGCTCGAGAGCGACTGCAGGCGCAGGAGGGACCCGGCTAACCGAACCCGGCCGAGCGCGGCTCCACCGACGTGGCGCCGGGGAAGGAGCGAGCCCGCTTCCGAGGCGGACCGCGAACACACAACGAGAAAGAGAACCACATGAAAAAACATACGTTAGCGAAACTTGGAACGATCGCCGGCTTGATGCTCTCGCTGGCCGCCCAGCCGGCCGCGGGGGCGCAGGTGATGCGAGTTGTCGGCAAGCAATTGCTGGATTCGAACGGACAGCCGGTGCTCGTCCGGGGGATCGAATGCCTGTTGGGCCCGACCGGAGCGGCGAACGTGCAGACCTATGTTAACGCGCTGTCGAGCGCGGGCTTCAACGCGGTCCGCGCGCAACTCTGGACGACGGATCTCGCGAAGATCGAGGAATTCATCGCGCGCTGTCATGACAAGGGGATGGTGGTCTTTCTGACCGACGACACCGGCCCTCTGCAGGACAACTGCTTCCAGCGCGCCGACGTGCAGGCGATGGTGGAGCGCAACAAATACAATCTCGTGATCGACGCCTCGACGGAGGAAGGAGGCGATCCGGAATCGGATCCGGGAGCCGTCGCGCAATGGCTGGCTAATCAGAAGAATCTCATCTCGACGTTTCGGGCGTGGGGCTACACGCAGCCCTTGACGATCGGCACGCCGAAGGCGGGCCGCTACCTGCGGGCGTTGCTCGATCACGGCCAGGAGTTGATCGACCATGATCCGCTGCATTCGCTCGTGCTGAATGCGCAGATGTATTGGGGCGAATACAACCGGCCCGACGGTTGGAGTTATCAACGTGCGAACGGCTTCAGCGACGGCGATCAAGGCGTGCGCGAGGCGACGGCGGCAGTCGCGGCGAAGCCATTCCTGATCCAATTCGGGCTGGATGCCTACGACTCGGGCGGCAGCTGGGCGTCCGTCCCATATGAGCTGCTGATGAGCGAGGCGCAGGACAAGGGAATCGGCACGATGTGGTGGCAGTGGCGCGATGCGGCGCCCTACGACCCGGCGAATCCC
>JAEZAD010000149.1 GCA_023430565.1 Verrucomicrobiota bacterium
ACCCTCCCCATGAAACTCCCACGCCTCGTCGTCATGCTCGCGATGTCCACGTGCATCGCCTTTTCCCTCGCCGCCAAGTCGCTCACCGTCGGCTTCGCCCAAACCGGCGCCGAGTCCGCCTGGCGCACCGCCAACACCGAATCGCTCAAATCCGAAGCCGCCAAACGCGGCATCAACCTGAAATTCGCCGACGGCCAGGGCCGTCAGGAAAACCAGATCCGCGCCGTCCGCTCCTTCATCACCCAGCGCGTCGACGCCATCATCATCGCCCCCATCGTCGAGACCGGCTGGGAGCCCATCCTCCGCGACGCCAAACGCGCCAAAATCCCCGTCATCCTCATGGATCGCACCGTGCAGGTCTCCGACGAGTCGCTCTACACCGCGTTCGTCGGCTCCGACTTCGCCGAGGAAGGCCGCATGGCCGCCGACTGGCTCGCGAAACACGCCCACGGCAAAGGCCGCATCCTCGAGATCCAGGGCACCCCCGGCTCCGCCCCCGCCAACGAACGCCGCCGCGCCTTCGCCGAAGCCATTGAAAAATATCCCGACCTCAAAGTCATCGATTCCCAAAGCGGCGACTTCCGCCGCTCCGGCGGCAAGGAAGTCATGGAAGCCTTCCTCAAAAAACACGGCCGCAACTTCGAAATCGTCTACGCCCACAACGACGACATGGCCCTCGGCGCCATCCAGGCCATCGAGGAAGCCGGCCTGAAACCCGGCACCGACATCACCATCGTCTCGATCGACGCCATCAAGGAAGCCGTCCAGGCCGTCGTCGACGGCAAGCTGAACTGCACCGTCGAGTGCAACCCCCTCTTCGGCCCCAAAGTCTACGACCTCGTCGAAAAGATCGTCGCTGGCGAAAAGGTCCCGCGCGTCCAATACAACAAGGACGAGCTCTTCGACTCCTCCAACGCCGCCGCCGCCCTCCCCACCCGCCAGTATTAAAAACACCGCTCCCGGTGGAGCCCGGCGTCCCCGCCGGGCTTTTTTTTGCACCCGCCTCCGAGGTAGGGCGAACCCTCCGGGTGAGCCGCCATCACGCGCCTTCTCTATGGCGTCCGCTTCGCCCGCCTTCCGCCCCGCTCAATCCGCATCGTAAACCTCAAGCAACACCACACCCGAGGTCTCGTTCTTCCCGCGCACCACGAAACTGTAGGGCCCCGGCGCCAGCGTCAGCAGCAGCGCCGACGACTTCGTATCCATCGCCGCCAACGGCGTGGCCCCGATCCGCGCGCCCGTCGCGACAATCGTTGCCGCGTTCGCGTTGCTGCCCCAGTCGTCGTTCTCCGCGATCGTCGGCGCCCCGCGGTGTAGCTCGACGACCGGATCCGCCAGCACCTCCTCCTCGCGCAATCCCTGCGTCGTCAACGTCGGCCCCACCGCGCGCACCAGCACGCGTTTCGCCGCTTCGCCTTCGATCACAAACCCGCCAATCGCCACGCCATTCCCCGTCGCCGCCGCCGCCCGCGTCGCGATGCTCGCAAACCTCGACCCTCTACCCGCCGCCTCGAGGTCGTAAACTTCCAACAACACCACCCCTGGCACGCCCTCCTTCGCCGAGACCACAAACGTGTAAACCCCCGGCGGCAGCTCCTTCAGCAGCGCCGACGAACGCGTGTCGCTCGCCGCCAGCGCCGCGATCCCGAGCCGCGCCGCCTCCGCCGTGATCTCCGCCGCATTCGCATTCTGACCCCAGTCGTCATTCGTCGCGACCACCTCATTTCCCTTCCGCGCGTCGTGCACCGCGATCATCGGGTCCGCCAGCACCTCCGCCTCGCCTATTCCCTGCGTCGTCAACGTCGGCCCCACCGCGCGAATCAACACCCGCTTCGACGCGCTTCCCGTAATCACGAATCCACCGATCGTCACATCGTTGCCGATCCCACAGCGCGCCCGCGTCGCAATCCCCAAAAACCGTGAACCTCCGCCACCGGCCGGCGCCTCCGCCACGGTCAACGCCGCGATCGCGCTCGTCACCGCCCCGCTCGCATTCGTCACCACCACCGTATAACTGCCCGCATCGGCCGCCGACACCGACCCGATCGAATACGACGCCCCCGTCTCCTCCGCGAGATCGACGCCGTTCTTCTTCCATTGAAACGTCGGCGGCGGCGATCCGTCCGCCGCCACCGTGAACGTCACCGCGTCCCCCACGCTCACGCTCCGACTCTGCGGCTGCATCGTGATCGTCGGCGGCGCATCGACCGCCACCGCCGCCACCTTGCTGCCCCACCACGCCGTCCCGTCATCCGACAACGCCGTAAATGCCTGCACCCACACCCCATTGTCGTCATCCCACAGCCGCACAAGCACGCCGCGATAAATCACCCCCGAAAGCGCGAGCGAAATGAAGTGGTCGCCCGACAACTGCCACGTGCCAGTGACCGCCCCCGTGATTGAGCCATTCGCCTGCAGCGTGACGACCGCCGACGTCTTCGCCGCTCCGCTGATGTCCTTTCCATGACTGATCCATTTGTAATCGCCCGGCACGAGCGCCGCGTTGGCCGACGCGATCGTCTCCCCCGCATAACGATGCGGCGTCACCACCGGCCAGCCGTCCGCATTGATGAACATCTGGTGCACCCGCACCTCGTGCTGTTCGCCGCGCCCCACGAACCGCGTGTGAAACACGTTGAAATATTTTCCCGTATCCGGATCGCGATACGCCGAATTATGCCCCGGCGACAAATACCCGCGGCTCGTCGTCCGCGGTTCGCCCGTCACATGCAGAAACTGGTATCCGCCCATCAACTTCACCCCATGCGGCGCGATCGACGCATCGTCGAACACCGTCCCCGGCGCCCCCGCCACCGTCGCTAGATCCGTCCCGATCGCATCGACATACGGCCCATCCGGATTACGCGAACGCCCCACGCGAATGTTGTAGCCATCCGCCGCGTTCAGCCCGCCAAACGAAACAAACAAATAGTAATAGTCCGACTCCGGCGAATACAGCACATAGCCGCCTTCGATCCGCGCGTGATTCCCACCCATCAGCTTCCTCCCATAACCCTGCCCCGGCTTTTGCCGCCCCGTCGCCGGGTCCATCTCCAAAACAAAAATCCCGCCCGAATAAGACCCATACACCATCCACAACTTCCCTGCCTGATCGAAGAACACCGCCGGATCGACCACGTTCGGATGCTTCGTCGCATCATACGGCGTCCCATCCTCGCTCGTCCCGCTCATCCCCGATCGCAACAACACCGCCACGTGCCGGTAAGGCCCCTCGATCGAATCCGCCACTGCCAGCCCCAGCGCACTCCGCGGCGAGTCCCCACGACACGCGCAGTAATACATGTAGAACTTTCCGTCCCCGAGCCGGACCACATCCGGCGCCCAAAACGTATTCGTCTGCGCCCACGCCAGCACTTCCGAAAACTCCACCGCCGCATTCGGCACGAGCGCATTCCCCGCCGCCGGACTCGTCGCAATCTGCGTCCAATTCATCAGGTCCGTCGTCCGCGCCGCCGCCAGATGCGACCCAAAAACATAAAACGCCCCCCCCTCCCGCACCACCGAAGGGTCGTGCACCGTGACCTCAGAAAACGCCGGCTGCGCCAACCCCACTTCGACCCACAACAGCATCGCGCCTCCCAATGCTGTCATTCTGAGCGAAGCGAAGAATCCAGGGCGACGAACGCATGCCAGTGCACCCGCGGATTCTTCGCTCCGCTCAGAATGACAGAAGAGAGGCCAGCGGAGTTTTTCAGCCATATCCCGTTCACTCCGCGCACGACGGCCGCCCCAACACCGGCATCCCGTCCGTATTCCATTTGATCGGCTTCATAAACGTGTGCCGATCCGGATTCCATAACGGATCACCCACGATCTCGCGGTAGGTCCGCGCGTGATACACCAGCACATCGGTCACGCCATCCTCCGCCACCGTGAACGCGCTGTGCCCCGGCCCATACACGCCGTGTTCGAAACAGGTCTTGAACACCGGCTCCTGGCTCTTCGTCCAGTTTTTCGGCTCCAGCAGATCCGCACCTTCGTCCGCATACAGCAGCCCCATGCAATAGTTCTCGTCCGTCGCGCTCGCCGAGTAGCTGATGAACACCTTGCCGTGGCTGACCAACACCGCCGGCCCTTCATTCACCCAAAACCCCCGCGTCTCCCACGCCAACTCCGGCACCGACAACCGCGCCGGCTTCGTGGCGAGCGTCGTCGGTGACGCCATCCGCGCGATGTAGAGATTCGAATTTCCCCGCACCCACCGGTCCTTCTGCGCCCACACGTAATAAAGCACACCGCGGTGCACGAACGTCGTCGCATCCAGGCAAAAACTGTCCACGCCCGTGTGCACCTGCTCCGGCTCCGTCCACTCGCCCTCGAGCGGATTCTCCGCCGTCGTCGAGATCGCATACATCCGGTGCTGAAACAGGTCGTCCTTGATCTCCCGCGAGGGCGCCGCCGCAAAATAAATCCACCACGCGCGCTGATGATGGTGAATCTCCGGCGCCCAGATCAGTTCGCTGCACGGCCCGGCGTCCGGCTTTCGCCACACGTCCACCGTCTCTGCCGTCGCCAGCCCTGCGATCGTTTTCGCCCGCCTGACTTCGATGCGGTCATACGCCGGCACCGACGCCGTGAAATAATAGAACCCATCCTCGTGCTTCCGAACAAACGGATCCGCCCGCTGCAGAATCAATGGCTCCAGCTTTTTCATCAATTCACCCGCCGCTCCGCCATCATCTCCCGGTAAAACGTATCCGTAATCCGGTAACGAAACATCAGCAGCCCCATCCCGAAATGAAACGCCCCCGGAATCACCGACAGCATCAACGCAATCCCCGTCAGCGTGAACCCGCTCTGCACCTGATCCGGCACGTAGTCGTAATACGTCAGCAGCCAGCCGACGATCGCCCCACCCAGCCCCATTCCCGCCTTCTGGCAAAACGAAATCCCGCCCCACGCGAGCCCCGACACCCGCTCGCCCACCTTCTTCTCCCCATAGTCAATCGCCTCCGCGATCGCCGACCAGAACACCGGCGCATGCAGGTCGACCACAAACGACAGCAGGAAATACAACCCGAACGCCGCGACCACGTCCCCCGGCTTCACCGCGAAAAACAGCACCACGCTGATAACGCCCACCGCCAGTTGCGTCCACCGGAACATCGCGATCTTGCACCAGCGTTTCGTGATCCACGTCGACGCCACCATCGCCAGAATCGCCGCCACCACGCCCGTCGCCAGAAACCGCGACAATACTACCGCATCCCCTCCGAGATAATACTTCGCGTAATACGCCGCCACCGCTCCCCGCACCACGTAGCCGATCGTGCCAATCACACACACGCCGCACAGCACCAGCCACTGGTCGTTCCGCAACAGCAGCTTCGCCTGCAGCCACACCGGCTTCTTCTCCACCTCGTGCTGCACCCGCTCCGTCGTCGCGAAAAAACAAAACAAAAACAACGCCGCCGCCGCGATCGCCATCACCCCCATCGCCAGCTGATACCCGCGCGCCAGACTTCCCGCCCCCCAATCGGCCGCCAGCACCGGCACCACGATCGTCACCGCAAACGCCGCCACCTTCGCAAAAAACAGCCGATACCCATTCGCCGACAGCCGCTCGCCCGGCGAATCCGTCAAAACCCCGATGAGCGAGATGTAGGGGATTGTCACCGCCGTGAACATCAGCGTCACGAACACATAGGTCGCATACGCCCACAGCAGCTTCCCGCCGTATCCAAGTTCCGGAGTCGTAAACGTCAGCACGATCGAGACTCCAAACGGCACCGCCAGCCACAGGAAATACGGCCGATACCGCCCCCACCGCGTCGTGAATTTGTCCGTGATGATTCCCATCAACGGATCCGTGATCGCATCGATGAACCGCACCGTCAGGAACAGCATCGCGAGGTCCGCCGTCCGCAGCCCGAACACGTCCGTATAAAAAAACGTGATGATCAGCGCCATCGACGACCACACCACATTCACCGCCGCATCGCCCGCCCCGAACCCGATCTTCTCCATCACCGACAAGGTGGAGCCCGACGTCCCGTCGGACTTTGAACCGTCAGCGCGCCCATCAGCCCGACAAGGACGTCGGGCTCCACCTGTGCTCACCTGCGGATGACCTTCCTTCATTCCACCACCTCACTCGAATATTCCTCCAACACCCCCGCCTCCACCACCGGCCACCCCGCCCCATCCCACGCGATCTCCGCCATTTTCAATTTCTGCAGCCCGTCGTCCGCCGTTTCATACGCGTGAAACACGAGCCAATCCTTCCCCTCGAACGTATACACGCTGTTGTGCCCCACCCCCGCCCAGGCCGCATTGCCTTCGAGCAACACCGTCCCGCCCCCTTCGGCCATGCTCCTGTTTTCCCGATCGAGATACGGCCCCGTCAACTTCGACGACCGGCCGACCACCATCTTGTAAGTGCTCTCCGCCCCGCGGCAGCACTTGTCCCACGAAGCGAACAGATAGTAATACTCGCCTTTCCGAAAAATGAACGGCGCCTCGATCTCCGCCGGCCCAGGCTCCTCGTCTCTCACCAATACGCTCCGCTCCCGCTTCGCGATCGAATGCCATTCCTGCGGCTCCGCGAGCGCCGTCAGGCTCGGCGCCAGCTTCACGAGTTTCAATCCGCCCCAAAACGATCCGAAACTCATCCACGGCGTGCCGTCGTCATCGAACACCACCGCCGGATCGATCGCGTTCCACAAATCCCGGTTCGGCACCGAGCGCAGCACGATCCCTTGATCCTCCCAGCGATACTCCGGCGACTCCGGATCGAGCGTGCGATTCACCGTCACCCCGATCGCCGACGCGTTTTTTCCAAAGCCGGACACCGAGTAATACAGATAAAACATCCCGTCGCGCCGCACGATGTCCGGCGCCCAGATGTGTCCGTTGAACGTCGGCGCCACCGACTTCGCCCACGCCGGCTCGCCGCGAAACACCCGCCCGCGCCGCGTCCACGTTTTCAAGTCCTTCGAGCTGTAAAACGTGATCCCCGGTCCGGTGCTGAAGAGGTAGAACGTGTCCCCCTCCTTCGCCATCACCGGATCGTGGATGCTCACCTGCTTCGCCTCCGCGACGGCAAGCAACCCGAGAGCCCCGGCTACCAGCGCGATTTTTGAAATCGACATTCCTCGATGTCATTCTGAACGAAGCGAAGAATCCAGGTGGGCACCCGCTTGCCGTGGCCGCCCGGAAGTTCTCCGCCTCGCGCTAAATGACGTTGTTGTTGTTACGCGACCTTGGGCGACCCACTAGAACGAATACCGCGCCCCCAGCGAAATCGTCCGGCCGACGACCCAGTTGCCGAAGTTGTTCGTCGTCCGCCCATGCTCGCCATAGTAGCTGTGCTGCGTGTCGTCGGTGAGATTCGTGCCCTCGAGGGTCACGACGAAGTTGTCCGCAAAGCGGTAGCTGAGCTGCGCCGTCACGCTGCGCTCCGCCGCGTTCCAGATGGAAAGCGGATTGGCAAACAGCGCCGCTTCGTTGCGGTGATGAAAGTCCGAACGCCAGGTATACGAAACCCGGCCGCTGAACCGGCTCCGTTCATACGCCAGTGTCGCGCTGAAGGAATGGTCGGAGACCAGGAAGAAGTCCGTGGTCCGGACGCCCGTCTGCACCCCTGCCGCATCGAAGAGCGGCGTGTCCTGCGACGACTTGAGGTGCGTATAGCTGCCTTGGATACCAAAGCCCTGGAAGATCCCGGGGAGGTTCTTCGGGAAATAGTCGCCGCCAATCTCGAAGCCTTCCAGTTCGCCGTTCGAGGCGTTCGTCGGCTCCGAGAGGATGTAGTCGTAGGGGCCGATATTGTCCGTGTAGGTGACGCGACGGCGGGTGCTGACCACCAGTCCTTCGATATCCCGCTTGAACAACGCCAGGTGCGCGGAGGTCGCCTCGTCGAAGTAATACTCGAAGGTCAGATCGTAACTCCTCGAGGTCGTCTCCTTGAGGTTCGGATTGCCGGCCGACGCCGTGCCATAGCCGATGTTGCTCACGTCCCGGCTGTAGGTGGTCAACGGATTCAAATCGCCGAAGTTGGGCCGCCGGATGGTTTCGCCGTAAGCCAGGCGCGCGATGAAGTTGTCCGAGATATCCAGCGTGAACGCCGCGCTCGGCAGCAGCTTCGTCACCTTGGTGTCGCCGGAGAGCGTGTTGGCCGTGGCCATCGCCGGATTCGTGAACTCCCATTCGTTCTTGATCGAGACGAAGCGGGCGCCGAACTGCCCCGTCAGCCGATGGTTGGCGATCTCGGTCTCCATCCGATCGACCTGCAGGTAAAACGCGGTCGTCCGTTCATTCACATCGAAGGTCTTTCGCAGCGGAGAGTTGAGGTTCGGTCCCGTCCGCCACGTATAGAGCGAGGCGAGATCCGCGCGGTTGGCATACGCATATTCCCCGTCGATCGACGCCCAGGTCGCGGGAATGTCGGCCCGGCCGTCGAAGAACCCGCTGTTGACGCTCACAATCCCGGGAAACTGCGTGGCGAGGGAAGCGAGCGGGATCGGTCCTCCGTTGCCGGGGAGCCGGTCGCCTTCCGCGAAACGCGAGGCCTCGGATGCGTCGCGATCGTCCAGGCGCACGCCGAACTTCAACCGCTTGATCCAACCCCAGTCGACATCGAGCACGCCGTCCGTGGTCACGGTGCCCGCGCTGCCTTCGTTCTTGAAACCCTGATGCCAGACTTCCGGCACCGCGCCGTCGTCCTGCACGCTCCACGTGGCCGGATTCGACACGTCGCTCTCGTCCACGCCCGTCGTGCCGGCAATATCGAGATAGCGGAAGGCCGGCAGGCCGTCGTCCGCGTTGAAGTCGACCGTCACGTCGTTGCGCACGTTGCGGTAGGCGCGGGAGAAATAGTTCGTGCGATGAAACTGGCTGGTTTGATAAACCGCCTCGGATGTCAGCCGAAAGTCCGGGCGGATGTTCCATTTCCCGTTGAGCGCATACTGGAAGCTGTCGGTCTGCGCCGTCACATAGTCGCCGCTGGTGAACGAATACACCGCGCCGATGTATTCGCGGCTCTTGATGATGTTGGTATTTGGATACAGCTCGACGTTCAGCGTCGCCGGCGTCCAGTCGACCCACCAATCCACGAACGAGAACAGCAGATTGCTGAAGTTCTTGTTGCGATAGCCGGTGTAGAAGGCCTCGAAGGTGTATTCGGAATCCTTGTTCGGCGCATATTGCAGCGAGATGTTGGCGGCCGGGCGCTTCGTCTTTCCCTTCGTCTCGTTGAAGAAGATCGCGTCGCGACCGAGCACATACTCGACGCCCGAGACCTTCGAGCCCGGTGCGGTCGGCAGGCCGTTCTCCAGGCCTGCCTCCCACGGCACGACATCGGGGAACATGCGGGCATAGGGTTCCGGCCAGGGATGCCCCGACTCCGCCTGCGTGCCCTTGCCGAAGGGCACCTGCGCGCCCGGCGTCGCACTCTGATCGCGATAGGTCGTGGTCAGATAGGACACGTTGATCAACGCCCCGAATTTTCCATCCGACCCGACCTTCCAGATATTGCTCGCAAGCGCGCTCACGTTGGGATCGTAGGCCTCGCGCTGCTCCTGATACGTGCTCTTCGCCGAGAGGGCGAACTTCTGCCCCGAGAAATCGAACGGCCGGAACGGCTGGATATCGATCACGCCCGCCATGCCCGATTCGATGTGCGACGCCGACCGCGTCTTCATCACATCGATCTGCTTCACCAGGCTCGTCGGCACATCCTGCAAGGAGAGCGTGAGTCCCGAGGCCGTGAAAATATTGCGGCCGTGCAACGTCGTCGTGACGTCCGGAAGACCGCGGATCGTCACCGAGGTGATGTTGCCCGCGCCATAGTCCGTCACCTGCACGCCCGGCAGGCGCTGGAGGGACTCGACCGCGTTATGGTCGGGGAACTTGCCAATATCCTCCGCGACGATCGCCTCCATGATCTGCGGCGAGTTGCGCTTGATCTCGAGGGCTTTGACCGCACTCGAGCGGAGACCGGTGACAACAAAGGTGTCGAGTTCGACCACTTCGTCGCCCGTCGGCGGAGCGGATTCCTGAGCTTCCATCCGGCCGGCGCCGGCAGCGAGCGCCGCGAGCGCGAACAACGATAATCCCGCTCTCCGCACGCGTGGCAGCGAGGGGATCGGAGAAGAGCGGTGCAGGTGGGGGGTCATAGGCACGTGATTAACGGTTTGCATCGAACTCCCGCAGTCCGGGGCCACATGGGGCGGCCTCGGCCTGCAGGCAGAGAAGGGGCTTCCTCTTCCCATGCGCCCTTCTCCCGCCAAACCCGACACGCTTCGAAAAATTATTTCTTCGCCCTGCGCCCCTTGCCCCGGTTCACCCGCCCACCTGGATCAGCAGGCGCGCCTCGCGCAACAACACCCGCGCAAAGGCCCAGTCGAACCAGAACCCGCGAATCGGACTGCCCCGATCGTTCGCGCCGCGGAAGGTCGTTTCCATGATCTCGTTCGCCTGCGCGAGCTCCTCCACCGCCTCGCGCTCGCGCCCCAGCCGGAAAAACGACATCGCCGCGATCACCCGCGCCGTCGCCGTGCGCGGCGGATTGGCCTCGAGCGAGGCCGTGCACCGCTGCGCCCAGCGCAACGCCTCCGCGTAGTTGCCGCGCCGATATTCGAAGAGGCTCATCGACAGCGACCGCCACGCCACCGTGAACCCGTCTCCGCCCGCATCCGCCAGCGCCAGCGCCTCGGTCGTCGCCGCCGCCAGCGGGTTCATCGCCTCGATCGCGCGCGGACTCGCCGGCAGAAGCAGGCTCACCTTCACGATCCGGTCGGCAAACGGACACGGCGCCGCTGAAAACCGCGCGATCGCCTCCTGCCGAAACGTCTCATACGCCGCCGCATCGCCGATCTCGAGCAACGCCGGTCCGCACCGCAGATAATCCATCGTCGCCGCATCCGACGCCTCCAGCTGGTTCACCGCCAGCAACGCCCGAAACCGATCCGCCGCCTGCCGCCAGCGATTCTGCACCGCGTGCCACTCCCCCACCGCGCGAAACACCGCCGCGCCTTCCATCGTCGGCTGCGTCAACGCCATCTCGCTCAACAACGCATCCGCCTCCTCGAAACGCTCCTGCCCCACCAGCAGCGCCGCCTGCGTGATCCGCTGCCGCACCTCCGCCTCGTGCCGCAACCGCGTCTGCTGCTGCTCCGCCGCCACCGCCCGCTGCCGCGCCTCGCGCTCCTTCAGAAAAAGATACGTCGACGTGCTCGTCCCCACCACCAGCGCCGCCGCCACCGCCCCCCCCGCGATGAACACCCCGCGATTCCTCCGCACCAGTTTCAACAGCCGATACGACCAGCTCGGCGGCCGCGCGAGCACCGGCTCGTTGTCCAAATACCGCTGCAAATCCATCGCCAGCCCGTTCGACGTCTCGTAGCGCCGCGCCCGGTCCTTCTCGAGCGCCTTCGTCACGATCCAGTCCAGATCCCCGCGCAACAACGCCGCCAGCCGCGCCGGCTCCACCCGCCGGTCCCCCCCCGTTTTTTTCATCTCCTCCGGCGACAACAACGCCAGCCGCGCCGACGGTCGCGTCGGCTCCTGCTCGCGCAGCGTCTTTCGCAACTCGTCCAGCCCCGACGCCACCAACGCCTTCGCGTCAAACGGCGTCCGCCCCGTCAACAACTCATAGAGCAGCACGCCCAGGCTGTAGATGTCGCTCCGCGTATCGATGTCCACCCCGCCCATCTCCGCCTGCTCCGGACTCATGTAGGCCGGTGTGCCGACGAGCTGCGCATGGGCCGTGCACAACAACTTCTCCGTCAGCCGCGCCTCCGTCGCCTTCGAAATCCCGAAGTCGATCACCTTCGGCACCGGCTTCCCGTCGTGCAATGCCACCATGATGTTCGACGGTTTGATGTCGCCATGGATGATCCCCTTCTGGTGCGCGTGCTGGATCGCGTGGCAAACCTGGATGAAAAGATCCAGCCGCGCCCGCACCTCCAGCCGGTTCTGGTCGCAATACTTCGTGAGCGGCACGCCGCGCACCAGCTCCATGATGAAATACGGCGGCCCCCGGTCCGTCGCCCCCGCGTCAAACACTCGCGCAATGTTCGGATGATCCATCATCGCCAGCGCCTGCCGCTCCGCCTCGAACCGCGCGATCACGCTCTTCGTTTCCATCCCGAGCTTGATGATCTTCAACGCCACCCGCCGCCGCACCGGCTCCTCCTGCTCCGCCAGATACACCACCCCGCAACCGCCCTCACCCAGCTTCTCCAGCAGCTTGTAACGCCCGATCTTCGACCCGATCGGCTCCTCCCCGATCGCCTCCGCGCGCGCCCCCTCTCCCCGCACCGCGTCGTGCGCGAGCCGCTGCAGCGGCGCCACCGTCTCGGCGACGATCGAGCGTCCTTCCGCAAAAAAACTCTCCGCCTCCGTCGCCGCCGCGAGCAACGCCTCCACCCGCTGCCGCAACGCCTCGTCGCCCTCGCACGCCCGGCGCAAAAACGCCGCCCGCTCCGCCTCGTCCGACAACTCGCTCGCCGCGTCGAACAACTCCTCCTCCCGCGGAGTGGTCGCGTTCACGCCTCGTTCGTCTCCCAGATCCCGCATGACGCGCCGCTCGTTACTGACCCGCGCGAATCGTCTGGAACAGCCAGGCCTTCGCAAAAGCCCAATGCCGCTCGATCGTCCGCTCCGTCACCCCCAGGCTCGCCGCCACCTCTTCGTTGGTAAACCCGCCAAAAAATTTCAGCACCACCACCCGCGCACGCTCGGGATCGTGCAGCTTCAATTTCTCCACCGCCTCATCGATCAGGAGCACCTTTTCCTCCGGCGTCGTGTCCGCCAGTTCCACGCTGTCGATGTCGACCCGCCCCTGGCCTCCCCCGCGCTTGATCCGCGCTTTTCGCCGCGCGCTTTCGATCAAGATCCGTCGCATCGCCTCCGCCGCCGCCCCGAAAAAATGCGCCCGATTCTGCCACCGCTCGTTGCACCCTCCCACCAGCCGCAGCCACGCCTCATGCACCAGTGCCGTCGGCTGCAGCGTCTGCCCCGCCCCTTCCCGCGCCATCTGCACGCCCGCATGCCGGCGCAAATCGTGATACACCAGCGGCAGGATCTCCTCCGACGCCCGCGGATCGTCCAGGCCGATGGCCTGCAACGCATACGTGATCTCGGAAATGGCGGGGCGAACCATTCGGATCTCCAGCTCTTTTCCCTACCAACAACCTGCTGCCGTGAATCCAGGTTCGGAGACGCAACATTGCAGTCGGCACATGTGGGGGCAGCTCACGGCAAACCCAATCTCGCCGGGCGCCCTCCCACCGCCAGACGAACCCCACTTCACCGTAATGCGCCGCGCACTGTGCACTGTCTACCCGTCCACCGTCCACCATCCACCAACCCGCCCCGAGCGCTTGACTGTCATGCTCACCTGAACTCGTCGTGATATCTCCACCCACGCGATATCCGAACTCCCCTCGTTCCCCCTCGATGTCCGACGCCTCCCCTTCCCTTCTCTCCGCCCGCGGCATCGGCAAACGCTTTCCCGGCGTCGTTGCGCTCGATGCCGTCGATTTCTCGGTCCGCCCGGGCGAGGTCCACGCCCTCCTCGGCGAAAACGGCGCCGGCAAATCCACCCTCATCAAGGTTCTCACCGGCGTTCACCCCGCCGACTCCGGCCAGATCCATCTCGCCAGCCGGCGCATCTCCCCTTCCTCGCCCGCCGACGCCGAAGCCTGCGGCATCTCGACCGTCTATCAGGAGGTCAACCTCGTCCCCTCCCTCTCCATCGCCGAAAACCTCACGCTCGGCCGCCAGCCCGGCCGCTTCGGCTTCATCTCCTGGCGCGCCACCCGCCGCCACGCCCAACAAGCCCTCGCGCGCCTCGGCCTCGAGGTCGACGTCAACGCCGAACTCGGCTCCCTCTCCGTCGCGCTCCAGCAAATGGTCGCCATCGCCCGCGCCCTCGACCGCTCCGCCCGCCTGCTGATCCTCGACGAACCCACCGCCAGCCTCGACGAAAAGGAAGTCGCCGACCTCTTCGCCATCATGCGCCGCCTCCGCTCCGAAGGCATGGGCATCGTCTTCGTCACCCATTTCCTCGACCAGGTCTACGCCATCTCCGATCGCATCACCGTCCTCCGCAACGGCACCCTCGTCGCCACCTCCGCCACCGCCGACCTCCCCCGCCTCCAACTCGTCAGCCAAATGCTCGGCCGCGACCTCTCCGATTCTTCTCCTGCTCCCTCCTCCTTGCCCCCTGCTCCCGCGTCGCCGCCCGTCCTGACGGCGACGTCCCTCTCCCGCCCGCCCGCCCTCCACCCCGTCAACCTCGCTCTCCACCGCGGCGAGGTCCTCGGCCTCGCCGGCCTCCTCGGCTCCGGCCGCACCGAACTCGCCCGCCTCCTCTTCGGCGTCGACCGCCACACCACCGGCCAGCTCCAGATTTCGAATACACCCACCCACATCTCCTCCCCCCGCCACGCCATCCGCCACGGCCTCGCCTTCTCCTCCGAAGACCGGAAACACGAAGGCATCCTCCCCAACCTCTCCGTCCGCGAAAACCTCATCCTCGCCCTCCAGGCCAAACGCGGCGCCGCCCGCGCCCTCGCCCGCTCCGAGCAACACACCCTCTGCGAACACTACATCCGCGCCCTCCGCATCAAAACCGCGGATACCGAGACCCCCATTCGCAACCTCTCCGGCGGCAACCAGCAAAAAGTCCTCCTCGCCCGCTGGCTCGCGACCCACCCGTCCGTCATCATCCTCGACGAGCCCACCCGTGGCATCGACGTCGGCGCCAAAGCCGAAATCGAACAACTCATCGCCAAACTCCGCGCCGACGGCCTCGCCGTCCTCTTCATTTCCTCCGAACTCGACGAAATCGTCCGCAACAGCACGCGCGTCCTCGTCCTTCGCGACCGCCGCCCCGCCGGCGAATTCTCCGGCGCGCAGATCGCCGTCCCCACCTTGATGCACGCCATGGCTGCCGGCCACCATGAGTAAAAGACCCAAGCTCCAAGCTCCAAGTTCCAGAGAGCATCCAAATCCTCACCCATCGACTCTTGGTCCTTGGTCATTCCCTGGAGCTTGGAGCTTGGAGCTTGGATCTTCCGCGCGTTTGCGCGGTTCTTCCACGCCTCCCGCGCCGCGCCGATGACTCGCCTTCGCCAACTCCTCCACTCGCCGGCAGCCTGGCCCCTCGCCGGCCTGATCCTCCTTCTCGTCTTCGACGCCCTCCTCCACCCCGGCTTCTTCCGCCTCACGTTTCAATCCGGCCACCTCTTCGGCGTCCCGATCGATATTCTCAATCAAGGCGCGCGCCCGCTCGTTCTCGCCCTCGGCATGACCCTCGTCATCGCCACCGGCGGCGTCGACCTCTCCGTCGGCTCCGTCATGGCCGTCTCCGGCGCCATCGCCGCCGTGCTCATTTCGAACGGCACCGATTCGCTCCCGCTCATCCTCGCCGCCTCCCTGTCCGCCGGCGTCATCGCCGGCCTCCTCAACGGCCTCCTCGTCGCCTACGCCGGCGTCCAGCCCATCGTCGCCACCCTCATCCTCATGGTCGCCGGCCGCGGCGTCGCCCAACTCCTCACCAACGGCGAAGTCATCCTCATCAGCCACGACTCCTTCCAGTTCCTCGGCAACGGCTACCTCGCCGCTCTCCCTTTCGCCGCCCTCCTCGCCTTCGCTCTCTATCTTTTAACCCACACCTTCCTGCGCCGCACCGCCGCCGGTCTCTTCGTCGAAGCCGTCGGCGACAACCCCGTCGCCAGCCGCTTCGCCGGCCTGCCCACCGCCCGCATCAAGTGCCTCGTCTACGTCTTCTCCGGCCTCTGCGCCGGCATCGCCGGCGTCATGGCCGCCGCCAACATCGCCGCCGCCGACCCCTACCGCGTCGGCGAAAACATGGAGCTCGACGCCATCTTCGCCGTCGTCGTCGGCGGCACCGCCCTCACCGGCGGCCGCTTCCTCCTGCTCGGCTCCTTCATCGGCGCCCTCCTCCTCCAAACCCTCACGCAAACCATGTATTACGCCGGCGTCCCCCCCGCCGTCGCCCCCGTCCCCAAAGCCCTCCTCATCCTCGCCGTCTGCCTCCTCCAATCCGACCGCACGCGCGGCTGGTTGCGCGGACTAATCCGTTCTCGAAAGCCATGACCGCCGCGCGTAAGCACCAAGCACCAAGCTCCAAGATCCAGAGAAGGACCAAGCACCAAGCTCCAATTCTTGTTTGGAGATTGGGGGTTCTCTGGATCTTGGAGCTTGGACCTTGGAGCTTCGCGCGCTCTCAGTCGCGCCCCTAATGACCTCAACGCTCCAAGCGCGTCTCCCCCAATTCGCCACCGCCGCGATCCTCGTCGCGCTCTACGCCACCGCGTCGTTTCTCTACGAGGGCTTCTTCTCGCCCCAGGGCTTCGTCAATCTCCTCACCGACAATGCCGCCCTCGGCATCGCCGCCGTCGGCATGACGCTCGTCATCTTCTCCGGCGGGATCGACCTCTCCGTCGGCGCCGTCGCCGGCTTCGCTTCCATCTTCGTCGCCCAACTCGTCGAATCCCACGGCTATCACCCGGCCCTCGCCGCCTCCCTCGCACTCGCCATCGGCGCCGCGCTCGGCGCCGGCATGGGCGCGATCATCCACTATCTTCGCCAGCCCGCCTTCCTCATCACGCTCGCCGGCATGTTTCTCATGCGAGGCTGCGCCTTCTGGCTCACCACCGAATCCGTCGGCCTCAATCACCCCGCCTACCAGAAACTCTCCGCCTTCGAGATCACGTTTGGCGATTCCGTCTACATCACCGCCACCGCCCTCTCCCTCCTTGCCGCCCTCGTCGTCGGTCTCGTCCTCGCACACTACACCCGCTTCGGCCGCAATCTCCTCGCCATCGGCGGCAACCCGCAATCCGCCCTCCTCATGGGCCTCCCCCTCGGCCCGTCCATCGTCGCCGTCTACGCCTTCAACAGCGTCTGCGCCACCTGCGCCGGCCTCGTCCTCTGCCTCTACACCGGCTCCGGCAACCCCAGCTTCGGCCTCGGTCTCGAACTCGACGCCATCGCCGTCGTCGTCATCGGCGGCACCCTCCTCACCGGCGGACGCGGCCACATGCTCGGCACCCTCCTCGGCCTCCTCATCTTCGGCGTCATCCAAGCCGCCCTGATCTTCGACGGCCGCCTCAGCCCCGCCTGGTCCCGCATCATCGTCGGCGCCCTCCTCCTCATCTTCATCCTCCTCCAACGCGCCCTCCTCCACCGCCTCTCCAAAACCTAACGCCCACCCGCCGTCCTCGTCCTCGTCCTCGTTCTCTTTCTCGTCCTCCCCTAAAAATGAAAAAGCCGCTCCCTTGGGAGCGGCTTCGCTCTTTTCAACCTCCGCTCAGCCTCGCGGCTCCGTCACCGTCACCGGCAGGGTCACCCTCGCCGCCACCGCTTCGCCCTGGGCATTGCGCAGCGGCTCGAACTTCCAGCGCGACACCGCCCGCGCAATCGGCCCCACCAGGTCCTCCGCCGCCGCCGAACGGGCCACGATCGGTCCCGGACGGCCGCTCGGGTCGACGACGAACTCCAGGTTCACCGTCCGACCCACGAACTCCACGCTGACTTCCGGTCGCACGACCTTCACCGGCACCGGCGTCCCGGTTTTGCCGCGATACGATTCGATATACTCCGATTCCGGCGTTTTCGCCGAAACCACCGAGACAAAGGCGCTGACCGCGATCAACGCCGACACGACTGCTGCTTGCTTCTTCATTGCTTTAGATTTCCGCCGGAAACGACGGATTGGTTTTCTGTTTGGGTTTTTGTGTGAGTCGTCGTGGAGCCTTCGCCAGCGCCCACGCGCCCGCTCCAGCCGCCACGACGTTTCCAACAGCCGCGCCATGCAGAGCGGCCACCGGGAAAGTTTTCGTTCTCCCTGTCCTGGGGGTCAGTTTATGCCCGCACACCACCGCCGGCGCGGTCGCACGCACGCGTCCGCCAGCGCACCGATGTGCCGGTGATCCGTTCCGCAACACCCGCCAAACACCGTCAGGTTCGGCAGCCATTCGCGCAGCGCCGCGCACCGCGCCGCCAGATCCCACGGATCGCCCGCATCGAGCTCCGTCGCTGTCTCCAGCTCGGCATGACTCTTCTCCGACGCATTCGCGCGCACCCCGCGAACTCGCCCCGCCCACCCGTTCGCCGCCGCGATCGCCCCGCGAAAATGCGTCGGATGCGCGCAATTGATCATGTAATAAACCGGCGCCGCCCCCGTCGCCGCATCCACCTCCTCGATCGCCGCGCCCAGCTCCTGCCCGCTCGGCAGCCGTCCGTCCGTTTCCGTCGTGAACGACACCACCACTGGCATCCCCGCCGCCTTCGCCGCGCGCACCACGCCGAGCGCCTCCTCGACATGCGTCATCGTGATCGCCGACACGAGGTCCGCGCCCATTTCGGCAAACACCCGCACTTGCGGCGCGTGATACGCCTCCGCCTCGGCCACCGTCATCCGCGCCTCCACCCGGTAACCATCGCCGCGCGGACCGATGCACCCGCTGATCGGCATCGGTGCCTCGCTCGTCTCCAGCTCCGCGCGCAACGCCAGGAGCATCGCGATCGCCTGCCGGTTCGCCTCCAGCACCGCGTCCCGCGTGTAGCCGATCTTCGCGCCCCAGTCCGCACTCGCCCGCCACGTCGCGCTTTCCAGCACGAAGCCCACCCCGCGCTCCCGGGCGATCGCCGCATGCGTTCGAAAATAACGCTCCAACGCCCCCCGCCCACGCTCGCTTTTCAACAGGTCGAACGCCGCGAAACACGGCAGCTCCAGCCCGTCCTGGTAGATCAACGTCGTCTCAATCCCGCCATCCGTCAGGAACACATCCCCCGCCAGCTGCGGCAGCTTCTCACGATATTTTGCTTTCATGGTTCTCCAGTAGGGCGGGTCTTTGCGCCGCCCTTTTGATTTTCTCGTCTTCGGTTTCGTCCAGCCCGCCTCAATACATCGCCAGCGTCGGCGCCACGTCCGCGTGCCGCCACGCCTCCGCAAACCGCTTCCGCGCCGCCGTCGCTTCCACGTCGCTGCCCTGCCGCTCCAGCGCCAGCGCCAGTCCGTTCAACGCCCAGCCGTTCTCCGGCCACACGCGCAGATCCTCGCGAAACACCGCCTCCGCCTCGCCCGCCCGGCCCAGCTCCAGCAGCACCGCCCCCAGCGTGTGCCGCGTCGGATAAAACCAGAACGCCGGCTCCATGTAGGGCATCGCGTCCTCCAGCGCCACCGCCTCGCGGAGCGACGCCAACGCCGCCTCCGTCTCGCCCCGCGCCATCGCCGCACGCCCGTCCGCGAGATGCGCCGCGATGCCCGCGATCCTGATCGCCGGGAGGTAAACATTGTCCATCGCCGCCACCGCCTCTCCGGCCGCCAGCTCACGCGCCGCCTTCGCCTCCCGCCCCGCCGCCGCCGCGTCTCCACCCGCCGCATACGCCGTCGCCCGCGCCCAGTGCCACATCACGCGGTCCAGCGCCTCGTCCTTCGGCGGCTCCGCCGCCCCCAGGATCGCCGCCCAGTCAGCAAACCGCACCGCCGTCAGCAGCGCCAGATGCGTGAACCGCTGCTTCTCCGCCACCGGCGTCCCGCAGATCGGCGAGTTCGCCAGCGCCACGATCTCCCCCGCCTTCTCCAGCGACTCCGCCTTCCGCCCCTGGAAGGTATACGCCCACCACAGGAAGTGCTCGTTGTGCGGGTAATACATCCCCGGATAAAACCCCTGCACCTGGCACGCCGCGATATACGCGCGGTCCGACTTCGCCGCCCGCTCGTTCGCCAGCGCCGCCTCCTGATACATCCCCGTCCGCATGAAAATATGCGACGGCATGTGCACCAAGTGCCCCGCGTCCGGCGCATAAAACTTCAACCGCTCCGCACTCCCGAGCGCCCGCGCCGGCTCCGGCCCCGCCTCGACCAAATGGATCAACGCATGATTCGCCCCGGGATGACTCGGATCCTTCCGCAACACGCCTTCGATCGCCCCGATGATGTCCCGCGTCTCCGGCTTCGGCGTCACCTTGTCCGCCAGCCAGTAATCCCACGCCATCGTGTTCATCACCGCGTCCGCGTGCAGCACCGCCGCGTCCAAATCCTCCGGAAACCGCCGCGCCACGCCGCCCATCGCCGCCGCATACGCCGCATTCAACTTCGCCTGGTCCGCGTCCGGTTTTTCCGAATACCGCGCCCCCAGCGCCTCGATCCACGCGCGCTCCCACCCCGACGCATGCCGCGACAGTTCGCGCGCTTTTCCCACCGCCACCAATGCCGGCGGCAACGCCCCATCCTCCATCGGCGCGTTGATGTTCGGCCCATGCGCAAACGCCACACCCCACCACGCAATCGCCAGCTTCGGATCGACCGTCGCCGCCGCCGTGAACGACCGCACCGCCTCCTTGTGGTTGAACCCCCAGAGGAACATCATCCCCTGGTTGAAATAGCGCTGCGCCAGCGGCTCGTCCGTCGACACCCGCTTTTCGTAATCGCCCAGCTCCGAAAAGAGCGGCGCCGGAAGCTTCGCTCCGTCTTCGACGTCTGGATACGACGCCACCGCCGCCATGCCGATCAGCCCGAGCCCGGCCGCCACCGCGGCCCAACGTGTGATAAGGGAGGTTTTCATGATGTGTTTCCCCTTCCCACCGCAAAAATCCCCCGCGGTCACACGCTTCGCCAAAAATTCTCCGCCGTGGCTGCGAGCGTGAGCGAGTGGATCTCACGCCCGTCTGAACGGGCCGCACCTTTCAATACCCGCCGCGCACCGCCACCCCGCCCCCATCGATCTCCGCCAGCGGACGCGCCGGCCACAGTCGCACCTGCCCCGCATAGTCCGCCGACACCAGCAGGTTTCCATCCGGTGAAAACATCGCCGCGAAAATATTCCTCTCGTGTCCCCGCAACGTGGATACCTCCTGCCGCGTCGCCACGCTCCACAATTTAACATAGTCCACCGCCGTCGCCATCGTCCGTCCGTCCGGCGAAAAACAAACGTCGTAGATCCCTTCCTGATGACTCGTGTGCACCCGGTCGACCACGCGCCCCCGCCCGACATCCCGAAAAATCACCTCGAACGTCTCGTGCGCCGCCACCAGGTCCCCGCCCGGCGCGAACCGCATGCTGTAGATCAGGCTGTCGATCGGCATCGTCCGCTCCAACGTTCCCGCCCCGCGGTCCAGCACCGAAATCGCCGTGGCGCTCGCCACCGCCACGCGCCGCCCGTCATCCGACCACACCAGCGGCACGTTGAAATCCTCCGGCGCCAGCGACCCGACCACCTTCTCTTCCGCCTCCATCCGCCGCGTCCGCACGTCCCACAGCCGCAGCCACCCATCGTCCGCCACCGTCGCCAGCGTCGCGCCATCCGGCGAAAACGCCACATTCCGCAACGCCGCCGCATGCGCCGTCCACTCCGCCACCGTTCGCGCCGTGACGTCGTGCAACCGCACCCGCCCGTCCATCGTCCCCACCGCCAGCACGCGCAAATCCCGCGCCATCGCCGGCGCCATGATTTCGAAGTCTCGCGTCAACACGCCCCCGAAATCGATCGGCTGCGCCAGCCCCGCGATCTCCCGCCGCCGCACCACATCCCAGAAGCGCAAAGCCCCCGTCTGGTCGATCGTCGCCAGCGTCCGTCCATCCTCCGAAAATCCCAGCGGCACCGTCGGCGGCCCGCGCTCGATCAACACGTCGACCCGCCGCCGCGTTCCCGCATCCCACCGCGCCACCCGTCCTTGCTGCTCCAGCGTCAGCAAAGTTCGCCCGCCCTCGGCGAAACACATCGCCCAAATCTGCGCGTCCGGCCCTTGCATCGCCACCAGCTGCTCCCGCGTCCGGAAATTCCACAGCCGCACCGTCCGGTCCGACGCCGCCGTCGCAAACACCTCCGGATCGTCCGGTGAAAACACCAGCTCCGTCACAAACCCGTGCAAACGCATCCCCGTCTCCACCTCCTGCCGCGTCCGGAAATCCCACGCGCGAATCAACCCATTCCAACACCCCGCCACCAGATGCCGACCATCCGGCGTGAACGCCACGCTCAACACGTCCCCCGGTCCCGCCGGAAAATCCTCCCGCCATTCGAGCGCCGGCACCGACCACATATCCATCCGGCAGCGACTCGCCCAACTTTCGCCCGTCGCCGTCACCAGCCACGCCCCGTCCGGCGAAAACGTCAGCGTCCGCGCGTTGTGCCACACCTTGAACGTCCGGTCCCGCACCGCCGCCACCCGCCAGACGCCGCCCTCCCGCTCCCACAGCCGCAGCCGCGTCCCGCCGCTCGCCATCCACCGCCCATCCGCCGATAATTCGACCGCGTGCACGGCTTCATCCTTCAGCAGATCGCGCCTTGTCCACGTTCCCACGCTCCACGCACTCAACCCATTCCGGCCGCTCGCCAGGAGTTCCCTCGCCGTCCCGTCGAACGCCGCCGCCAGACTGCCTTCGGGCAACGTAAACACCGGCCGCTCCGGCGCCTCGAGGTCCCACACCGCGCTCCCCGCCGCGATCAACGTCGTCCCCGGAATTCGCACCAGATGCCGCTCGCCCGTGAGCGTCTGCAGCACCGGTTGATCGTCCCGCTGCGTCTTCCCCCACAAATAACGCCACTCGAACCCGCGCCGGTCCGTGCCATCGGCCCCCGGTCGGTGCCGCTCCAGCAACGCCCGCACCCGCGCGCGACTGCTCTGCGTCAGCGCCTGCTGCGCCAGGTTCATGTCGGCCGCATAAAGATTATCCTCCGCCCGTTCGCGCTCCGCGCGTATCCGCCACGCGGCGACGGGCGAACCGACCGCCACCGCCACCAACAGCACCGCCGTCGCCGCCGTCAATCCCGCCACCGCCGGCCGCCTCCGCCCCCAGCGCCACACCCGCTCCACCCGCCCGATCGGCCGCGCCAATATCGGTTCGTGCCGCAAAAACCGGCGCAGGTCCTCCGCCACTTCGCGCGCACTCGCATAACGCCGCGCCGGCTCCTTCTCGAGACACTTGTGCACGATCGTCGCGAGATCCCGCGGCAAGCCCGGCACCAGCAGCCTCAGCCGCACCGGCTCGCCGTGAATCACCGCGTTCAACGTATCCGTGATCGTCTCACCGAGAAACGGCGGCCGCCCCGCCACCGCGTGATACAACATCGCTCCGAGCGCATGCACGTCCGACGCGACGCCCACCGGCGCCCCCCGCGCCTGCTCCGGCGACATGTAATTCGGCGATCCCATCACCTGCCCCGGCATCGTCAGGTCCGCATCCGCCCCCATCCGCTTCGCCAGGCCGAAATCCGCCACGTGCGGCCGCCCCGCCCGATCTACCAGGATGTTCGTCGGTTTCAGATCCCGGTGCAAAATCCCCCGCTCGTGTGCACACTGCACCGCATCCGCCACCTCCGCCATCAACGCCGCCGCCTTCTCCGCCGGAAACGGCCCGCGCGCCACCAGCGCCGCCAGCGTCGAACCTTCCACCAGATCCATCGCGAGATAGTGCCGTCCTTGATGCACGCCCACGTCGTGAATCGTCACGATCCCCGGATGGCGCAGCGCCGCCGCCGCCGACGCCTCCGCGCGAAACCGCTTCGCCGCATCCAGCGGCACGCGCCCCGCCAGATCGAGCACCTTCAACGCCACAAACCGTTCCAGGCTCGGCTGCCGCGCCTTGAACACCACGCCCATCGCCCCCCGCCCGATCTGCTCGACCAGCTCGTATTCGCCAAACTCGCCCGGCGCCTCCAGCAGCCCGTCGTTCTCCTCCGTCGATTCCGGCTCCTCCGCGTCGATCGACAGCGCCAGCCGCAGCAGGCACGCCGGACATCGGCCCGGCTCCGCCCCCGCCCCGAGTTTGGAACCACACGTGGGACAATGCCCGTTCGTTGAAGCGGAAACGTGCATGCGTCTACTCACCGCTTTTCCCGCCGCCGGTCACACCGTCACGACGCCGCCGCGATCAGGTGCCGGATCTCCTCATCCACCTCCTCCGGCGTTGCCACCGTCTGCGCGATCTCCTCGCGCAACAACTCCCCGAAGCGCTTCCGCATCCGGTGCACCGCCATCTTCAGCGCACTCGCTTTCAATTCCAGCCGCGCCATCAGCTCCGCATACGGCAGTTTCTCCTCGCTGCCGGTGAGACACGGCTCCAGCGCCGCAAACAGCTCCGCCTTCCCCTGCTTCTCGAACTCCGCGCGCAACCGCCCCCGCACCCGCTCCAACACCGTCGCCGCCCACCGCCGGTCATACAGCGACTCCGGCGTCTCCCCCTCCACCGGTTCGAGTTGATAGCGCGCCTCCGCCTCGAGCCCATCCAGCGAAAACGTCCCCGCCCCGCCCCCGCGCTTCGCCGCCGTCGCCCGCTTCCACTCGTTCACGAGGAAATGATCCAGCGCCCGCAGCAGATAAGACCGGAACTTTCCGCCCTCCCGCTGCACACCCGACGGAAACCCGCGCCGCAGCATCTTCGAAAAAAACTCCTGCGTCAGATCCTCCGCCTCCTCCGGCGTGCGCCCCTTCCGCCGCACGTAAGCATAAAGCGGATACCAATACACCCCGCACAATCGGTCCAGCGCCGCCGCCGCCCCGGGATGCTCCGGATCCCCCGCCGCCAGCACCACCGTCCACAGCGTCGTCCCAAACACCGGCGTGCCGCCGCGCGGCTCCAAACGGGAAGACTCATCGTCAGACACGGTCATGGCAGGAAAAGGCGGGGGCCCGCCCAGACTCCACCCGCTTGCACGTCTGCATGCAAGGCTGCCGCATTTAGCCCCATCCCCCTCTTGCCCCACGCTTTTCCCCTACAACACTCCCGCCATGGCCATTCACATCGGTTGCGGCAGCTGGAGGGATAAGGACTACGTGGGGCTCCTCTTTCCTAAATCCGTTCCCGAAACGCTTCGCCTCGGTCACTACGCCAAATGGTTCGACCGCGTGGAGCTCAACGCGACCTATCACTCCATCCAGCCTCGCGAGCGCATCGCCGCCTGGGTGAACCAAACGCCACCCGGTTTTTTCTTCGACGTGAAACTCGAGAAGAGTTTCTCCCGCGATCCAAAGTCCGCCGCCGCCGCCGTCGCCGACCGTTTTCTGCATTCGATCAGCCCGATCTCCAATGCCGGCAAACTGCGCGCCTTCCTGCTCACCCTGGATCCCGGCTTCGGTCCGAAGCGCCACCGCCTCGACGAACTCGATGGCATCGCCGGGAACTTTTCTCCCGTCGCCCCCGTCGCCGTCGAGCTCCGGGATCGCGCCTGGATCGAAGGCGACGCGCTCGCCTCCACCCTCGCCTACTTCCGCGAACGGAAATTCGCCTGGGTCGCTCTCGACCTTCCGCGGCTGCAGGCCGCGCCGATTCTCCCGCCGATCGACGAAGTCACGCTCCCTCAACTCGCCTACCTGCGTTGTCACGGCCGCAACCCCGACTACCTGAAAAAATCCGCCGATCCCAAGGCCCGGCACAACTACGACTATTCGCTCGCCGAACTCCAGGAGATCGCCGCCCGTATCCGTTCACTCGCGACGAAGGCCACCGACGTCCACGTCAGCCTCAACAATCACTTCAGTCACTTCGCCCCCAAAGCCGCCCTCGCCCTTCGCCAGATCCTCGGCCAGTCGGTCCCGCCTCCCTTGGCCCCCCGGTCCGACGACCAGCTCTCGCTTCTGTAGGTCGAGGCCGCCCGCCCCGACCTGCCGGGCCCCCCGCCGCACCGTAACCCCGCCGCCGCCGCGCCTTCGCGTGAAATCGCGATTCTTCATCTTTGCGCCTTCTGCGCCGCTTTGCGGCCATTCCGGCCTGCAGGCTTCCGCGCGCGCACACTTTTCCCGTCCACCCACGTCGCCCCGATCAACGTCGCCCGCGGAAACTCCTGCACGCCCACCTCGTTGTTGTGGATCTGGCTCACCTCCGCCGCCTCCGGGCCACGATCCGTCCACTACCCGCGCACCAAATCCTGCGCCGGTCCAAACCCGCACGCCGCCAGCGACTGCTCGCCGTCAAACGCCCGCCGCAGCGCCTCCGACAGCCCTTCCACTTCGGGCACCATCGACTCGTTCGCCGCATCCGCAACCCACCGCACCCGCTCCGCCGGAAACGCCCGCACGCGCCCCACCTGATGCACCGCCTCGATCACCGCGGTGTGCTCCGCCGCCATCTCCGCGCCGCAAATCACCGCGCGCGGATCGCCCAACCGCGCCAGCACCGCCGCCATCATCGCGCGCCGCGTCGCCGTCATGTCCGGCAGCGCCCGCCTCGCCGTGCGGCCCAGCGCATCCCGCCAGCACGCCTCGTTTTCGTAACGCCAGCACGCCGTCCCATGCTTGCCATGGATCACGATCTCCGGCTCGACCGTCGTCGTCGCCGCATGGCTGACCCCAAACCACAGCCGCACGCCATCGCCCGTGCGCGACGTCACCACCGCCGTGTCGAAACTCTCGATCTCGTGCGCGCGAAACAACTCCACGCCCTCCAGCTCCGCCGCCGCCGCGTCCGCCTGCCGGCTCGCGAAATACAGGCTCAATAAAACGAAATGTCCGAACGCATTGTTGAGCGGCGAATCGAACACCGGCACGCCGCCCACCTGCACGCGCCCCGCCCACTCGTTCCGCGCGAAATAGCGCCGCGCGCGCGGCCAGATCCCGAGAAAACGCACCGACTCGACCGCCCCGATCACGCCCTTCATCAGCTCGTGTTTCAGCCACGTCGTTCCCGGCTCGTAGAGATCCTGGAAGCCCACCGCCACAAACCGCCCCGCCTCCCGCTCCGCCGCCCGCACCGCCTCGATCTCCGCCAGCGATCCCGCCAACGGCTTCTCGACGAGCACATTCGCCCCCGCCCGCAACGCCGCGATCGTCATGCGCGCATGCCAGTGAATGCCCGTCGGAATCAGACACAGATCGATCCGCCCGCGCTGGTCGCGCAGCATCTCTTCGTAATCCGTGTAGATCGCCCCGCCATGCTCGCGCAACTCCGCCACGTTCGCCGCCTCCTCCGCCGGATTGATCACCGTCGCCGCCACGATCGCCACCTCGCCCCGCGCCCGACACTCCCGCGCCAGCTGCAGATGAATCCGCCCGTAACCGGAGATTCCGATCAACGCCACCCGCCACACATGCCCGGTTGACGTCATGTGCGGCATGCCCGCGTCCAATCACGGATGGGCGAAGACGAGAAACGCGAAATTCCCAGCATCACGGAAAAATTGGGGCGAAAGGTTGCGGGGTCCCGGCGCACCAACTCGCGCCGTCGGTCGCGCAGATTTGCGGCTCGCTTGCGCGAAGCCATGCAGCCCAATCCTTGACAGTCCGAGTTGCGGCCCGTTGCCGCTCCTCGCAGCTTCACGACGCTTCGCCCCGCCGCCCCCTCGGTCGCAACCCCGTCCGCATGTCTTCCCGCCCCTTACTCCTGCTCGGCTGCCTGCTCGCACTTTCCTGCGCTGCCCACGACGTGCCGACCTGGCCGGAAGTCCGACGCGAGACCAAGCCCTGGACCCGCTGGTGGTGGTTCGGCAACGTCGCCGATCGCGCGTCCATCACCGCCGCCCTCGAATCCTACTCCGCCGCCGGACTCGGCGGACTCGAGCTCACGCCCGTCTACGGCGCTCGCGGCTACGAAGACCGCTTCGTCGATTTCCTCTCGCCGCCTTGGATCGAACTCCTCGAACACACGCTCGCCGAAGCCCGCCGCCTCGACCTCGGCATCGATCTCGCCACCGGCACCGGCTGGCCTTTCGGCGGCCCCTGGCTCGAGCCACGCCACGCCGCCCACTACGTCACCTTTAAAACCTACCGCGTCGCCCCCCGCGCCTCGCTCGCCGAGCCCGTCACGCTTGTCGCCGGCGCCATCGCCCGCTTCGCCGGCCCCCGCCGCGTCCCACTCGCCCAACTTCCTCAACCCCTCACCGCGCATCCAAATCTTCAGGACATCGCCGTCGACCAGGTCCGCTTCGAGCAACCGCTCACCCTCGTCTCGCTGATGGCGTTTCCCGAATCGTCCGCCAGCCCACCGCTCGATCTCACCTCCCGTGTCCGCGCCGACGGCCACCTCGACTGGACCGCCCCCAGCGATGACGGCGCCTGGACGCTCCACGCTCTCTTCTCCGGCCCCCACGGAAAAATGGTCGAGCGCGCCGCCCCCGGCGGCGAAGGCCCCGCCCTCGATCACCTCTCCTCCGCCGCCCTCGATCACTACCTCGCCCACTTCGCAGAATGTCACCTATTAAGTGACAATCCCTCCGGCATCCGCGCCTTCTTCAACGACTCCTACGAGGTCGACGACGCTCACGGCGAAGCCAACTGGACGCCCCGCTTCCTCGACGAATTCCAAAACCGCCGCGGCTACGATCTCCGCCAACACCTGCCCGCGCTCCTCGCCGGCCCCGACACCCGCGTCCTCTCCGATTATCGCGAAACCGTTTCCGACCTCCTCCTCGACGAGTTCACCGTCCCATGGCGCAACTGGGCCCACGCCCGCGGCGCGTTCATCCGCAACCAGGCCCACAACGCCCCCGCCCACCTCCTCGATCTCTACGCCGCCTCCGACATTCCCGAGCAGGAAGGCAACGGACTCCTCGCGATGAAACTCGCCTCGTCCGCCGCGCACCTCACCGGCAAGCCGCTCGCCTCCGCCGAAACCGCCACCTGGCTCAACGAACACTGGCTCACCACCCTCGCCGAGCTGAAGGAAAACGCCGACACCTTCCTCCTCTCCGGCCTCAACCACCTCTGCTACCACGGCACCGCCCACTCGCCCCTCGACGCCCCGTGGCCCGGTTTCAACTTTTACGCCTCCGTCGAACTCAACCCCCACAACCCGCTCTGGGCCGACTTCCCCGCCCTCAACGCCTACGTCGCGCGCGCCCAGTCCTTCCTCCAATCCGGCCGCCCCGACGAAGACGTCCTCCTGTATTACAATATCCACGACACCTGGGCCCAACGCGGCGACGGCTCCCTCCCGCACTTCGGCCACGGCGGCGAAAATCCCGTCGGCGTCACCGCCGCCACGCTCGCCGCCGAACTCCACGCCCGCGGCACCGGCTTCGACTACGTCTCCGACCGCCTGCTCTCCGCCTTCCACGTCGATCGGGGTCAACTCACCAACGGCACCACCCGCTACCGCGCCCTCGTCCTCCCCGCCGTCGACTTCCTTCCGTCACCCACCCTCGCGAAACTCGCCGCCCTCGCCGACGCCGGCGCCACGATCCTCGTCCACCGCCACCTCCCGCAAAACCCCGCCGGCTTCACCGCCTCGCGCGAAGACTTCACCCGCACCCTCGAAAACCTCCGCCGCCACACCGGCCGCCGCAT
>JAEZAD010000350.1 GCA_023430565.1 Verrucomicrobiota bacterium
AGTTCTCCATCGGCGTCGCGCAAAAATTTCTGCGGGAAATTTTCCGTAAAATGCGGTCGCCACTCTTCTCGCGTCACTCCGCCTCCCCGCCGCGCCCACTCCCGTTCACGCCCGCTTCAGCCATTCCGCCAGCCGCGCCCACGCGCGCGCCCGATGGCTGATCCGGTGTTTCACGTCGTCGCCAAGTTCTGCATACGTCTGCTCGTAACCGTCCGGCACGAAGAGCGGATCGTAGCCGAATCCCGCCCCGCCGCGCGGCTCCCGCCGCAGTCTCCCGCCGCAGATTCCTTCGAAGACCTGCTCCGCCGCCTGCCCGGGCAACACCAGCAGCACGCAAAGGAAATGCGCGCCGCGTCGCTCGTCCGGCACCTCGCGCATCGTTTCCGTGAGCTTGCGCAAATTCGCCGCGGCGTCGTGCTCCGGACCCGCGTAATACGCCGACTCCACCCCCGGCCCGCCGTCGAGCGCATCCACGCACACCCCGCTGTCGTCCGCCAGCACCCACGCCTCCGGCGCCAGCTTCGCCTTCAACGCCAGCGCCTTCTTTCGCGCATTGCCCACAAACGTGCCCGCATCCTCCCGCACCTCCGGCATGCCGCCCACCTCGCGCGCCGGGACGACCTCGATCGGCAGCCCCGCCTCCGCCGCCATCCGCTGCAGCTCCGCCGCCTTGTGCGCGTTTCCCGACGCGAGATAAATCCGTTGCATCGCCCGCGCTCTGCCACGCCTCACGTCCCCTCGCCACCCTTTTCTCACCCGCGTCCGCCACCCTCACCCGCGCCGAAACATCGTTTCGTCGATGAACATCTTCTCGGGATACTCCACCCGCCCGCGCGTCAACACGTCGTCGCCCAGCTGCTCCAGGCGCAAGTCGCCCAGCCGGATTGCATTCGCCGGCCGCTCCATCCGCAGCCCGTTGAACATCGGCATCGCCCGGTCGTCCGCGAACAGCAGCGGCGCGCGATACACGAACAGATAATCGAGCTGCCGCTCCCGCAGCAACTGGCTGACCAGCTGCGCCCCGCCCTCGATCATCACGCCGGAAATCCGCTCTTCCACGCACTTCTTTCGAAAATCCGCGAACGCCACCCCCTGCGTCGCCGACGGCAGCACCCAGACTTGCACGCCCAGCTCGCGCAGCTTTCGCACATAACCGACCCCGCCGTGCTGCGTCGTCACCACCACCGTGCGCTCGTGAAATTCATCCGTGTAGAGCGACGGCAGATGCCGGTCGATCACCGTGCGCAGCAGGCCGTCGAACACGAAGCGGATCGGACACCACTCCTCCACCCCCGGCACCCGCGCCGTCAGCCGCGGATTATCCTTCAACACCGTGCCCGCTCCCACCGCGATCGCCGGAAACGCCCGCCGCCATCGATGCGTGTCCGCACGCGCCACTTCACCGGTGATCCATTTGGACTCGCCCGTCCGGCACGCCATCCGCCCGTCGAGCGTCACCGCCGACTTCGATGCAATCAACGGCGTGTTGCGCGTGATCCAGTGATTGAAAATCAGGTTCAGGTCCGTGCACTCCCGCTCCAGCACCCCCGTCGTCACCTCGACTCCCGCCGCCTGCAGCACCGCGAAACCCTTGCCCGCATGCGCCGGATTCGGATCCGTTGCGCCAACCACCACGTGTTTGATGCCCGAAGCGATGATCGCGTCCGTGCACGCCCCCGTCCGCCCCTGCGTCGAGCACGGCTCCAGCGTCACATAAAGAATCGCGCCCGGCCGCGGCGTCTTCCCGCGGGCCAGCAACGCCAGCCGTTCCGCATGCGGCCCGCCGTCCGGCGCCGTCGCCCCCTCGGCCACCACCTGGCCATCCTCGACGATCACCGCGCCGACCATCGGATTCGGATTCGTCGCACCCCAGACACCGCGCGCCTGTTGCAGCGCGCGGCGCATAAAGACTTCGTGCTGCGCCAGATTCATGTTGAGCAGGAACGCGTATCCAAAAGTAAACTTCGAATCGAGTCCACCTGCATTCACGCATCGGTGCGGAATGACAGGACTTTAACCACTGACATACGGATTGGTGGATTTTTCCGCCCCCACCGTCGTGTCCGGCCCATGACCGGGGTAAACCACCGTCTCGTCCGGCAGCGTGTAAATCTGCGTCCGGATCGCCCGCTCGAGCAGATCGAAGTCCCCGCCCGGCAGATCCGTCCGCCCGATGCTTCCCGCAAACAACGCATCGCCCACGAACACCACCTTCGCCGCCGCAAAATAGAACAGCACGTTCCCCGGACAATGCCCCGGCACATGCCGCACCTCCGCTTCCGCCCCAAACACCGCGATCCGGTCCCCCTGCTTCACCCACCGGTCGACCTTCACCGGCTCCAGGTTCAACCGCTCGCCCATGAACCGCTCCATGATCTCAGGCGTTTCGATCATCATCCGATCGTCCGCATGCGCGAGCGTTGTCGCCCCGGTTTTTCGCACCACCTCCGCCGCGCCCTGGATGTGATCCCAATGCCCGTGCGTCAGCCACAGCTCGGCCAACCGGCACTTCTCGTCCCGCAGAATCGGCTCCACCTCCGCCCACACCCCGCCCGGCGCATCGATCAACACCGCCTCGCCCCGCTCGGGCACTGTCAGCAGATAGGCATTCGTCTGGATCGGTCCCGCGGGCAATACATGCAGATTCACGCCGCCAATCCACGGGCTTCCCGCCCATCCGCAATCGCAAACCCACCCTCCCTCTCCGCCCGCCGCCCAAACCACATTGTCACTTATTAAGTGACAATCTTCCCCCGCCCCGCCGCGCTCGATACGTCCCCACCACGACGCAAACCGCACTTGCCACCGCCGCGCCCCGCTTGCCACTGTGCCCCCTTATGTCGTCGCTCAAGTTCGCCGTTCTCGCCGGTGACTACATCGGTCCCGAGGTCATGTCCGAGGCCCTTCGCGTCCTCCAGGTCGTCGCCCAGCGCGAGGGCCTCCGTCTCGATTACGTCGAGGCCGACGTCGGCGGCGCGGCGATCGACAAACACGGCACCGCCCTCCCGCAGGCCACCCTCGAAAAATGCGCCTGGGCCGACGCCATCCTCTTCGGCTCCGTCGGCGGTCCGAAATGGGAAAAACTCCCGCCCGCGCAACAGCCCGAGCGCGCTTCGCTCCTCCCACTGCGCAAGCACTTCACCCTCTTTGCCAACATCCGCCCCGGCCTCCTCTACCGCGAGCTCACCGACGCCTCGCCGCTCAAGTCCGACCGCATTCCCGACGGCATCGACATCGTCTGCATTCGCGAGCTCACCGGCGGCGTCTACTTCGGCAAACCGAAGGAAACCATCACGCTCCCCGACGGCGATATCCAGGCCGTCGATACGATGGTCTACCGCAAAAGCGAGATCGAGCGCATCCTCGCCACCGCCATCGCCACCGCCCGCGGCCGCAAGCGCCGGCTCTGCTCGATCGACAAGGCCAACGTCCTCGAAACCTCCGTCCTCTGGCGCAAGACCGTCACCGATTACTGCGCGCAACACGCCCCCGACATCGAGCTCTCCCACATGTATGTCGACAACGCCGCCATGCAGCTCGCGCGCAACCCCAACCAGTTCGACGTCTTCGTGACCGAAAACATGTTCGGCGACATTCTTTCCGACGAAATGGCCGTCATCTGCGGCTCGCTCGGCATGCTGTCGTCCGCCTCGCTCGGCACCGGCGTCAACTCGCGCCAGCTTCCCTTCGGCCTGTTCGAACCCGCCGGCGGCACCGCACCCGACATCGCCGGCAAAGGCATCGCCAATCCCTGCGCGCAAATCCTCTCCGCCGCGCTCATGCTTCGCTACAGCTTCGGCCTCAACCAGGCCGCCACGCGCATCGAGGCCGCGGTGAAGAAAACGGTCACCTCCGGCATCCGCACCGGCGACATCGCCTTCGGCCGCCCTTCCGTCGGCACGAAGGAAATGACCGACGCGATCATCGCGAACCTCTGATTTTCACGTTCGCCTCGTGAAGGCGCGGTGCCCCCACCGCGCTTTCTCGCCGCCCGTCTACCCCGCTTCCGCCAGCGCATCCCTCACCGCCGCCAAGAGCTGCGGCGGGCCGCACGGTTTCTGCAGCACGATCACGCCGAGTTCCTTCAGATCTTCGTTCGCGGATTCCAGACCGCTCGTCGCGATCACCCGCAGCTTCGGTTCGATCAATCGTAACGCCCGCACCAGCGACCCGCCGTTCATCTTCGGCATCATCAGATCGGTCAGCACGAGCCGCACATGCTCCCGCTCCTGCAGAAACCGGCTCACCGCTTCCTTGCCATTGCTCGCCGTGATCACGCGATAGTTGTGCGCCTCCAGCACCCGCCGCGTCGCCGCGCGAATCGTCTCTTCGTCGTCGACCACCAAAACCAACTCCCCTCCGCCGACCGGCATCGGCGCCGCGCTCGGCGGTCGCACCTCCGCCGCCGCCTCCGTTGCCGCAGGTAGAAAAACGTGGAACGCGCTGCCCGCGCCCACGTCGCTCTCCACCGTCACGAACCCACCGTGGCTGCGCACGATGCCGAGCACCGTCGACAACCCCAGCCCGGTCCCTTTTTCGATGTCCTTGGTCGTGAAGAATGGATCGAAAATCCGGTCCATGATTTCCGCCGGAATTCCCGTGCCCGTGTCCCGCACCGTCAGCTCCACGTAATTGCCCGGTTTCGCTTTCGCGTGACGCCCGCGGTCCGCGTCCGTCAACACCACATTCGTCACCGTGAGCACCAGTCGCCCCCCGTGCGGCATCGCATCGCGCGCGTTCACCGACAGGTTCACGAGCACCTGGTGCAGTTGCGTCACGTCCGCGACCACCGGCCACGCGTCGCGCGACACATTCGCCTCGAGCGAGATCTCGCGCGGAAACGTCTCGCGGATGATCGCGCACATCTCCTTGGCCAGATGCTGCACCTGCACCGGCACGCGTTCGCCGTTCACGCCGCGGCTGAAGGTCAGTAATTGCCGGATGATGTCCGCCCCCCGCCGCGCGCTCGTCTCCACCATGCCCAACATCTCGCGCGCCCGCGGATCGCTCGCGCTCTCCTTCAGCAGTCCCGCCGCCATCAACATCGGCGACAGAATGTTGTTGAGATCGTGCGCCACGCCGCCCGCCAGCGTCCCGATCGCCTCCATCCGCTGCGCCCGCAGAAACTGCGCCTCGAGCGACTTCCGCTCCGTCACGTCCTCGGCCACGCCGACGATCCGCACGATCTCGCCCGCCCCGTTCTTCACCGGAAACGCCTTCGCGCGAATCCACCGCACCGCTCCGTCCGGCCGCAGAATGCGATATTCGTCGTCAAACGTCCCCGTCGTTTCCATCGCCGCGATGTCCATCTCCACCCGCGGCTTGTCGTCCGGGTGAATCTCATCAAACCACGCCTTCGGACGCTCCAGCAACTCTGACGCCGGCCGCCCCCACACCTGCTCGAAGTTCGGACTCACATACAGGAAACGTCCCTCCTTCACGTCCCGCATCCAGAACACTTCGTGAATGTTCTCCACCACCGCGCGAAACCGTTCCTCACTTTCGCGCGAGGCCGCCTCGGCCTGCACCCGTTCCGTCACGTCATGCACCGTGCCCACGAAACGCAGCGGCCGGCCCGCCTCCGCGTTTCCGATCGCCTCGCCGGCGGAAAGCACATGTCGCACCGCCCCGCTCTTCGTCACGATGCGATGCTCGATGCGATAGCTCTGCAGATCGCTCATCGCCGCGATCGACGCCCGCCGCACGCGATCGCGGTCATCCGGATGCACGCAATCGATAAACACCCCCGCGTTCATCGGCAGCTCGCCCGGCGCATAGCCGTAGATCCGGCAGCACTGGTCGCTCCACGTCAGCCGGTTGTTTTCCAACACCTCCGCATCCGTCAACTCGAGCGTCCAGCTGCCGAATCCTCCCACTTGTTGCGCCTCCGCCAGGCTCAGCTCGCTTTCGCGCAGCGCCCGCTCCGCCCGTTTCCGCTCCGTGATGTCCTGCACCGTGCCCACCCGGTGCAACAACCGGCCCAACGCATCCCGCACACTCGTCAAATCGATCTGCACGTCGCGACACTCGCCATTCGGCAGGCGCATGACCGTCTCGACGCGCGCGCTTCCCACGCGATCCGCTTCCGCGAGCGCCGCCCCTACCAACTCCCGCGCCGGCGCTTCATACCGCTCCAGCACCGGCTGTCCGATCATCTCGCCCATGCTGCGTCCAAACAGCCGCGCAAACGCCGGATTGCACGCGATCGTGAGATTCGTGCGCGGATCGCTGATCGCGATCCCATGCGCGCAACTCGCAAACGCATCGGCCCATTGCCGCAGCGCCGTGCCCGTTTTCGCCGCCGCCTCCGCCACCGCGTGCGTCCGCCGCAGTTCCCGGCGCAACACCAGAAACAATCCCGCCGCCGTCACCGCCACAAACAACCATCCTTTCACCATCGCCCCAAGCCCGATCAACGCCCGCTCCGATAGCACATGCCGCAGCACCGTATCCGAAAGTCCGATCCACAACGCCGCCACCACCGCATAACCGACCGCCGTCCGCAGCGCCACCCGCCCCGGCGACGCCAGCGGCTTCCCTGCCACCGGCGCACCCGTCCCCCGCCCGTTCAATTCCACCGGAGTTCCTGACAAAGGAGCTGCGGGAGGGGGAAGACGGGCGGGAACAGGGAGCATCGGAAGGGAGTAAACGCCCCCATGCTATCGATCCGCGCCCACCCCCACCACCCATTAAAAGTCGGGGACTACGCGTTTCTTGCCCTCTTCCCACCAAACAATTGCGCACTTTCTACCCCGCTTTCACCACCCGCGAACACTCCACCTCTCACTGCGCGCAACCCCACCCGACTTACGCGGCCGGCGCGTTCAGCGTTCGATGCACCGCCTCCAACAGCTGCACCGTCTCACACGGCTTCTGCACGATTTCCGTTTGCCCCAGCGCCGCGAACTCCCGGTGCTGCCGGTTGGACTCCAGTCCGCTGGTCGCCAAAATCTTCAATTTCGGCGCCAGCACCCGCAGCGCCCGCGCCAGAGTCCCACCGCCCATTTCCGGCATCATCACATCCGTGATCACAAGTTTCACCTCGTCGCGATGCGCCAGAAAAACCGTCAGCGCATGCCGCCCGTTCGCCGCCGTCACCACGCGATACCCGCTTTCCACCAACACATGCCGCGTGGCCTCGCGAATCGATTCCTCATCGTCGACCACCAGGATCAGCTCCCCCCTGCCGCGATTCGCGCGCGGCTCGCCGCGTGGCTCCGTCGGCTCCGTCGCCTCGACCACGCCGGGCAGATAAACGCCAAACTTCGTGCCCTCCCCCGGATGGCTCTCGAGCGTCAGAAAACCGCCATGGCTCGTCACAATCCCAAGCGCCGTCGACAAACCCAGCCCCGTCCCCTTGCCCACCTCCTTCGTCGTGAAAAACGGATCGAAAATCCGTGCCACATGATCCGGTTCGATCCCGGTGCCCGTGTCGTCGATCCAAATCGCGACAAACGGCCCCGGTCGCGCGCCCGACCACTTCGCCGCCATCTCCGCCTTCACCTCCACGTTCTCGGCCGACACCCGCAAGTTCCCGCCGTCCGGCATCGCATCCCGCGCGTTCACGCAGAGATTCATCAACACCTGATGCAGCTGCGTCGCGTCCGCCACCACGCACCACAGCGCCTTCGGCAGGTGGAACGAAATCGAGATCTCGCGCGGAAACGTCTCGCGAATGATCCCCTCCACCTCCCGCAACAAATGCCGCGGCTGCACCGGCACGCGCGCACCCTGCACCCCGCGACTGTAAGTCAGCAGCTGGCGGATGATGTCCGCGCCGCGCTGCGCACTCCGCTCGACCATCGCCAGCATCTCACGGTCGCGCGCACTCGACGCCGAATCCTTCAGCAGGCTCGCCGCCATCAACATCGGCGCAAGAATGTTGTTGAGATCGTGCGCCACACCGCCGGCCAGCGTCCCGATCGCCTCCAACCGCTGCGCCCGCAGAAACTGCGCCTCCAGCAGCTTGCGCTCGGTCACATCCTCCGCGATTCCCACCACGCGCGTCACCGGCTCGTCATTGCGCCGCACCGGAAATGCCTGGTCGCGGATCCAACGCACCGTGCCGTCCGGCCGCACAATCCGATACGTCTCGTCGTAGCCGCCTGTCACCTGCTTCGTGCGCATCGCCTCCGCCACCCGCGTGCGATCGTCGGGATGGATCGCCTCCAGCCACACACTCGGCGACTGGATCAGATTCGCCGCCGACCGCCCCCAGATCGGTTCGTAACCGGGACTGATGTAGAACATCTCCCGGTGCTCCACATCCGTCATCCAAAACACCTCGTGGATGTTCTCCACCACCTGCCGAAACCGTTCCTCGCTCTCCCGCAGCGCCGCCTCGCCCTCAAGTTGCTGCGTCACGTCGTGGGCCAGCACCAGCTCCGCCGTCCGTCCGCCAAATTGGATCCCGTGCGACGTGATCTCCACGCGGATCAGCCGGCCGTCCTTTGTCCGATGACGCCACACGCCATAATGTTGAATGCCATTCTCCGGCGGCGGCCCCGCCTGCATCAAAGCCGGCACATCTTCCGGCGGGCGGATGTCCGCGATCGTCATCGCGAGGAACTCCTCCTCCGTGTAGCCGTAATGCATCACCGCCGCCTGGTTCACCGCCAGAAACCGCAGCGTCGTCTCGTCAAACACCCACATCGGCATCGG
>JAEZAD010000024.1 GCA_023430565.1 Verrucomicrobiota bacterium
TCGAATTTGTGCGCTTCGCGGAGTTCGGCCTCGGCGGTGGCCATGCGGCGGGCGATTTCGTCGTCGTTGTCCTGGGCGCGGGCGCGCATGCGGGCGACGAGACGCTCGTGATCGACGACGATGAAGATGGTGGTCATGTGGCGCGCGAGCAGGGGATTATCACGGGCGGCGCGGCGGAAGCTTTCGACACCTTGGACGTCGACGCTCATGACGAGGTTTTGGCCGCGCGCGAGCGGCTCGAGGACGCTGGATTTCAGCGTGCCGTAGCGGCGGTCGAGGCGGGAGGAAGGGTCGGCGTGGACCCAGGCCCACTCGAGGAAGTCGTTGTTGGCGACGCGGCGGTCGAATTCGGCGGGAGAGAAAAAGTGATAATGGACGCCGTTGATTTCTCCGGGGCGCGGGGCGCGCGTGGTGGTGGTGATGACGCGCGAGAATGTCGGGTCCTCGGTCACGAGGCGGTCGCAGAGCGTGCTTTTGCCGGAACCGGCAGGGCCTGCGAGGACGAGGAGGACGGGGGGCGGAGCGGCGTTCACTGCGGGCAAATGGGCGGCCGACGGTTCAATACGTGAACGCAACGGCCGAGAGCAGAAGCCCGTAGGCGGCGAGGGCCGCGCCGAAACCGCGGGTGCGCGCCGGTCGCGCGAAGAGCCAGCCGAAGAAATCGCGCAGGCGAAAGGGCGAGGCGCCGAACCAGATCGCGATCGCGATCAGGACGTAAACGATCGTGACCATGAAGAGTCGCTGGGGGTGTTGATACTCCATGTAGGCGGCGCCGAGGAGCGGTTGGGCGGAGAGGAGCAGGAGAACGCAGACGCCGCGCACAGCGAGAAAGTCGGGCACGCACTTGAAGGCGAGAACGGCGATGACGGCGAACCCGAGCGCGAGCGGCACGCGGTAGTTGCCGAAATCGGCGGGCGAGAGATGCCAGATGTTGTAGAGAAACCAGAGCGAGCCGGCGCCGAAGAAGACGAGCGCGGCGCTGGTGGAGCGCGGGAAGTTTTTCAGGATCGCGACGGCGCGGGTGCTGTTGAGGAGCAACGGGAGCCCGAGCGCGATCAGGACGAGGCCGGGGAGGAGGGTGGCGAGGAGGAGGGACATGGGCTGAAAGCGTCGTGCTCGTGATTCGTGATCTTAATCGTGATCGGCAGGAGCAGCGGTCTCGTAGGGTGCAGCGTCCTCGTTGAGCTGGATTCCGAGCGAATCCAACAAGCCAATCAGCATGGAAACAACGCCGATAAGAAGTTCCTTCCCCTCGCCTGCCCGATCGTCCGTCAAATGGGACTTGATTCGTAGCACGTCCAAGCACGCAGCGCATTCCAGTGCCGAGCCGCGCGCCGCATCGAGGTAACGCCCGCGATCAGGGCGCGAGCGTTTGCCATTTCCCTCCGCGATGTTGAGAACGATGCTGGTCGATGCGCGATCGAGCTGATCGCGCGCGGCGAGCTTAGGCGGAAGCTCGGCAATGATCGCATCGGCGAACCCAACGAAACGAAGCGCCTCCTGGTAGACGCGAAGTTTTTCGTGATCGAAATAGGTTCTGACCATGCGGATCGATTAGGGGAGCACGAGCACGATTACGAGCATGAGCACGATCAGGCCACTCCCGCCAATACCAACTCGCCATACAGCGTGCTGACGCTGGCGCGAGTGACTTTGAGCGGGACGAGCGAGCCGATCAGGCGCGGGTCGGCGTCGAAGACGCAGACGCGATTGCCGCGGGTGCGGCCGGTGAAACGGGCGCCGCTTTTGTCGGGGCCTTCGACCAGAACCTCTTCGATGGCGCCGATGAGGGACGCGGTGCGGCGTTCGGAATTGCGGCGGAGGATGTCGAGGAGGACCTGGTTGCGGTGCTCTTTGACCTCGTCGGGAATCTGATCGCCCATGTCCGCGGCGGGAGTGCCGGTGCGGATCGAGTATTTGAAGACGTAGGCCATGTCGAAGTCGCAGGCTTCGAAGAGCTCGCGGGTTTGTTCGAACTCGGCATCGGTTTCGCCGGGGAAGCCGACGATGACGTCGGTCGAGAAATACATGCCGGGCGTCGTGGCGCGGAGGGCGTCGACAATCTCCCGGTAGCGCTCGCGCGTGTAGGGCCGGTTCATCGCGCGCAGGATGCGGTTGCTGCCGCTCTGCATCGGGAGGTGAACGTAAGGGCAGAGTTTCGGGAGGCGCGCGTAGGCGGCGACGAGGTCGTCTTTGAAACCACGCGGGTGCGGCGAGGTGAAGCGGATGCGCTCGAGGCCGTCGATCGCGTGCACGCGCTCGATCAGCTGCACAAAGGGTGAACTGCCGTCGGTGTGGACGTAATCGCGGCGGCCGTAGCTGGTGACGATCTGGCCGAGGAGCGTGATCTCGCGGACGCCGCGGGCAGCGAGGGATTCGCATTCGCGGACGATGTCGTCCATCGGACGCGAGCGTTCGTCGCCGCGGGTTTTGGGGACGATGCAGAAGGCGCAATCCATGTTGCAGCCCTGCTGGATGGAGACGAATGCCGTGACCTGCGGCAGTGGCGACTCGGCGCCGCTGCCGAGTTGAGAGTTGAGAGTTGAGGGTTGAGAGTCGGAGTCCTGCGGGAGGAGGTGGTCGCGAATGGTGTTTTGCGAGCCGGCTTCCTCGGCGATGTCGACGATGGTCTCGCCGATCGGCACGCCGGCGTCGCGCGCGGCGCGGAGGTTGTCGAGGTAATCGGGGACCTGGTGAAACTTCTGCGTGCCGACGATGAGGTCGACATCGGGGAGCTGGTCGAGGAGCGAGGCGCCGCGGTTTTGCGCCATGCAGCCGAGGATGCCGAGGACAAAGTCGGGCTGCTTCTTTTTGCGGGACTGGAGGTAGCCGGCTTTGCCGATGGCTTTCTGCTCGGCGGCGTCGCGGACGGAGCAGGTGTTGAGGAGGAGGATGTCGCAGTCGTTTTCGTCGGCGACGATGCGATAACCGCGGGCACGCAGCATAGCCGCGACGGCTTCGCTGTCGCGCTCGTTCATCTGGCAGCCGTAGGTTTTGATGTGAACCCGGTTCACGTGCGGAGCGGTCCTAGGTAAACCGTCGGGGCGGAGGGTCAACGCGGGAAACGGGAGCAAAACCGAGGAAAGTGTCACCTAATACGTTACACCTCCCCGGGCGGCGCTTGCGCAGACCCGACGACGATGAACATGCTGGGGCATGCGCAGATGGTTTTGGATTCTGATGGTGAGCTGCGGAAGTGCGTGGGCGGCAGGTGAAGCGGAGCGGCCGGATGCGATCTTTGTGGCGATCGGGGATCAGCATTCGGCGTATGGGCGGACGGCCCAGTTTGTGGCGCACGCCGATCGCGTGAGGAGCGAAAACGCCGGTGTGCCGGTGGCGGTGTTGATCAATGGCGATGTGTTCGAGCTCGGGAATGCGGTGGCGAAGCGGAGCGGCGGCGAGGTGGATTTCGCGATGATCGCGGCGCTGGCGAGGCGTGGGCCGGTGGTGGTGAATCTGGGGAATCACGAGCCGGAGTTTTACGACGTGGCGGAGTCGGTGCGACGGTTGCGCGGGGCGGGAGCGACGGTGATCGGGAGTTTGGTGCGGCGGGAAACAGGCGAGGCGTTTGCGCCGGCGGGGGTGACGTTGCGGCTGGGCCGGATCGATGTGGCGATCGTGGGCGTGGCGACGGATTTGATCGCGCAGTATCGGGCGGCGGTGCGGCCGGAACTGGATCTGACGAATCCGGCGGTGTGGGCGCGGGAAAAGTTTCCGGAGTGGTTCGCGCGGGCGCCGGTGCGCGTCGTGTTGAGCCATTCGGGGGTGCGGTATGACCGCGAAATTTTTCCGGTGGTGCCGGACGGCACGTTGATGGCCGGAGCGCATGACCATCTGCGATTCGTGCATCGGATGGGGCGGACGGTGTATGTGCATTCGGGGGCGTGGCAGAGTCATTTCAGCGTGGTGAGCTTGCACGAGGGCGCGGAAGGCGCGGTGCGGTGGGAGGTGGAGCAGGTGGCGATCGCGGAGGGCGATCCCAAGGAGGAGGCGTTGGCGGCGCTCGTGAACGAGGTGCGAAGGCTGCATGTGACGCCGGCGGATCTCGCGGTGGTGGGAAGCTTGTCGGGGGAGATGTCGCGCGAGGAGGCCGCGAAGTTTGCGGCGAAGGCGGTGCGGATCGCGTCGGACGTGGACGCGGCGTTCATCGGCAACACGACGTTTGGCGACGGGTGGCCGGCGGGCGAGGTGACGCGGGAAGCGTTCGATGCGTGCGTGCGGTTCGACGGGACGATCTGGGTGGCCGACGTGAGCGGTGCGGAGCTGAAAAGGTTGCTCGCTCGTGCTAACCAGAATGTGGATACGCCCTTCGAGGCGCGGAGCGGGGAGTTTCAGTTTGCGGACGGACCGGCGGAGGGCGAGATCGCGGCGGAACGGACGTATCGGATGGCGACGACGGATTGGGGGGTGAAGAATCGCGGGCGGTATTTCGGTCGCGAGGACCTGGTGTTTGTCGAGCGGCCGGAACTGCGGTTGAAGGCGGTTGTCGCGGAGGCGTTGAAAGAGCGATGAGCATGTTTCCAGACCGAGTATCGCGTTCACGCCGGGTTCTGCGCTTCGCGCTGGGGGCGATGCTGGGCGCGGCGAGTGCGGCGTGGGCAGCGGAGGAAGAGGAGACCGAGACGGAAGTGCCGTCGCTGGATCAGCTATATGAGACGGGCAAGGCGTTGTTCGACCAGTTCGCACCGGCGGAGATCAAGGAGCAGTTCGAGTTTCCGACGAAGGAGCGGTGGGATGAGTTTGCGGGGCGGTTGAACGCGGCGCTGGCGAGCGAGGACTTGGGCGCGCTGGCGGAGTATTTGCCGGATGCGAAGGCGGCGTTGATGGCGTTGCGGACGCTGCCGGGATATGAGGATTACGCGGAGTGGCTGCAGGAGCGGATCGACTACATCGAGGCGGCGAAGGATGTGACGTCGGCATCGACGCCGACGCCGGCGACGGAGCCAAAGGCGGAGCCGTTGCCAGACGCGCCAAACGTGCCGCGACCCTCCCCTGCCCTGACTCGCGGGGCGATTCCGCATTACGAGTTGTGGCTCGAGCGGATGATCGAGCGGCCGATGCCCCCGAATGCGGGAAAGTTGCTGCCGTTGGTGCAGGCGGCGTTCGAAGCGGAAGGCGTGGCCCCGGAAGTGGCGTGGCTGGCGGAGGCGGAGTCGACGTTTAACCCGAATGCGCGAAGTCCGGTGGGCGCGAAGGGACTGTTTCAGTTCATGCCGGAAACGGCGAAGGGGATGGGGTTGAGCACGTTCATGCCGGACGAGCGGACACATCCGGAGAAGTCCGCGCGGGCGGCAGCGCGGTATTTGCGGGAGTTGTATCGGAAATTCGGAGACTGGCCGCTGGCGTTTGCGGCGTATAACGCGGGCGAAGGGCGGGTGCGGCGGTTGTTGAAAAAACATCAGGCAACGACGTTCGCGGGCATCGCGTCGGTGCTGCCTTCGGAGACGCGGATGTATGTGCCGAAAGTGTGCGCGACGATCGCGGTGCGGGCGGGGATGACGCCGGAGCGGATTCCGGCGCCGCGGTCGTAATTGGAAGCGCGGTGGCGGCGGGCGGTGATGCGGCCGCTATCGGGCGGGCGGGGGAAGTTGGGGAAATTTGAGGTGCTCGATCAGCGCCGTGGTGCCTGCGGCCATGGAGATGCGCGGGGTGTAGCCGAGGTCGCGGCGGGCGGCAGTGATGTCGAACCAGTGATCCTTGGCGAGTTCGGCGGCGACGAAGCGGGTCATGGGCGGTTCGCCGCGGAGCGGGAGTATCCGCCAAATGGATTCGCAGAGGGCGCTAATCGCGGTCGCAGTGCGGAGCGAAAGGCGGCGGGTGATCGGCGGTCGACCGAGCGCGACGAGGAGTTGGTTGATCCAGTCCCAGAGGACGACGGGCTCACCGTTGGTGATGAAAAAGGCGCGGCCAGCTGCGGTCGGATTGTCACTTATTAAGTGACAATTTCGGCCGTCGCCCGAGGAGGAGGAGGAAAAATTGTCACTTAATAGGTGACAATGTCGGAGGGCTCGTTCGGCGAGGAGGTGGGCGTCGACGGCGTTGTCGACGTGGACCATGTCGACCTTGTTGGTGCCGGGGCCGATGATGCGGAGGCGGCCCGAATGGGCGCGGGCGAGGATGCGGGGGATAAGATGCGGGTCGCCGGAGCCCCAGATCAGGTGCGGACGGAGGGCGATGGTGCGAAAGGAGTTGGAGTTGGCGGCGAGGACTTCGCGTTCGGCGATGGCTTTGGTGAGTGGGTAGGCGGCGGAGCAGGACGTGGTGAGCGGGAGGGATTCGTCGGCACCGGCGAGGTCGCGGCCGTTGTAGACGACGCTGGGCGTGGAGGTGTGAACGAAGTTGCGGACGGAGGCGGCGCGGGCGGCGGTGAGGAGCGCGCGGGTGCCGAGGACGTTGGTGCGAAAGTAGTCGTCGTAGGGGCCCCAGACGCCGACGCGGGCAGCGACGTGGAAGAGGGTTTCGACGCCGGTGCAGGCGTTAGCGAGTATGGAGGGATCGGGGCGGTCGAGCGACGCGGAGATGAAGCGGACGCCGCGGGCGGCGAGGTCGGGCGCGGGGCGGCGAGCGAGGATGGTGACGGAGCGGCCGTCGGCGAGGAGGCGCTCGACTAGACGGCGGCCGAGGAAGCCGGTGCCGCCGGTGACGAGAACGGATGAGGTGCCCACGGAACACACGGAATACACGGAAGAAATCGGCGGGAAGTCATTTCCGGGCGGGAAGCTCGATGGCTTTTCGCCCGAGCGAAAAGGTGCGTGGGTCGCGCGATCGAAGCAGCCACCTGGCTATCCGAGGTTCGCTGTTGGAGCGGACTTGGTCCGCGGACGTCCGCGCTGCGTGCTGGTTTGCAGTGACTGCGAACGGCGGGCGGAATGTAATATAATACGTTACAAGTCGGTTTGGGGCGGCGGCGAAGGGAGGGCTATCGTTTTGGGTCGGATTCGTAGCCTTTGGCGGTGTGGGCCCAGCGGGCGAGGGCGAGGCGGTGGATCTTGGCGTTGTGGCGGACGTCGACGGGGAAATTTTCGCGGAAGTAGAAGAGTTTGATCGGGGCCGTCGTGGGGTGCTGGAGGGCGAGCGTGCGGAGTTCGCGGGCGAGGGCGCGGCACTGCGCGGAGTCCTGGAGTTTTATTTCAACGACGACGGCGGGGCGTTGTTGGCCGCGTTCGCCGAGGCCGATGAGGGCGCAGCGGGCGATGCGGGGATGCTGGCGGAAGAGTTGCTCGATCGGTTCGGTAAACAGCAGGCCGGAGGCGGTTTCGACGCGTTCGACTTTGCGGCCGCAGAACCAGAGGCGGCCGTCGGCATCGAGGTAGCCGCAGTCGCCGAGGCGGTGAAAGACGCTTGGGGCGCGGGGGTCTTTTTGAGAGCTGCCGGCGATGGGGATCTTGGCGGCGGCAGTCGCGGCGGGGTTGTGGTCGTAGGTTTGGGTGACGACGGGGCCGCGAACGATGATTTCGCCGATTTCGCCGGCCGGGAGTTCGCGGGCGGCGGCGAGGGTCGCGATGGGGGTATCGGTGATGGCAATGATCCTGATTTCGATCTCGGGGACGGGGCGGCCGACGCACACGCCGCCGGCGGGTTTGTAACGTAATGTATTACAAGTCGGATTGGTGAGTTCGAGGATTTCGGGGGCGGAGATGGTGGAGATGGGGAGGGATTCGGTGGCGCCGTAGGGGCTATGAAGTTCGCCGTGGGGGAGGAAGGTGCGGGAGGCGGTCCAGAGTTGTTGCGGGACGGGGGCGCCGGCGCAGAGGACGCGGCGGAGCGAGGGGAGCGTGAGGCTCTGGGCGAGGCAGTGGTCGGCTATTTTTTTCCAGAGCGTGGGGGAGCCGAAGGAGTTGGTGACGTTTTCCTGGCGGATGGCTTGGACGATTTTCGCGGGGTCGACGGCGGCGGGGCGGCGGGGGTCGATTTCGGGGACAATGGTGGTCATCCCGAGCGCGGGGTTGAAGAGGGCGAAGATCGGGAGGAGCGGGAGGTCGATTTCGCCGGGCTCGATCGCGTAGGTGTCGCGGATGAGCCGGACCTGGGCGTCGAACATGCCGTGTTCGTAGCAGACGCCTTTGGGGGCGCCGGTGGAGCCGGAGGTGAACAGCACGGCGGCGAGATCGGACGGGGCGCTGTGGGCGAGTTGAGGGTTGAGAGTGGAGGGTTGAGAG
>JAEZAD010000160.1 GCA_023430565.1 Verrucomicrobiota bacterium
GGCGCGGGCAAGCGCGCCGAGGCGTATCGGGTTTTATTGGACGGGCTGGCTCACTGTCCCGATTCGGGGGCGCTTCGCTATGTGCACGGTTATCTGTTGAACGAGGACGGGCAGGTGGCGCGGGCGATCGAGGAGCTGCGTTTGGCGAAACCGCTTCGCTCGACCCAGGCGGATGTTTACGTCGAGCTCGCGCGCGCGTATTTCAAGGCCGGCGAAACGGAAGCGGGCATCGCGGAGTTGAAGGAGGCGCTTTCGGTGCAGCCGGATCATCCTTATGCGCTCGTCGTGGTGGCGCGGTATACGATCGATCACGGGGATGCGGTCGACGCGCGGGAGTGGGTTCGCCGGATTCGGCAGCAGACGCGCATCGCGCCTGAAGATGTGGAGTTGGTGCTGAAGGAGTTTCAGCAGAAGTTTGGCCGCAGCCCGTGACGCGATCGGGGGCGCGGCGTTTTCGCATGGAAACGAAAAACCCGCGCCGGACAGCGCGGGTTTTTTGTTTAAACTGGCGGAGGGGAGAGGATTCGAACCTCCGGTAGCGGTTTAGCCGCTACGGTTCTTTAGCAAAGAACTGCCTTAGACCACTCGGCCACCCCTCCAGTTGGGAGTTCGGCGAGGCAAACGCAGCGTGATGAAAGTGCAAGGCGGATTTCCGGGGCGTTTTGCTGAATTGCGCCAGAGGGCGAAACACCCACGCTGGCGGGGATGGAGGTTTCGTTTTCAGCCCCGGAGATCGTCGCATTTGTCCAACCCCGCGAGACGCGTGGCGGCACCACCGAAACGGTGCGAGGGATCTCGGCGTTGAGCACGGCCGCGGCCGGCGATCTGGCGTTTCTGGGCAATGCGAAATACAAGACCGACGTCGGGTCGACGCGGGCGTCCGTGGTCCTGCTGCCCGTCGACTACGAGGGCGAGCCGCGAGCGAACCAGCTGTTTTTGCTCGTCGAGAATCCGTCGGTCGCGCTCGCGCGCATCTGTGCGCGAATCGAGCAATTGCTTTGGCCGAAGCCGTTGCCGGGCATTCATCCGACGGCGGTGATCGCGTCGTCGGCGCGCGTTCCCGCGTCGGCGACCGTCGGGCCGTTTTGCGTGATCGAGGAGGAGGTGGTCGTCGGCGAGCGCGCGCATCTGCAGGCGAACGTGTTTCTCGGGCGCGGCGTGCGATTGGGCGACGATTGCTGGCTGATGCCGCAAACGGTGGTCGCGGCGGAGTGTGAACTGGGGAATCGCGTGCGCCTGCAGCCGGGCGTCGTCGTGGGGTCAGACGGGTTTGGCTATGAATTCGTCGCGGGGCGGCACGAGAAAGTGCCGCAGGTGGGGACGGTGGTGGTGGGCGACGATGTGGAGATCGGCGCGAACTCGACGATCGATCGGGCGCGGTTTAGCCGCACGGTGGTCGGCGAGGGCACCAAAATCGACAATCTTGTGCAGGTCGGTCATAACGTGATCATCGGCAAGCACTGTCTGCTGTGTGCGCAGGTGGGAATTTCGGGCAGCACGACGCTCGAGGATTACGTGGTTCTCGGTGGGCAGGCCGGAGTGGCTGGTCACCTTACGCTCGGCAAAGGCATGAAAGCGGGCGGGGCGGCGGGTATCACCACGGACGTGGCGCCCGGCACGACGGTCAACGGCACTCCCGCGATCCCTTACGGACTCGAGCGGCGGATCGCGGTGCTGCGGACGCGGCTGCCGGATTTGTTCAAACGGGTCGATGCCCTCGAGGCGCAGCTAAAAAAGTCTTCCTCCTGAACAGCCGCCCCGCAAGATGCCGCGCATGAGCGAATCGCGGCTGAAAATCTTCTCGGGCAACTCGAACCGAGCCCTCGCGGAGGAAATCTGCCGTTCCATCGGCGTCCCACTGGGCGAAGCCACCGTGACGAGTTTCCCCGACGGGGAATCGTTCGTGAAGATCAACGAAAACGTCCGCGGCGCGGACGTTTTCATCATCCAGTCGACGTGCCCGCCGACGAACCATCACCTGATGGAGCTGCTCATCATGATCGACGCGGCGAGGCGTGCGTCGGCGGCGCGGATCACCGCGGTGATGCCGTTTTATGGATACGCCCGCCAGGATCGGAAGGACCAGCCGCGCGTGCCGATCACGGCCAAGCTGGTGGCCAACCTGCTGGTGGCGGCGGGCGCGACGAGGATCCTCGCGATGGACCTGCACAGCCAGCAGATCCAGGGGTTCTTCGACATCCCGGTCGATCATCTCTACGCGTCGCCGGTGTTCTTCGAGTATTTCGCGAAGCGGAAGACGGATCGCACGCTCGTCGTCTGTTCGCCTGACGTCGGCGGGATGAAGATGGCCGCGGCCTACGCCGATGTGCTCGGCGCCGCGCTGGGCCTCGTCGCGAAGAAGCGGAAGAGTGCGACGAAGGTGGAGGCGATGAGCGTCGTCGGCGAAGTGGCCGGCTGCGACGTGCTGCTCGTCGACGACATCACCGAGACGGCCGGGACGCTGACGGCGGCGGCGAAGCTGTTGCGCGACCATGGCGCGGTGAACATCACGGCGGCGGTGAGCCACTGCATTCTCAACGACGTTGCCATCGAGCGGCTCGGGTCCGGTTTGATCGACGAACTGATCACGACCAACTCGACCCCGATCGAGACACGCGGCCTGCCGATCACCGTGCTGAGCATCGCGAAGCTGCTCGGGCAGGCGATCATCCGCATCAACAGCAACGAGAGCGTGACCGGGCTGTTTCGGATCAAAGGATTTTAGTTTTCCCGCCGGCGAAGAGCCGGGCTGCGTCGTGTGGCGTTTCACGGCGGGCCGGTCGCGCCGGGGAACCAGGTCATGTAACGCTGTGTCGCCCGCTTTTCCCATGAAACTCCCCCTGTTCTGCCGACTGATTCTTCTCGCCCTGTTTTTGTCGCCGGCCGCGCACGCGGCGAAAAGCGAACCGGCGGAGAAGAAACTGCCGACGCTCCAGGTCGATCCGACACCGTTGACGGAGGCCAAGGCGCCCCAGGTGTCGAGTTATGCGGATGTGATCGAGCCGGTGCAGAGAGCGGTGGTGTCGGTTTATTCGAAAAAAGTCGTGCGCGAGCGCATCGCGGTGAATCCGCTGCTGCGGCAATTTTTCGGCGACATTCCCGACCAGGAGCGCTCGCACGAGGAGGAAGGCCTGGGCTCGGGCGTGATCGTTTCACCGGACGGCTACATCCTGACGAACAATCACGTGGTCGAAGGCGCGGACGAATTGAAGGTGTCGCTCTCCGACGATCGCGAGTTGATCGCCAAAGTGATCGGTGCGGATCCGAAAACGGACATCGCCGTGATCAAGGTCGAAGCCGAGAAGCTGCCGGTCGTGACGCTGGCGGACAGCGATACCATTCGCGTGGGCGACGTGGTCTTCGCTGTCGGCAATCCACTGGGAGTCGGGCAGACGGTGACGATGGGAATCGTGTCGGCGAAGGGTAGATCGGTGGGAATCCTCGAGGAGGTTTCGGGCTACGAGTCGTTCATTCAGACGGATGCGGCGATCAACATGGGCAATTCGGGCGGAGCGCTCGTGGATGCACGCGGCCGGCTGATCGGCGTGAACAGCGCGATCCTGTCGCCGTCGCGCGGCAACATCGGGATCGGCTTCGCGGTTCCGATCAATCTCGCGGCGGCGGTGATGCACAGTTTGGTGCAGACGGGTTCGGTGGCGCGTGGCTTCCTCGGCGTGTCGTCGCAGACACTCACGGCCGACTATGCCGAAGCGCTCGGGCTGCCGCGCGACACGAAAGGCGTGACGGTGACGGACATCACTCCGGACAGCGCGGCGGACGAGGCAGGGTTGGAGCGTGGCGACGTGATTCTTTCGGTGAACGACAAGAAGGTGGCGGCGCTGCGCGATCTGCGGAACTACATCGCGCAACTGGCGCCGGGCACGAAGGCGAAGTTGCGCATTTCGCGGGACGGCAAGGAGCGCGACGTCGAAGTGACGCTCGGCCGGCTCGATGAAAAGCCGAACGAGATTCTGCTTGGCGTGGACGCGGAGCCGTTGAACGCGGAAGGACGGCGGCGCTTGAGCGTGCCGCCGCGCATCGAGGGCGGGCTCGTGATCACGAACGTCGACGAGAATTCCGAATATGCGGACCGGCTCGCGGCGGACATGGTCATTGTCCAGATCGACCGGCAGAACGTGCAGGACCTCGAGGCGGCGCGCGCGGCGCTGACGCCGGGCCGGCATCTGCTGTTCGTGTATTATCGCGGCACGCTGCGCGCGATCAGCGTGCGGGTCGAGCAGCCGTGAGGCTGAGGTGGGGCGGGTCTCGAGCGCAGCGGGCGCACCCGCTATTCCACCTCATTTCCACTCGCTCACGCTCGTAGCTACGAGCGTGAGCGAGTGGATGTTTTGAGGTGAAATCGCCCGCGAGCGGGCTCTTGCGGAGGACTATTTCGCCAGCGGGATGAAGACCAGCGTGCCGGCTTTCGAATCGGGGACGACGAGTTGGTTGTTCTTTTCGTCGAGGTGGAGATCGGCGGCGGATTGGAGCGTCGCGAGGAGCCGTTTTTCACCGGTGTCGCGGCGAATGTGCCAGACGCGGCCGGTGCGGACTTCGGTGACGTAGAGGTTTCCGGCGGTGTCGTGCGCGATGCCGTCGCCGCTGCGATGGTCGTCGCTGATCGTGCGCCACTGGTGGGATTTCCATTCGAGGAGATGGCCGCGGAAAAATTCGGCGATCAGGATCGCGCCGTCGTCGAGCAGATCGATGCCATTGGGATTCGGCATTTCGGGCGAATGGTCGATGGCGACGGACACGTTGCCGCGGGGCGAGATGTGATAGATGCGGCCGAGCGCGGCGATCGTGCGCGCCGCTTCGCTGTCGAGCGGCCAGAACACGCCAGGGCTCTGGTGCATCGCGGCGAGATTGCCCATGTCGGTGACAAGGATGCCGCCGCGGCGGGGATCGATCACGACGTCGTTGAGGTAAAGCGGTGGTTTCGGAAACGCGTCGGGGCCGGCGAGGAGCGTTTTTTGCCCGCGGGCGTCGATGGCCCAGACCTGGTCGAAATCGGCGGTGATGAGTCGGCCGTCGAGAAACACGAGGCCCTTGGGGTCGTCGAGACCGGAGGCGAGGATCGTGACCTTGTCGCCATCGACGACGACGATCTGACCGTCGCCGTCACCCTTCTCGCGTTTCGCGCCCATGAGCGTGACGTGGAGTTTCCCGTCGAAGCCGGGGACGACGCTTTCGGGCGTGGCGCCGACGGCGATCGAGCGGAACGACGGATCGGCCGAGTGGGCGACGGACGCGGAAACGGTGCAGGCGAGAACGGCGAGGAGGCGGAGCGGGGGAGTTTTCATGATGGGGGATCAGACAAACAGGACGCACGCAAACGCGGCGGGAGACGCAATATGTCGCGATGAGAGGCGCGTGTTTTCGGGAAATGCCGCAGGAACCCGGCGCGGCGCGGGCGTTCTTTGGCGGCATGAGCACGCAAAAGAAACCCCTCGCTGAGACGACCTCGAACACCGAGAAAGATCCGTCGGAATGGACGACCGGCGACGAGCCGATGACGGGCGCGCAGAAGTCGTATCTGAAGACGTTGAGCGATGAGGCGAAGGAACCGTTCGACGATTCGCTGACGAAAGCGGAGGCGTCGCGGCGCATCGACGAGTTGCAGCAGAAAACGGGGCGCGGAATCGACAGGCCGAAGAAGTAGCGCGCACGAGATTGCGTGTCGGGCGGGAGCGGCGTAGGTCCCGGAGTATGACGAACGTGCTTGCCCGGCTGGTGGTGTTGTTCGGTTTGAGTGGTGCCATGATGCACGCCGAGACCCGGCCCGCGCAGCTCGACGAAACGCCGGTCCCGCCCTACACGCTGCCCGATCCGCTGGTGAGCGATGACGGCGCGGCGGTGACCGACGCGAAAGCGTGGCGCGCGCGGCGGACGGAGTTGTTGGAGTTGTTTGCGCGGGAGGTATACGGACGGACGCCGGTCGGACGGTTGGAATCGATGCGAGCGGAAGTGGTTTCGGTCGATCACGCGGCGCTGGGCGGGGCGGCAACGCGGAAGGAAGTGAGGATACGTTTTGGCGATGAGGAGGCGTCGGCGATGCACGTGTTAATGTTTGTGCCTAATCGCGGTGGGGCAGGGGAGAAACACCCGGCGTTTCTCGGGTTGAATTTTTATGGGAATCACACGGTGCACTCGGATCCGGGGATCTTGTTGTCCACGGCGTGGATTCCGGAGCAGGCGCGCGGCGTGGTGGATCATCGTGCGACGGAGGAGTCGCGGGGGAGCGCGGCGCGGCGCTGGCCGGTCGAGGAAGCTCTTCGGCGCGGTTATGCGATGGTGACGGTGTATTGCGGCGAGTTGTGTCCGGATCGGGAAGACGGGCTCGCATCGGGGGTGAACGGCTGGCTGGCGCAAACCGGCACGGAGGAGCGGGCGGGCGATGCGTGGGGCGCGATCGGCGTGTGGGCGTGGGGCTTGAGTCGCGCGCTCGATTATCTCGAGACGGATCCGGACATCGACGCGGCGCGCGTGGCGGTGCACGGGCATTCGCGGTTGGGCAAGGCGGCGTTGTGGGCGGGGGCGCAGGACGAGCGGTTTGCGCTGGTGATTTCGAACGAGTCGGGCTGCGGCGGTGCGGCGTTGAGCAAACGCGTCCACGGCGAGACGGTGGGAAAAATCAACGCGCGGTTTCCGCACTGGTTCGCGAAGAATTTTCGACGCTACAACGAGGGCGAGGCGGAGCTGCCCGTCGATCAGCACGAATTGCTGGCGTTGATCGCGCCGCGGCCGTTGCACGTGGCAAGTGCGGAGGGCGACGATTGGGCGGATCCACGCGGGGAGTTTCTGGCGGTGAAGGCGGCGGAGCCGGTGTATCGGCTTTTTGGATTAAGCGGCCCGGAGACCGACGACGTGCCGCCGCTGCACACGCCGACGGGAGATGCGTTGCGGTATCATATCCGCGGCGGGGAGCACGATGTGACGGACTACGACTGGTCGGCGTTTCTGGATTTCGCCGATCGCTGGCTACGCCCGCTGCCGGCCCCATGAACCGACGCCCGATGACCGCATTTTCGCCGATCGTTACATTGTCACTTAATAAGTGACAATGTCTGCTCAGGCCGGGCGCTGATTTCGGGCGGTGGCGATGAGCCAGGCGAGGAGTTGAAGGGTGCGTTCGGCGTCGGGCATCTGATCGCCGCGTGTAATGAAAGCGTGGATGCGCTGGCGGGGCAGCCCCAGCATCCGGCCGAGGTTTACCTGGTCGCCCTGTTTCGCGAGGTGCGCCTGGAGCTGGGACCGGAGTTCGTTCCAAAGCGGCGTGTCTTTGCCGGGACGCAGCGTGCGGCCGCGCTTTCCGCGCGGTGCGGGGATGCGAAAGGCCTTGGCGCCATGCTTCGACATTTCGAGCGCGGCGGAAAGCAGAGTGAGAGAAAGGTCCGCCGGAAGGCGGAGACTGTGAGGGAGATCGGCGTGGAGCATTGTCACTTAATAAGTGACAATGGGTGTGCGCGGCGAGCTTGATGTGAGCCGATTGCGAGTGAAGGAGAGCGGGCGCGGGTGAGGTGGTGGGGGGATTGTCACCTATTAAGTGACAATGTGCCGGGGGCGGAAGTGGGAGGGAGGGTGGCCGGAGGGGCGGGTGGTGGGGGGCTCCGATGGCGGGGCGACGGGGGAGAGGTAGGTTGGGGGATGGTAAACACGAGGCGAAAGGTGCGGGACGGAGGCGGGTGACAACCCATGTCGTATTTGCGACAACGACCACGGATCGCGCCGACGGGGCGCGTGACGTTGCGACTGACACCGGCGCAGCGCGACGAATTGCTGCGGGCGGAGCGCATGCCGGCGCCGCTCGGGCACGCGTTGCATCGGGCTCCGGTGAAGCGGGGTTGGTTGAACCTGCGGGTCGGGCGCGGGGAACTGGATGTCCTGATCATGGCGGCCGCGGAAGTGCGCGCGGCCGACAAAAGGGAGGAACGCGTGCTGACGTCGCTGCTCGATTATCTGGAGGACCTCGAGGAGCGGTTCGTGGATCCGGAGAATGAAAAAGGCGGCGCCGGAGCGCCGCCTGAAGCGGGGGACTGAAGAAGTGAAGGTGGGTTATTTGCCGGGCGGGGTCTTGAGTTCGAGTTTTTCGAAGCCGTCGGCCTCGAGGATGACGCGGTCTTCGGCGGCGAGATCGTCGATTTTCCAGGATTCGCCGGCGGCGATTTCGCGGGCGGGCAGTTTGACGGTGTTGGCGCGATTGTGCGAGGTGACGCTCCACACGATCGTGGCGTTCACGGTGAGCGGTTTGTCCGACGTGTTTTTCAACGTGAGGGCGTAGGGGCCGCCGTTCTCGCCGGGCGTGCCCTTGGCGAAGGTGCCGGTAAGCGGAAGCTTCGCGGCTTTGTTGGCGAGCGGCTGAAGATCGGGGACGTTGGCCGAGGCAACGGCGGGCGCGACGAGGAGGGCAAGAGCGGAGCAGACGAGCAGCGCGAGAACGCGCGGGCGGAATTGGATTTGTTTCATGCGGGGATGGGGTACGGCTGAAGCAATGCGCGAGACCGGGCGAGGGAGCAAGGGGGGAGTGGGACGGCTCGCTGGCGCTCGCCGCGACGGGCTAAGAGCGGGGGGCGCGGGCGACTTCGAGGTCTTTGGCGACTTCGTCGCGGATCAGGGCCCAGTGGAAGAGGTTGTCGGGATTGGCTTCGAAAAAGTTGTGATTGTAGTGCGTGAGCGGCATGTCGCGGTAGAGCGGGCGGGTGATTTTCACGACGTCGTCCCAATGGCCGAGGGCGCGTTCGAGGTGGGCGATGGCGGTCTGCTGGAGCGCGGTGTCGCCGGATTTTCGATACTGCTGGAGGGCGACGGCGCCGCGGAGTTTTTCGGCGAGGTGGAGGCCGAGGTGGGCCCAAGTCCGGGCGTCGGCGACTTCGTAGCGAAGCGAGGCATTGCCGGTCGTGTCGATGTCGGCCACGAGGCGGAGCGCCTCGCGGCAGTCGCGTTCCAGCTGGGCGGCGAGAATGGGAGGCGTGATGCGGCTGGCGCCGAAACCGCCGGCGGCGAGAGCGTCGACGTAGTCCTTGACCGAGACGTAGTCGGGATCGAGCACGGGCTGGTCGATGAGGGCGTCGACGCCGATGTAGCGCGTGTAGTCGCCCTGGAGTGCCAGGAAACCTTCGCCGTAAAGTGTGAAATCCCAGCGGGTGTCGAAGAGGGAATTGAGCCGGAGCTGCGTCGAGGACGCGAGCGAGTAGGCGGCCAGGAGGTTGTCGCCTTTTGCGCCGTAGCGGCGGTTGAACCCGGCCTGGAAGACGGCGTCGGGCGTCTCGGGGTTGTAGAGCAGGCGGCCCCAGAGCTTGTAGAAGAGCCACTGGCGTTGGAAGGCCCAGGTCCAGTCGACGGGATCCTTGACCGCGGTGAAGTAGTCGAGGGCGGGGATGTAGCATTCGGAGCCGATGAAGTAGCCGCCGACGTAATCCTGCGCGCCGTTGAGCGCGATGTGCTGGCGAATGAAATCAGGCACGCCCCAGCGCAGAGCGAAGAAGTCTTCGTTGCGCGCCATCCAGGTGACTTTGTAGTTGGGGGGCGCTGGATCGAAGTAGGTGCGGCCGAGTTTGCCGCCGTGAACTTTCACGAGCTTCGGCGTGGAGTGGGCGTGCGACCAGTTGAACTTCATTTCGGTCCAGATGGGGCCGGAGAAGACGTTGCCGAGTTTCTCCATCGCGAGGCGCGTGACCTGCTCGACGTCGCCGCTGACGCCGGGGGCGGAGGAGGTGCCGGAGGAGAACGGCACGCGGTGAATGAGTTTCACGGGGCGCTTCCGATTGGCGTCGAGGGCGCCGGCGACGATGACGTCATCCATCCATTTTTGGCGCTCGAGCGGGGTCATGCCGGCCATGCCTTCACCGTGCGAGAGGCCGATGCCGTCGAGGTCGGGGTATTCCTCGAAGACCTGCGCGACGCTCTCGCGGATGTAGCGACGGACGATCTCGGAGGTGTCGCCCTCGACGTAGTAATGCGGATAAAAATTTCGCTTGGCGACGCCGTGGGCTTCGGCGAATTCGCGGCTGACGAAGATGCTCCAGTGGACGATGTAGGTGTCGAGGGCGCGTTCCTTCGCGAGGCGGAAGATACCGCGGTAGAGCTGGCGCCATTCCTCCTGTTCGGCGTCGGACCACGGGCTGGCTTCGGGGAAATTCTTCGGACGCACCATGAACGTGAACGGGTGCATGTTCCAAAGGCTGATCACGTTGAAACGGTTCTCGGCCATCATGTCCAAGAACGCCTCCCAATATTTCAGATCGCGCGCGGTCGGGATGTGTTGGTCGAGGGCGGAGCTGGGCCGGTAGGTTTCCCAGGGCAGGTTGAATTTGATGCCGCGGAATTCGAGGTGGGGCCGGTCGTCGGAAGCTTTCACGTCGGCGAGCGCGGTGCCGTTGCGCAAGGATTCGGCGAGGGCGAGTGCGCCGTAGATGAGGCCACGGGCGTCGCCGCCGGAGACGGCGATGACCTTGCCCTCGGGGACGATGGCGAAGGCTTCGGGGGTGAGGCGATGCGGGGCGACGGCGAGGCTGATGAGGCGGTCGTAGCCGGCGCGATCGCGGAGCAGTTCGTGTTTTTGAGCGGCGAGGGCTTCGCCGAGCTTGCGGGCGGCGTAAGAGGCTTGGGGCGAGTCGGCGTCGTGGAGGAGGTAAACGCGTTCGGCGCGAGCGGAGACGGCGAGCAGGAAAAACAGCAGGAGGGGGAGGAGGGGGGCCTTCATCAGTTCACACTGAAGGGATCTGCGCGTCGCAGCTCAACGTTCATAAGTGCCGGTGGCGACGCCCCTGGGTATTTTGCCTATCGGACGAACCGGGCGAAAAGGCGTTGAGCCTGATGCCGATCTCGGCTGACTGGGCGCGAACGTTCGAACGAGCCCCACCTCGCAACGCCATGATCTGCTACGTTTCCGCTGAAACGGCTCAGGCCGAAACCCGGGCCGCGCTTACGCCGGAGACGACGGCGATGTTGACGAAACTCGGTCTGGCGGTGCAGGCGCAACGCGGGCTGGGTCAGGCGAGCTTTTATGCCGATGCGGACTACACGGCTGCGGGGGCGACGTTGGTGGACGACGAAGCGGCGGCGCTCGGAGCGGCGGACATTGTCCTGCGCGTGCGCAAGCCGTCGGTGGATGACGTGCGGCGAATGAAGCGCGGGGCGGTGCACCTGAGTTTTCTCGATCCGTTCAACGAGCGCGGGCTGCTGGCGACGTTTGCCGAAGCGGGCGTGAGTGCGGTGAGTCTCGAAATGATTCCGCGCACGACGCTGGCGCAGAAGATGGATGCGCTGAGTTCGCAGGCGAGTCTGGCCGGCTACGCGGCGGTGATCGAGGCGACGCGGGCGCTGCCGATGGCGTTGCCGATGATGATGACGCCGGCCGGCACGATCATGCCAGCGCGGGTGTTTGTGGTGGGCGCAGGCGTCGCGGGCCTGCAGGCGATCGCGACAGCGAAGCGGCTGGGCGCGCGCGTCGAGGCTTTCGACACGCGGCCGGCGGTGGAGGAGCAGGTGCGCTCGCTGGGCGCGAAGTTCGTGAAGATCGATCTCGGCACGACGGGACAGACGGCGGGCGGCTACGCGCAGGCGTTGACGGAGGAGCAGATCGCGCGGCAGCAGGCGGGCATGGCTAAAGTCTGTGCGCAGGCGGACATCGTCATCACGACGGCGCGCGTGTTTGGCCGGCGGGCGCCGCGGTTGATCACGGCGGCGATGCTGGCGGGCATGAAGCCGGGCAGCGTGGTCGTGGATCTCGCGATCGACAGCGGGGGGAACGTCGAAGGTTCGCGCGCGGGCGAAAATGTCGTGACGCCGAACGGCGTGACGGTGCTCGGCCATCCGTGTTTCGAGGCGACGGTGCCGCATCATGCCTCGCAGGTGCTGGCGGCGAACTTCGCCGCGTGGCTCGCGCATTTCTGGGACGAGAAAGCGCGGGCGCTGCGGCTCGATCCGCCCGACGAGATTCTCCGCGGCTGTCTCCTCACGCACGGCGGTGCGATCGTGCATCCGCAGTTTGCCTGACGTTGCCGCCGGACGCTGCCGCTCACCTTCATCTCAATTTTCGCTCTGCCTCGGCCTTAACGCTCACCGTCCCTTTCCGCCCATGGAACTCATCCTGTTGTTCTTCATTTTCACACTGGCGGGTTTTCTCGGGTTCGAGCTGATCGCAAAGGTGCCGTCGCAGTTGCACACGCCGCTGATGTCCGGCTCGAATGCGATCTCGGGCATCACAATCGTCGGCGCGATCATCGCGGCGGGGGCGGACGATGGATCGTGGATCACGACGGTGCTGGGGACGGCCGCGGTGACGCTCGCGATGATCAACGTCGTGGGCGGTTATTTCGTGACGGATCGGATGCTCGGGATGTTCAAGCAGCGCGGGGCGGCGAAGCCGGAGGAGAAAAAGCCATGAGCGGGGAGGTGCTCGTCAACTCGGCCTATATCGCGTCGTCGATTTTGTTCATCGTCGGCCTGAAGATGCTCGGCCGGCAAGCGACGGCGCGGCGAGGCAACCTGCTGTCGGGGCTGGGCATGTTGCTGGCGGTGGTGGTGACGCTGCTCGATCGCCATGTGATCAACTACACCTGGATCGTCGTGGGGTTGGCGAGTGGCACGGCGATCGGTCTGGCGTGCGCGCGGTTCGTGAGGATGACGGCGATGCCCGAGATGGTGGCGTTGCTCAATGGATTTGGCGGGCTGGCGTCGCTGCTGGTGGGGGCGGCGGAGTATTTCCGGATTCGCAGCGGGCAGGTGATGCCGCCGGACGCGACGTTCACGGCGGCGGTGATTTTCCTGACGGTGGTGATCGGCGGGGTGACGTTTACGGGCTCGGTTTACGCGTTCTGCAAGCTGGCGGAATGGCTGAGTGGGCGGCCGGTGTTGTTCGCCGGGCAGCATCTGGTCAACGGCGCGTTGCTCGCCGGGGCGGCGGTGGGCGGGTTGTTGTATGTGGCGGACCTCGATGCGGGGACGACGCTCGTGGCGTTTGGTGTGTTCACCCTGGTAGCGCTTGTGCTCGGGTGGACGCTGGTGATGCCGATCGGCGGCGGTGACATGCCGGTGGTGATCTCGATGTTGAACAGCCTCTCGGGCGTCGCGGCGTGCGCGGCGGGTTTCGTGATCCGCAACAACGTGCTCGTGGTGGCGGGCTGCCTGGTCGGCACGAGCGGAATCATCCTGACGATGATCATGTGCAAGGCGATGAACCGCTCGCTCGCGAACGTGTTGTTCTCGGGTTTTGGCGCGGCGAAGCCGGCGGGCGCGGCAGCGGCGGACGGTGCGATCCAGGGGGAGCTGAAGCCGATCTCGGCGGAGGATACGTTCGCGGTGCTCGAGGCGGCGGGGCAGGTTGTCATTATTCCCGGATACGGCATGGCGGTTTCGCAGGCGCAGCATGTGGTGCACGAGCTGGCGGAACTGCTCGGCGAGAACGGCGCCGAGGTGCGCTTCGCGATTCATCCGGTGGCGGGGCGCATGCCGGGGCACATGAATGTGCTGCTCGCCGAGGCGAACGTGCCCTACGAGCAGCTGGTGGAAATGGACAAGATCAACCCGGTCATGCCGACGATGGACGTGGCGATCGTGGTCGGCGCGAATGACGTCGTGAATCCCGCGGCGGCGCGCGACCCGGCGTCGCCGATTTACGGGATGCCGATCATCAACGCGCACGAGGCGCGCACGGTGATCTGCCTGAAGCGCGGCAAGGGTGCGGGGTTTTCCGGGCTCGAGAACCAGCTCTTTCTGCTGCCCAACACGCGCATGCTTTACGGCGATGCAAAAACGTCGCTGCAGAGTGTGGTGTCGGAATTGAAGGGTCTGATGGCGGAGAAGGGCTGATTGCCGCGACCGGTTGGGCGGGGGTTCCATTTCCACCGAACTTACGCATCGGAATGCATGGAACTCGCAGTGCTTGGGTGGGAAGCCGCCTGATGGCAGGGGGGCGCCGGGTGAGTAAGTTATGGAGTCATGAACAAACAAAAACTCCCCTTTTTCGTTTTAGCCGCCGTTCTGTTCGGCCTCGTCTCGCTTTCGTCGGGATGCCGGACGATGGAAGGCGCCGGTGAGGACATCGAAGAGGCGGGCGAAGAGATCCAGGAAGCCTCGCGATAAGCCGCGAACGTTCCTTTTCGAGACGCACGCGAATTCGTTCGCGTGCGTCTTTTTGTTTTTTTGGTGAGAGGAGGTCAGCGCGGTTGGGGGAGCGCGAAGGCGACGTAGGCGTCGCCCGGTGCGGTGCCGAGCTTTCCGCCGCCGCCGGCGGCAATCACGACGAACTGACGGCCGTCGATCGAATAGGTCGCGGGCGCGGCATAGCCGGCGAAGGGGAGGTTGTGTTGCCAGAGCAGGCGGCCGTCGGAGGGGTCGAAGGCGCGGATGTTTTCATCCATCGTCGAGGCGGCGAAGACGAGGCCGCCGGCGGTGACGATGCAGCCACCGAGGTTGGGCGTGCCGGTGGGCGGCAGACCGCGGGCGGTGAGCGCGGGGAATTCGCCGAGCGGAACCTGCCAGGCGATTTCGCCGCGGTTGAGGTTGATCGCGGTGAGCGTGCCCCAGGGTGGCTGGATGCCGGGAAAACCTTCGGGGTCGAAAATGCGGGCGTCTCCGCGATCCAGATACGGGGCGTCGGGTTGGCCGGTGGCTTCGAGGCGGAGGAGGCGGGGGAAATTGTTGGCGTTGAGGAAGAGTCGTCCGCTGGCGGGATCGAACGAGGCGCCGGACCAGTTGGCGCCGCCGAGCGTGCCGGGGTTTTGCGGGGTGCCGGCGCGGCTGGGCGGGGTGAAGAGCGCGCCGAAGCGGGCGTGGGCGAGGCGGTCGTTTAGCGCGACGTGCGTCTCGGGAGTGCGATCGGAGAAGTCTGCTTTCGTGAAACCCTGGGCGGCGAACGGCGGCGGGAGAACGGGGAAAGGCTGGGTGGGCGAGGTGTGTTCGCCGGGAACGTCGGACTGCGGCACGGGCCGCTCGACGATGTCGAACAGCGGTTCGCCGGTGGTGCGCTCGAAGAGGAAAACGAAACCGTGCTTCGTGATCTGGGCGACGGCGTCGACCGGGCGGTCGTCGCGCGTGACGGTGACGAAGATCGGCGGATACGGGAGGTCGTAGTCCCAGACATCGTGATGCACGAGCTGGCGGTGCCAGCGCCGTTGGCCGGTGTGGGCGTCGAGGGCGATGATGCAGTTGGCGAAGAGATTATCGCCGGCGCGATCGCCGCCGTAGAAGTCGTAGCCCGGCGAACCGGTGGCGACAAAGACGAGGGCGCGGGCGGCGTCGACGCTGGCGCCGCTCCAGGCGTTGACGCCGGTGCGGTGGCGCCAGGAGTCGCCGGTCCAGGTGTCGTGGCCGAATTCTCCGGGGCGCGGGACGGTGTGAAAGCGCCAGACTTCGCGACCGGTGTGGACGTCGAACGCGCGGACGTGGCCCGGGCCGCCGCGATAGCCCTCGTCGAGGGAGATTCCGACAATCACGTGGTCTGCGAAGACGACGGGCGCGGCAGTGGCGCCGTAAACGGCGTTGCGCAGGTCGGTGTCGATGCCGTGTCGGAGGTCGACGATGCCGTGCGAACCGAAGTCCGGGTCGGGTTGGCCGGTGGCGGCGTCGAGGGAGTAGAGAAAGCCGTCGGGCGTGGCGAAGAGGATGCGGCGCTGGCGGGCGCCGTCGGACCAGAAGGCGACGCCGCGGTTGTGCAGGTAGCGGTGAAGGCGGCGGTGGGGGTTGTAGCGCCATTTTTCGGTGCCGGTGGCGGCATCGAGGGCGATGACCTGGGCGTCGGGCGACGTGAGATACATCGTGCCGTCGATGACGACCGGGGTGCACTGGAGGGCGGTGAGCGGCGAGGTGCTGGCGCCGCCGGTGCGGAAGGTCCAGGCGACTTCGAGGCGGGCGACGTTGGTGCGGTCGATCTGGTCGAGCGTGGAGAAGCGAGCGAGGCCGGGATCGCCGCCGACGCCGGGCCAGTCGGTGGTGGCGGGCGCCGGATGCGCGGCGGTGAGGGGCGCGAGGAAAAGGAGGAAGCGGAACGCGAGTCGAGGCGCGCGGGGGAAAATGATCACGCGGGGGCGGGGAGGTTTTTTTTACAGGAGAAAGCGGAGAACCGAAACGCCGCGCGGGATCAGGCCGGCGCAGCGTAGAGCTCTTCGACGGAGCTGCGCAGCAGGACGATGAAGGTGAAGACGCCGAGAATGGTGCCGAAAGGGAAGGCGAGGCAGTTGAGGCCGGCGACGACGAGGGAAAACACGCGCGCGCGGCGTCGCTGAATCATGAATCCGGATACGAGATTGGCGACGCCGCTGGCGACGATGAAGAAGCCGGCGATGCCGTAGAACCATTGGAAGAGGAGGAGGAACTGCTCGGGCGGCGGGCCGCTTTGGGAGTTTTTCCAGGCTTCCGGGTGGGAGAAGACGGAATCCATGACGAACCAATGGAGGGCCAGAAAGCCGAGGCCGACGATGGCGAGGCCGGCGAGAACGAAATGGAAGATGGCGAGGAGCTTCAGGTGTTGGGCGTCGATCTGGCGCTGGTCGCGCGGAAGCGGGGGAGGAGTAGACATGGCGGGCGGGCTTGGGGTGGGGTGAACGGGCGATCGGGGCGGGCGAGGGCGAAGGGATATCGCAAATGGCGGGACGAGATCAACCCTCCGGCTGGCGCGACAAACGCGCGGGACAAACGTTCCTCGACGCCTACAAGGCGACGTTGGCGGTGACAGGCGGAGGCGAAGCGGAGAAGCGTTGGTTGCGGAAGGCGGTGAGCGCGACGGCGACGATGACGAAATCGAGCGCGGCGGTGACGAGCATGCCAAGGATCGCCTGCCATTCGGTGTAGCGTTCGGCGTAAACGTAGATGGCGAGATTGGCGAAGCCGAAGAGCAGCCAGGTGGAGACGCTGACGTTGGCGGCGGAGCGCGTGCGGAGGATGCGCAGGAGTTGGACGAGCGTGGCGGCGGGAAACACGATGGCGGGAAGAATTCCGGCGAGTTGGGTAAAGCTCATGGCGAGTCGGTGGCCCGAGCGTAGCGGAGGCGGGCGCGGCCGGCTGCGCATGCGTTGCGAGGGATGCGGCGCGGCTTGCGCGGGACGAAGGCTTTTTTTGCAGGCCGGTTGTCCGGAAAAGGAGAGCTGATTCGTTGGGAAGGGTGAACGGCGGATGAACTGCCGTCATCAACCATCCACTCCCTCCCCACCATGGCCTCTGTCAGCACTTATTTGAACTTCACGCGGACGACCGAGCAGGCGTTTGCGTTCTACAAAGCGGTTTTCAAAACGGAGTATGCGCGCCCGATCGCGCGCTACCGGGACATGCCGGCGAATGCCGGTTGTCCGCCGGTGAGCGAGGCGGACAAGGACCTCATCCTGCACGTGGCGCTGCCGATTTTGGGGGGGCATGTGTTGATGGGCTCGGATTGTGTGGAGTCGATGGGCTACAAGCCCATCCCGGGAAACAATGTTTACGTGAACCTGCAGCCGGACACGCGGGCGGAAGCGGACCGGTTGTTCAAGGAGCTGTCGGAAGGTGGTGCGGTCGAGATGCCGATGCAGGACATGTTCTGGGGCGATTATTTTGGGTCGTTCACGGACCGGTTCGGGACGCACTGGATGATCAACTGCCCGAGCAAAACCTAACGGCGGAAGTCCGGGCCCGGCGGGTCGGGAAAAGACCTAGGAAAAGAACGGAAACACGGGGCTGCTCTGTCTTCGACGGGGCGGTCCGGCTTTGTCGTAGTCGAGGCGTGCGAGCTGCGCGAAAGACCCCGGCTGCGATGCCGGAATTCGGAAGCAAAGGTGCGAAGAGCGGATCGAATGTGCGGCATCGATCGCTCGCGGTGGCGCGCGGCAAGGAGATCGCAGCGCGGGTGCGGCTGCTGGAGCGCGCGGCGCAGATTTACCGGCGCGCGTGCGCGCGGCTGTTGTCGAAGAAAGACGTGCGGACGGCGGCGGCAGTGGCGGCGCGGGTGACGCGCGAGATGCATCGCGAAAACCTGAAAGGCGGGAGCCAGGCGGCGGACTGGAGCGACGGCAGGACGAAGGCGCGGACGAAACTTGAGCGGGAATTAGCGCGGGCCCTGCGGGGCTATCGCCGGTGGAAAAAACTGGCGGGCGAGTATCGGCGGGAACGCGAAAAGCTGGAGCGGGCGATCGCGGCGCGACTGGCGGGGCCCCGACTGCACGTCGATCTGACGGACGTGTTGCCGCCGGACTCGGGGGACACGCGGGTGTTTGAGGCGCCGTTCACGGTCTACGATCTTTTTCGCGAGGATTCGTCGGTGGTCGTGACGGATCGGTCGTTTGTCGTGCCGAGCATCGGGCACCTGATCAACAATGTGGATTTCGAGCAGCGGGATGACGGGCCGATCGCGACCGACTTTTATGGCATCAACTGGCCGGGGCGGCTGTTCAGCTCGGCGGCGTGCGGGGTGAATTTCACGACGCCGCGTGCGGGGCGGCTGCGGGTGGGTGCCGCGCTGCAGAATTTCCACAATCGGATCACGTGCTCGCTGCAGGACCAGTTCGGCTTCTCCGAAGCGGACCTTTCGATCGAGGTGCGACTGGTGATCTCGATCGTGCAGCCAGGACGGGTGACGACGATGAGGCAGCCGATTTTGACGGGTGGATTGACCTCGTTTGGGAAGGATCTCGCCTACGCGCTGCCGCTGCTCGACACCACGGCGCTTCACGTGATCGAGGCGACGACGGCGGAGAGTTATGCGTCGAACACGGGCCTGCAGATTCTGGCGGGCTGCGAGTTGTTTGTGCTGAGCGAAATCGACGACATGCGATCCTACGTCGACGCCCTGCTGTGGTGGCAGTTGAAGAAGCTCACGGTCGACGTGATTTGAAACGCTGCTTCGCGGGCGGTTCGGCGCGAGCGACCGGGCGATGCGGATGGCACGCAATTGCGGCGGGCGCTGGACGAGGAGCGATTTTACGGGACGGTGGGGGATGTCTCACATTTCGGGCGATTCGACCCTGGCACCGCTCTCGCCGGATGCGTCCGCGGGCTGGTGCCTCGAGCATTCGTATGCGCAGCTGCCGGCCTTGTTTTATACGGCGGTGGAGCCGACGCCGGTGCGTGCGCCGCGGCTTGTGACGTTGAATCGGGCGCTGGCCGGCAGGCTGGGGCTGGACGTGGACGCGTTGGCGGGGGAACTGGGGGCGGCGGTTTTCGCGGGCAACCGGCTGCCGCCGGGCTCGGCGCCGATCGCGCAGGCTTACGCGGGGCATCAGTTCGGCCACTTCACCGGGCTGGGCGATGGGCGGGCGATTTTGCTGGGCGAGCAGATCGCGCCGGATGGGCAACGCTTTGACGTGCAATTGAAGGGCTCCGGCCCGACTCCGTATTCACGCCGCGGAGACGGACGGGCGGCGCTCGGGCCGATGTTGCGCGAATACATCATCAGCGAAGCGATGCATGCGCTCGGCATTCCGACGACGCGGAGCCTCGCGGTGGTCGCGACCGGCGAACCTGTTTACCGGCCGGCCGAGCTGGCGGGCGCGGTGCTGACGCGCGTGGCGGCGAGCCATATCCGCGTCGGCACCTTTCAATGGGCCGCCGCGAGCGGAGACGGGGCGGCGGTGCGGGCACTGACGGATTACACGGTCCGTCGCCACTATCCTGATTTGAACGGCGCGGAAAATCCGGCCCGGGCGTTGCTGGAGGCCGTGATCGAGCGGCAGGCGTCGCTGCTCGCGCAATGGATGCAGGTGGGCTTCGTCCATGGCGTGATGAACACCGACAACATGGCGATCTCCGGGGATACGATCGATTATGGGCCGTGCGCGTTCATGGACGCCTACGATCCGGCGACGGTGTTCAGCTCGATCGACCGGCACGGTCGCTACGCCTACGGCAACCAGCCGGCGGTGGCGGAATGGAATCTCGCGCGCTTCGCGGAGACGCTGCTGCCGCTGCTCCATACGGAAGAGGCGAAGGCGATCGAACTCGCGAAGGAAGCGCTCGGGAAATTCGGGGAACGTTACCAGCAGCACGGGCTGGCGGGGATGAGGCGGAAACTGGGTTTGTTTACGGAGGAGGCGGCGGACGCGGCGCTGGTGGAGGCGCTGCTCGGGTGGATGCAGGAAACGAAGGCGGACTACACGAACACGTTTGCCGGACTTGGGCGCGAGCGGCCGGTGAGGGAGGCGGGGTGGACGGACGAAACGTTTCTCGTTTGGCACGAACGCTGGGTGGCGCGCCTCGGGCGTCAGCCACAGTCGTCCGCGGAGTCCGATGCGCTGCGTCGCGCGCACACTCCGGCGTTCATTCCGCGCAATCATCTGGTCGAAGCGGCGCTGGCGGCGGCGGAAGGCGGCGACCTGAGCGCGATGGAGCGGCTGCTGGACGTGCTCGGGAAGCCTTACGAGCACGCGCGCGAGGCGCCGGAGTATCGGCAGCCGGCACCGGAGGGCGGGGCGGGGTATCGGACGTTTTGCGGGACGTGAGAGGCGGGTGCGAAGAACGTCGATGTCGGTGAGCGGACTTTAGCCGGAGGATTTCGCGAAGTCCGGGTGCGTGGGTTTGCGCTGGTGGAGGACGACCCAATTACCGTCGGGATCGGCGATGACGAGCATGCGACAGACGGGCGATTCCTGCGGCTCCCAAACGAACTTTACGTGGTGGGCGCGGAGCTTTTCCACGTAGCCGTCGAAATCGTCGACCTCCAGCGCCGCGGCGGTGCCGGCGGGATGGGGCGGCCAGTTTTCGCCGCCACCGCTGATGAGGGCGAGGCAGCCGGCGCCGATATCGTATTCCACCCATTGGTCTTCGCCTTGATGTTGGCCAAGGCCGCGGGATTTGGTGAGACCGAGGACGCCCTCGTAGAATTCCCGGGCGCGTTTCATATCGGTGACGGAATAACCGGTGAATGCGATTTCGGTGATCTTCATGATTGAGATGTTACGGGAGAAAACGGAGCGAGCGGAGCCGGGATCGCAAGCACGTGGCTTCAACGACGGAAAGTTCCAGCGGCTAGCATCGTGACAAATTCGTGTCAGGCTCGCAGTCTGCCGCGTTTATTTCTTGCTGAGCCACTGTCGTGACCGACCCGAACATTCCATCTCCACTTTCAGGGCGCGAAATGCGGGAGACGGGGGACAACTTTCAGCTCCTGGCGGCGAACATCAGCGATGCCCTGTGGGTTCGGTCAGCGGATCTCGGCGAGCTGTTTTACGTGAGTCCGGGGTTCGAGCGGATCTGGGGGCGGCCGGTGGCGGAACTTTACAGCAAGCCGGGTCGGTGGATCGAGTTCGTGCTGCCCTCCGATCAGGCGCGAGTGGCGGCGGCGTTCGCGGCGTTCATCGGCGAAGACCGGGCGCTCGACCTGGAGTATTGCATCGTGCGGCCCAGCGGTGAGGTGCGTTGGGTGCATGTGCGAGGATTCAAGGCGCGCGACGCCGAAGGCCGGCCGATCCGCCTGGTCGGGATCGTGTCGGACATCACGGAGAAGCGCCGGGTCGAGCAGGCGCTGCGGGAGAGCGAGGAGCAGATGCGGCTGCGGACGACGGCGCTCGATGCGGCGGCGAACGCGGTGTTGATCACCGATCGGACGGGGACGATCCAATGGGTGAACGCGGCGTTCACGCGCCTGACGGGCTATACGCCGGCGGAAGCGCTGGGACGGAATCCGCGGCTGTTGAAATCGGGGCAGCAGTCGCAGTCGATGTATCGACAAATGTGGGACACAATCTGCCGTGGCGAGGTATGGCACGGCGAGGTGATCAATCGCCGGAAGGACGGGCAGTTTTATCAGGAGGACATGACGATCACGCCGGTGCGCGACGGCGCGGGCGAGATCGCGCAGTTCATCGCGATCAAGCAGGACATCAGCGAACGGAAGCGGGCGGAAGCGTCGATCCACGATCTGCATCGCAAGCTGCTCGCGGCGTCGCGGCAGGCGGGCATGGCGGACGTCGCGATCGACGTGCTGCACAATGTGGGCAACGTGCTGAACAGCGTGAACGTCTCGGCGAATCTGCTCGAGGAGCGCGTGCGGGACAGCCGGTCGACGGCGGTGGCGAAGCTTGCGGCGCTGTTGAGCGGGCGTGGGCCGGAGCTCGCGGATTTTCTCTCGACGGATGAGATCGGACAAAAAATTCCGGAATACGTGAGCACGCTGGCCGAGGCGCTTGCGGAGGAGCGGGCGGCGATGCTGGCGGAGCTCGGAGAGCTGCGGAAGAACATCCAGCACATCACCGAGATCGTGGCGCGGCAGGAGACGCTGGCCTGCGTGGCAGACGTGGCGGAAACGTTTGTGGCGACGGAGATGGTGGAGGACGCGTTGCGGATCGAGGTCGACGCGCTGACCGGCCGCGACATCGCGATGCTTCGCGACTACCGAACCCGGGCGCGGGTGACGGTGGACCGCCACAAGGCGACGCAAATTCTGATGAACATCGTGGCGAACGCGCGCCGGGCGTGCATCGAGTCGGGCCGGAGCGACAAGCAGATTCTCGCGCGGGTGACGTGCGAGGCCGGCCGGGTGGAAATCGCCGTCACGGACAATGGCGTGGGGATCGCGGCCGAACAACTGGAGGAGATTTTCGGCCAGCAGTATCCGAATCGTCGTGACGGCGCGGGCTCGGGTTTGCACGCGAGTGCGATGGCGGCGGTGGAACTGGGCGGGGCGCTCCGGGCGCACAGCGAAGGCCTTGGGCGCGGCGCCACATTCGTGCTGGAGCTGCCCGGCGGTGCGGACGCGGCGGGAGACGAGGGAAAGGCCGAAGGGGAAGAGGAGCGGTGAGAGCTGACTGAAAGCCGGGGCTCCTGGGCAGTCAGTGGGTGGCGGGGGAGCCGGTGGTGCGCAGGAAGGCGCGGGCGTGCTCGACGCGGGCGATGCCGGAATCGGCGGCGGACGCGACGTCGAGCAGCTGACAGTAGTAATCGCGGGCTTTCGCGTCCTGGCCGGCGCGTTCGGCGGCGGCGCCGGCGCCGTAGAGACTGTTGAAACGATTGGGGCTGGCGGCGAGGACGGCTTCGAAGGCGGCGAGCGCATCGGCGGGACGGCCGGACTCGAGGAGCAGATCGCCGAGCAATTCCCCGGCGGGGAGGACCTCGCCCGGCGTGACGGCTTCCTTGTCGGTGCCGGCCTCGAGCTCGGCGGCGCGACGCATCGATGCGATGGCGGCGTCGGCGTCGCCCTCCGCGAATTGCACCCAGGCGCGGGCGGCGAGCAGCTGGGTTTCGGCTTGGGAGGTCCAGTAGGGCGGGCGTTTGCCGCTGGAAAGTTTGCGGTGGAGTTGTTCGAGCTCGGCGATGGCGGTGCGGGCGGCGTCGAGTTTTCCGCTGCGGGCGGCGCCGATCGCGCGGGCGAAGTGGATGATCGAATCGCAATTGAGGTAGCCCTTGTCCCAGTCGAAGGCCGCGGGCTGGTGCAGCGGGAGCTGGGCGGCGTCGGCCCAGCGCTGACGCTCGAGCGCGCAGCGCGCGGGGATGGCGGCGAAGGCGAAGGCCATCTGCGGGCGTTGGGCGTCTGAATACGGGCCGTTGAGCGCGAGGATTTCGTCGCGGACGCGTTCGGCTTCGCGATACTGGCCGCGCTGGAGGTAGGCATATGCGAGGTAGTCAAGGGCGTGGGGCTGATGGCCGTTGAGCGCGCCGGCGGCCTGGGCGAGTTTACGCGCGGCGTCGGCGGAGCGGAGGTTGAACTCGATGGATTTTTCCCAGAGCCCGCGCCGCGTGTAGATGTGCGTGGGCATGTGCAACGCGTGCGGGACGTCGGGTGCGATGCCGCCGTAGGTGTCGCAAATCTCGAGCGCGCGGTCGGCGAGCAGGGGGAAATCGTAGGCGTGGATCTTGTAGTGCTGCGCGCCGGGATGATCGGGGATTTGGGCGAGGATTTTCTGGAGATCGGCGGCGGCCTCGAGCTGGAGGCGGTGCGATTTGTCCTTCGGTTGAAAGCGCGCGGGAGCGAGGTGGAACAAGGCGCTGAAGGCGAGCGCATCGAGGTCGTCGGGGAAGCGTTCGGCCTGGGCGGTGGCGGCGGTATCGAGAGCCTGGAGACGGGCGGCGTGATCGTTGGCCGGGCCGTCGTGGAAGTAGGCGGAGAGCGTTTCGAGATAGGCGCGTTCGCGGGGTGTGGCGGGCGGGCAGGCGAGTCCGCGGCGAAGATGAGCGACGCCGGCGGCGAGGTCGGCTGCGCCGGGGGTGTCGGGCCAGAGCGGATGGAGGAGGGCCATGGCGCGGCCCCAGTGGGCGAGCGCGCATTTCGGATCGGCGTCGAGAGCCGCGGCGAACTCGCGGTCGGCCTCCGCATACATCATGTGATGGAGCAGTTTGACGCCGCGAACGACGTGGGTGCGTGCGGCGGGCTGGCCGCTGACCTCGAAGCGGAGGGTGCCGAGCTGATCGCCGAGGGGGGCGCTGGCGGCGACTTCGATGGGCGCAGCGAGGACCGAGAGGGCGGCTGCGATGAGATGGGAGCGAAGGGTGGGCATGGGAAAATGGTCGGCGCCGGTGACGTGCCGTGAATGTTGTCTGCCACTAAAACGAAATTCCGTGATGCGACGGCATCGAGGAATCGACGGTGTGGCGTATCGGGAAAACGAGTGCGCGGTTCGTGACGACGTTCGCGTCACGATGGGAGGGTCAGAGCGGGTCGCCGAAGCGGATGCGTTTCCTGGGGCGTTTGCGGCGGGCGGCGGGGATGACGCCGAGGCGGGGATCGCGGGCGCGGGCGAGTTGAACGAGGCGACGGGCGTCGCGCTCGAAGACCGGCGACGCCTCGGAAAGGTAGAGCCATTTGCCGAGGACGGGGTGTGGCACGAGCGAAGGGAAGTCGGCGCGGAGGCTGCCGTGATGTTCGTGCGCGGTGCAGACGAGGACGCCCTGCCAGGGTTCGTCCTGCGTGGTGAGGACGAGGCGGTGTTGGCCGTCGAGCGTAACGGTGCGGCCGCCGAACCAGGCTTTGAATTCGAAGGTGGGTTCGCGAAGAAGGGGCTCGACGAGCCAGGCGAGGGGATGTTCGGCGCGGGCGGCGCGGGGCTGAAAGGCGTCGGAGAGGCGCGGGGTTTTCATCGCAGCGTCACGTTAACCAGGTGGACAAAAGCTGAAACGCTGAAAGGCGGAAAAGCTGAAGGCGGGGAGGAGAGAACGATGGCGAGGGATGGAGATGAGGCGCGGCGTCCACTTGTGGCGCGAGGTGGTGTCCAAGGGGGGCATGCGCATCGAGGTCGGTTGTTCGGGGTGGTTCTATTCCCACTGGCGGGGGATTTTTTATCCGCGGCAGGAAGTCACGACGAAGAACTGGTTCGGCTACTATGCGAACGTGTTTCGCACGGTGGAGTTGAATGCGCCGTTTTATCGGTGGCCGAAACCGGCGACGGTGCGGCGTTGGAAGCGGGAGGCGCCGCCGGGGTTTGTTTACACGGTGAAAGTGAATCAGCTGATCACGCACGAGCGGCGGATGGTGCGCACGAAGGCGCTGGTGCGGTCGTTTTACGAGATCGCGGAGGTGCTCGAGGAGAAGATGGGCTGCTTCCTTTTTCAGTTTCCGCCGAGCTATCGCTATTCGGCGTCGCGGCTGAAAAGCATCGTGGCGCAGCTCGATCCGGCGCGGCGCAACGTCGTGGAATTCCGGCACAAGAGCTGGTGGCGCGAGGCGGTGTATCGTGCGTTGAGGCAACGCGGCATTGCGTTTTGCGCAGTGAGTGCGCCGCGATTGCCGGAGGTGTTTCCGCCGGGGCAGCGATTGCTTTATGTGCGGTTCAGCGGGCGCACGCAGTGGTATCGGCACAACTATTCGCGAGAGGAATTGGCGACGTGGGCGGAGCGTGTGCGGGCGTCGGGCGCGGAGGAGGCGTGGGTTTATTTCAACAACGACCGGCAGGGCCACGCGATTGCCAACGCGCTCGCGCTGCGGCGGATGTTGCGGGAGAGGAGCGCGGAACCGGAGCCGGGGCGAGGATAGGGGCGGACGGCACGGAGGCGGAACGCGGAGTTGCGCGGGAGCGAGCGATGCGAACGTTGCGCGATGCCCTTTCGAGAAAACAAAACGGTGCGCGAGGTTGATCCCGCCCGGCGCAAGGCGACGCAGAAGTCAGGCGGGTCGCTCGGAAAGCAGCGGCCGAACGACATGTATCGAGCGGGACACGACACGCGGATCAATGCCTTCGTGACTTCGCTCGGGCGGCGCAATCAGGCTAAGCGGGATGCGCGCTGATGGCGGCGCGGGGTGCTGGCGGGTGCGTTGAAGCCAACCGTCAGCTGATCAGCAGAAGGCGCGGCTCGCCAGCGATGGTGGCCGGGGCGCGGTGGATGCAGGGCGGGACGGGGCAGCCGGGATAATCGATGGCGATGCGCCAGAGGTGAAAGAGGCCGAAGGAATAGGGCTGCGCGTCGGCGGTGGCGGCGTAATGCAGGTCGTAGCAGTGATCCCGCAGGAACTCGCGGAAGGCGTCGTCGTCGCGGGCTCCGTAGCCGGCGAGGAGCGCGGCGCGGGTCTCGGGAATATCGATACGGCGACGGGCGTGCTCGTTGAGGAGGCCCTCGCTGGGGGAGCCGTGGTAGGTGCAGAGCCAGGTGTCGGCGGGGACGGGGGCGCTGTCGGCGTGGAACGAAAAGACGTCGGTCGGCACCGGGCCCGCGTCGTCGTCGTGCGGATAGCCGTGAATGCAGTTGAGGACGGGATCGAGGTCGTGGTCGCGGAGGCGTTTCAGGTCGGCGAGGAGGGAATCGACGGCGGTGCGGCCGGCGGGCGAGAGCGGGAGGGCGAGGAGGCGGGCTTCGTCGAGGGTGAGCAGGCCTTCTGTCTCGCCGGTGCGGAGGCGATCGACGACTTCGGCGAAGTCGCCGGGGAGCGTGCGGGGCCAGCAGAGGGCGTTGACGCCGGCGGCGAAAGGCGTGGTGGCGAGTTCGTCGAAACTGCGGACGAGCCGGACGCGGTCGGGCGCGGGGGAAAGGAGCGGCGTCACTTGCTCTTCTTTTTCGCGGCCGCTGGCGGTGGTGGCGGCTTGATGAATTTCGACTGGCTGTGCTGTTTTTGCTGAAAACGGCGGTTGGCCTTTTGATCCTTGGCGGACGGCAGGTATTTGGCACCCATGCGGGTCAATTCGGCGGATCGGGGCGCCGCGGGCAATGGAATAACGGGCGGGGAGAGGGGGTGGAGGCGGATGTTTTTGAATCTGGAAAGCTGGAAGGCTGGAACAGAAGTTTGCCCGGCGACTCCAGCGACGAAGGCGGATAAGGCGCTGGTTGCGGTGCGAATGGAGTCGCACACGTTGGCGGAGATGTCGCTCGAGCGGTTCAAGACGGCGCAGGAGGCGGAGGAGTCCGGGATTGCGGTGGCGTTGGAGGAGTTGCGGGCGGGGCGGAAGCGGAGCCACTGGATCTGGTATGTGTTTCCGCAGCTTGCGGGGTTGGGACGCTCTGCGACGGCGCAGTTTTACGGGCTGAAGGATTTCGACGAGGCGCGGGTTTACCTGCGGGATGGGGAGCTGGGCGCGCGACTGGACGCGGCGACGGAGGCGGTGCGGCAAGCGCTCGTGAAAGGAGGGGGGCTGGTTGAGGTGATGGGGGGGACGACGGATGCGTTGAAGGTGGTGTCGAGCCTGACGCTGTTCGAGGAGGCGGCGAAAGAAGCGGGACGAGGGGAGTTCGCGGAAAGGTGTTCCGAGGTGCTGGCGGCGGCCGAGCGGCAGGGGTTTGGGCGGTGTGGGTTTACGTTGAAAAAGATGGCGCGTGGAAAAGCGGGGGAGGGCGATGAGTCTGTTTGAGGGGGCGAGGTGAGAAGGTTGACGGGGTGGCGGATCGGGGAGTTCGCGCGGAACGAGGGTGGTGGGGGCTGGCACTATGGGCGCGAATTCCGTCTGCGATGAAACGTCGTGCGTGGTTACCCATTCCCCTGATTGCGGCGGCGCTGTTTGCGGCGTTTCAATATTTCAGCGCAGAGAAGGTCACGAATCCGGAGACGGGGCGATCGGCGCGCGTGGCGTTGTCGACCGAGCAGGAGCAGGCGCTTGGGTTGCAGAGTTATCGCGAAGTGCTGGCGCAGAGCGATGTGGTGAAGAGCGGGCGGGAGCTGGAGATGGTCGAGCGGGTCGCGGGCCGGCTGGCGCGGGCGGTGGGTGACGATGCGGAGGGTTTCGAATGGCAGGTGAGTCTCGTGCGCAGCGAGCAGGCGAATGCGTTTTGTCTGCCGGGTGGGAAGATCGTGGTGTTCACGGGCATCCTGGATTACACGCAAAGTGAAGCGGCGCTGGCGGCGGTGATGGGGCATGAGATGGCGCATGCGATCGCGCGGCATGGTTCGCAGCGGATGCTGCGCACGAGTCTCGCGCAGACGGTGATGGTGGGCGCGCAGTTTTCGTTTTCGGACATGGATTATCAGCAGCGGCAGATGGTGATGGCGGCGCTGGGAGCGGGGGCGCAGTTCGGTTTCATCCTGCCGTTCAGCCGCGAGCATGAGAACGAGTCGGATGCGATGGGGCTGATGTATATGGCGCGGGCGGGCTATGATCCGCGGGAGGCGATCGGTTTCTGGCAGCGGATGGAGCAGGCCGGGGGCGGGCAGCCGCCGGAGTTCATGTCGACGCACCCCTCGCACGCGACGCGCGTGCAGCGGCTCAACGAACTGATGCCGCGGGCGCTCGCGGCGTTTCAGGAGCGGGCGGAGGCGATGCCGGCGGAGTGAGGAGCGAGGCTAAAAAGCTGAAAGGCTGAAACGCTGAAAGGCTGAAACGCTGAAATGCTGAAGGGCTGACAGCTGGAAGGGCGGGAGCTGGGAGCGGAGAGCATTGACTTCCGGGGTGGGAACCGCGGAGACACGGGCTAGGCGCGGCGCTTCCAATCGACGTAGAGCTGCTCGACTTTCGTGCGGGCCCAGGGGGTTTTTCGGAGGAAGGTAAGGCTGGACTTGATACTGGGGTCGAAGAGGAAACAGCGCACGGGGACATGGCGGCCCAGCTCCGACCAGCCTAATTCGGCCACGAGCTCGGTGAGCAGTTTTTCGAGGGTGACTCCGTGCAGCGGGTCCTTCGAGGGCGGCGACGACATGGTGTCGATCGGCTCAGCGTGCGGGGTTGCGGACGTCGGGCCTGGCGAGGATTTCGACGTAGGCTTCGGGGGCTCCGGCGGCGGCGAGAGCGTCGATCGCGCCGCCGATTTCGTTGAGCGGACGCGTCTCGGCGGAGGCGGCGTCGCGGCCGATCCGGCAGTCGAACGACCAGAGGGTGGAGCCTTCGGGGAGTTTCTTCTGGCGTTCGCGGCGGACGTATTTGTTGAGCTCGTGGCGGATTTTGTCGCGGACGCGGGCATCGTCCTTGCCGGGAGCGGTCAGCGGAAACGTCTTTTTCATGGGCGCGTGAGCGTTGGTGGCGTGCGGGCTGAGGCAATGGGGAACGGGCGGAAAACGCTGAAAAGCTGAAAAGCTGAAAAGCGGAAAGCTGAGACCTGAAACTTGAGGCCTGACGGAGCGCGAGAGCGGGGAGAGGAGGCGGGCGTTGTCCGGCTATCGAGGTGCTCGTGGTTTGCGGAGCATCGGGACGAGGGTGGGAGACGAGCCGACCTGGATTTTGCCCAAGGCTTCAAAGCCGTGGCGTTGGTAGAAGGAGAGATTGAGCGGATTGCTGGACTCCAGATAAGCGGGCAATTGGTCGGTGTCGCAACGGGCGAGCGCGTGTCTCATAAGCTGATCTCCGAGGCGTTGGCCTTGGCGCGCAGGATCGACGCCGATGAGCGGCAGATACCAGTGGGGTTCGTGCGGGTGAAAGCCGGCCATCTGCTCGAATACGCCCGCGGCGTCCTGCTGGATGGACGCGGGCGCGGTGCGCTCGATCAGACTGACGAGCGCTTCCTCGTCGGCCGACACGTTGGGGGGGAAGCCACAACGCCACGCCCGCGCCGCCCTCGACGCCATAGGCGGTGCCCAACGCGAACGACCTGCCGCCGAACGCGCGCGCCAGGAGCGGAAAGCTGCGGAGAAAGTCCTTCGCTTGGGGCCAGGACCAGCGAGCGGCGGGATCGGTGACGAAGGCGAGAGTGAGGGTGGCGAGCGCCGCGTCGGCGGAAGCTTCGTCGATGTTGTAAACGGCGGGAGAGGAATCGAAGGGAGGCATGGTGGGCGACAGTTGCGGGCGATGCGCGTGAGCTACGCGGGGTCGTGTGCTTTGACGAATCAAGCGGCGCATTTGGACAGAGAAGGTTGTCAGGCCAGGGTTCTCCGCACTGGAGGATAATCGAGGACGGGCTGCGTTGGTGAGCCGTTCATGGGCGGAAGAAATCTCTCGTCGCTCGTGGCGCAACCGGCGGGCGGCGGGAGGGTCCATGGGGCGGGAGACGACGCATGCCGAACGAGACCACACCGTTGATTCACCGGGTTCGCCGCTGGCCGCGACGCGTGGTCGTGACGATCGCGGCGATCGCGTTGGCGCTGCTTGTTGCGCGGATCGCGTTGCCGTTCGTGGTGGAGAAGCAGGTGAACGACCGGCTTCAGAGCATTCCGGGCTATACGGGGCGGGTTGAGGGGATCGACCTCGCGTTGTGGCGCGGGGCTTACGCGTTGGAAGGTGTCGAGATTTACAAGGTGAGCGGCGAGGTGCGGACGCCGTTCGTGCGGGCGCGCTCGATCGATTTTTCCGTGGCGTGGCGGGATTTGTTTCGCGGGAAAGTGGTCAGCGATATCCACGTCGACGAAGGGCAGCTGACGTTTGTGGCGGGGGAAACGGAGGCCGAGAGCCAGACGGACGTCGATTGGCGGTGGCAGGAGGTGATCGAAGATTTGTTTCCGCTGGAGATCACGCATTTCGAGCTGAACCACGGGTTGTTGCGTTATCAGGACACGACGAGGACGCCGGCGGTGGATTTGTTCGTGACGAATCTGCGAGTGGAGGCGACGGGACTGCGGAATCGGCCGGGCGAGACCGACGAGGAGTATCCCGCGGACATTCTCGTCGAGGGCGACAGTCTGGGCGGGGGGCGGTTGCGGCTGGCGATCAGTGCGGAGCCGCTGGCGGCGCAGCCGCATTTTCATCTCAGCGCGAAACTCGAGGACGTGAATTTGCCGGAGTTGAACGAATCGTTGAAAGCCTATGCGAACGTGGATGTGAGTCGCGGGACGCTGCAGTTGGCGGCCGAGATGGCGGGGAAGGACGGCGGGTTTCAGGGCTACGTGAAGCCGTTTTTCGAGGACGTGGATTTCAACAATCTCGAAGACCAAAACAAAAACGTGCTGACGCGGATTTGGGAAAACGTCGTGCAGGGTCTCGCGTGGCTGGTGAAGAACAAGGCGCGCGACCAGGTGGGGACGCGCATTCCGTTTCAGGGGCAGTTTGGCGATCCGGAAGTCGGATTGTGGGCTACGGTCGCGAATCTGTTTCGGCACGGGTTCGTGCGGGCATTCAATCCGACGATCGAGGGCACGGTGGATCCGGACAACGTGCTGCCGACGGGCGAGGCGGTGGACGGGAAGGGCGTGGCGGACGACGGCAACGAGACGAAGCCGAAGGTGGCGACGGACGACGTGGAGAAAGTGGAGAAGAGCGAGTAAGAGGCTGAAAGGCTGATAGCCTAGAGCCTAGAGCCCAGGGCCCAGGGCCTAGGGCTGAGAGCGTGACCGGCGGCTTATGGGTGGGCGCTTTGGGCGTCGGCGCGCTTCAGCGAGCGGACGTGAGCGACGAGGAGGGTGACCTGATCGTCGGAGAGGCGGCGAAAACCGTGCATGATGTCGCGGCCTTTGGCGTCCTTGAGTCCCGTCTTGATGGACTTCGCGGCCTGTTCGTCGGTGAACTTCGCCTGGATCGCGGGATCGCTGAGGTCGCTGATGTAGAGCTTGCGGCCCTGGCGGGTGTCGCCGCGGCCGTCGGCGCCGTGGCATTTGGCGCAGCTCTTCTTCCAGAGGGCGGCCCCATCGGCGGCGTGAAGGGAGGAGGCGGTGCAGAGGGCGAAGAGAACGAGAAGCCGGCTGGTGATTTTCATGCGCAAATGTGGCGGAGGTTGCAAACGTGACAAGGTCGCACGCGTGATTTTTGGGCGATGGAGCTGATACAAGGGCGGGGTTTGAACCGCGAAGGCGCGATGAGGATGAACGTGAGCGGGCGCGGAAAACGACGTGTTTCCACGCGAGCGGACTCCGCCGATCAGGGGCGGGCCAGCGTGGGACGTTTGGGGCCGCGGCCGTCGGCCGATGAGCGCCCGCGCACGCCATTCCAAATCCACGGCAGCAGATGCCGCCGGATCCAGCGGAGTTCCGCGGTCCAGCGTTGCGCGCGCGTTTGGGCGGCTTCGGGTAACGGCGCGCGCCAGGCGTCGTTGCTTTCGGGCAATCCCAGGGCCTGCGCGAGCGCCTCGGCGATGCGGGCATGACCGGCCGCGTTGGCGTGAATGCGATCCTCGCTCCACAAGCGCCGGTCAGTCGCGACGGGGTGCGCGGCGAAGTCGACCAGGATCGCACCGCTGGCGCGGGACGCCGAGGCGAGCGCCTGGTTCAACGCGGCGATGCGCGGCGCGATCAAACGCGCCAGCGGCATGAGAGGCGTGAGGTCGGGGA
>JAEZAD010000174.1 GCA_023430565.1 Verrucomicrobiota bacterium
GGCGGCGGCGCTCGCGGCGGCGTCGCGGGTTTTGAAGGGGTATGACGATGCGCTGGCGGAGGAGAGTTTGGGGATCGCGCGCGAGCTATGGGCGAAGGCGGGCGAGGCGCGGTTGCCCGGGGCGCGATTGGAGGCGGCGATCGAGTTGCTGCAGTGCACGGGCGAGCCGGAGTATGCGGATGCGATCGTCGGGATGGCGGACCAGATCGTGGCGCAGGTGGAGCGAGTGGGCTGGCTGGGCGCGCGGTCGCTGGCGCTGATCGAGGATGCGGCGTATCGCGAGAAGGTGCGGGCGGCGTTGCGGACGTATCGCCAAAAAGTGGATACGTTGGAAAAGGAGACGCCGTATGGGCTGCCCTACAAGCCGGACATCTGGGGCGCGGGTTGGGGGATTCAACGATTTGGCGTGGAGCAGTATTGGTTGCACGCGGGTGCGCCGGACATTTTTCCGAGCGACTACATGCTGCATGCGATCAATTTCGTGCTCGGGTGTCATCCGGGCATGAACAACGCGTCGTTCGTATCGGGCGTGGGTGCGAAATCGCTGACGACGGCGTATGGCGTGAACCGCGGCGACTGGTCGTATATTCCGGGCGGGGTGGCGTCGGGGACGGCGTTGATCCGGCCGGATTATCCGGAGCTGCTCGAGTGGCCGTTCTTATGGCAGCAGACGGAGTATTGCTTGGGGCGGCCGACGTCGGACTACGTGTTTCTGATCCTCGCGGCCGATGCGGTGTTGAAGGAGAAGTGAGTCGGTGCGCAGCCGTTTGTTTTGCGGCGGAAGGAATGGGCGAAGGCACTGCGCCTGACACACGTGTTGGAGCTGGTGCGGGAAATACGGTTGCGGAAGAGACGGGGGGACGTTGGGGTGCGGCGGCCTGAGAAGGCTGCGAGATGGCGAGAATTGTCGAACTGTTGAATGGTTTGATCTGGAGCCAGGCGTTGATCTGGCTGTGCCTCGGCGCGGGGTTTTATTTTTCGGTGCGCACGCGTTTCCTGCAGGTGCGGCACGTGAAAGAGATGTGGCGGTTGTTGTGGCACGGGGAAGCGTCGGAGCGCGGGATCACGTCGTTTCAGGCGTTTGCGCTGGCGGTGTCGGGCCGCGTGGGCACGGGCAATATCGCGGGGGTGGCGACGGCGATCGCGATGGGCGGGCCGGGCGCGGTGTTCTGGATGTGGACGATCGCGTTTGTGGGGGCGGGGTCGGCGTTCGTGGAGGCGACGCTGGCGCAGCTCTACAAGGAGGAGATCGGCGGGCAGTATCGTGGCGGGCCGGCGTATTACATCGAACGAGGGTTGAAGGTGAAATGGTATGCGGTGGTGTTTGCGGTGGCGACGACGGTGGCGACGGGGTTTTTCATGCCGGGGGTGCAGGCGAATGGAATCGGGGCGGCGATGGCGAATGCGTTCGACGTGCCGCCGCTGGCGACGGCGGTGGTGGTGGCGGGGTTGATGGGCGCGATCATTTTCGGCGGCGTGAAGCGGATCGGGCGCGCGGCGCAGCTGATCGTGCCGGTGATGGCGCTCGGGTATCTGGTAATGGCAGCGATCGTGGTGGCGGTGCATGCGCGCGAGGTGCCGGCGGTGATGGCGCTGATCGTGCGAAGCGCGTTCGGGGTGGATGCGGCGTTTGGCGGGGTGGTGGGGCTGGCGATTTCGTGGGGCGTGAAGCGCGGGATTTATTCGAACGAGGCCGGGCAGGGGAGCACGCCGATGGCGGCGGCGGCGGCGGAAGTGAAGCATCCGGCGGCGCAGGGGCTGGTGCAGGCGTTTTCGGTGTATGTGGACACGTGGCTGGTGTGCAGCGCGACGGCCTTCATGATTTTGCTGACGGGCAGCTACAATGTGGCGAATCCCGCGGGCGGATTTCTGCGGGAAGGATTGCCGGCGGTGGAAGCGGGGCCGGCGTTCACGCAGGCGGCGGTGGATGCGGTGCTGCCGGGGGTGGGCAGCGGGTTCGTGGCGGTGGCGTTGTTCTTTTTCGCGTTCACCACCTTGATGGCGTATTACTATTACGCGGAGACGAACCTCGCATATCTGCGGCGCAACGCGGCGAGTCCGAAGCTGTTCACGCTGCTGCGGCTGATGTTTTTGGGCGTGACGTTTTACGGCACGCTGCGACAGGCGGATGTGGCGTGGGCGATGGGCGACATCGGCGTGGGGCTGATGGCGTGGTTGAACCTGATCGCGATCCTGCTGCTCGCGAAGCCGGCGATCGTGTGTCTGCGCGATTACGAGGCGCAGCGAAAAGCGGGCATCAAGGAGCCGCGGTTTGTGGCGAAGGCGGCGGGCATCGCGGAGGCGGGCGCGATTTGGAAGGAGTGAAGGCGCGAGTGGTGCGCACCGCTGGTTGGTCGGGCGGCGCGCCTTAATGATTCGAATCGGACTCCCGAGCGAGGGGGTATGTCCGCAGACGGGCGTCGGCCTGGATTCTTCGCTTCGCTCAGAATGACAAGGAGACTTCCAGCGCTTCGCCTGGGACAGCGCGGCCACATTTTTACTTAAGACACTTTAGCGGCGGCTGCGGTGGCGGTTGAAGCTGCCGCGATGGCGGATGCGGCCGGGGAGGCTGCCGCGGGGGCGTTCGATTTCCTGCGCGGGGCGCGCGACGATCGGCTGATAGTCGAAGCCTTCGAGACGGAGCTCAGGGATCTTCGCGCCGATGAAGCGCTGGATGTCGCGGATGTCGGACGCGTTTTCCGGGGTGACGAGCGTGAAGGCGTCGCCGACGGCCTGGGCGCGGCCCGTGCGGCCGATGCGGTGGACGTAGTCCTCGGGATTTTCGGGGACGTCGTAGTTGATCACGTGTGACACGCCGGCGACGTCGATGCCGCGCGACGCGATGTCGGTGGCGACCATGATTTCGTATTTGCCGGACTTGAAACCGGCGAGGGCTTCGAGGCGCTGGTTTTGGGAGCGGTTGGCGTGGAGGACGGCGACGCTGTGATTGGCGCTTTTCAGGCGGCGGGCGATTTTGTCGGCGCCGTGCTTGGTGCGGGAAAATACGAGCACGCTGTCGAAATCGATTTTGCGCAGGAGCGCTTCGAGGAGGTCGAACTTCTGGCCGGCAGCGACGGGGTAGAGCGCGTGTTTGACGGATTCGTTGACGGAGCGGTTGATGCCGATTTCGACGCGGGCGGGATTGCGGAGCGCGAAGGAGGCGACGGCCTGGATTTCCGGCGGCACGGTGGCCGAGAAAAACAGAGTTTGGCGTTCGCGCGGGCAGCGGTTGATGATGTCCTTCACGACGGGCAGGAAGCCCATGTCGAGCATGCGGTCGACCTCGTCGAGGACGAGCGTGGTGATGCTGTCGAGCGAGAGGGAGCGCTCCTTCAGGTAGTCCATCAGGCGGCCGGGCGTGGCGACGAGGATGTCGACGCCGCGTTTGAGCTCGGTGCGTTGATGGCCGTAGCCGACGCCGCCGAAGATGGCGAGGGTGCGGAGGTCGGTGAAGCGGGCGAAGTCGCGGAAGGCGGTTTCGACTTGGGCGGCGAGTTCGCGCGTGGGCTCGAGGACGAGGACGCGGGGGCGCGATTGGTGTTTGCCGAGGCGGGAGAGGATCGGGAGGGCGAACGCGGCGGTTTTGCCGGTGCCGGTCTGGGCGGAGCCGATGAGGTCGCCGCCGCCGAGGACGACGGGAATGGCGCGAAGCTGGATCGGGGTGGGATCCGTGTAACCGGCGGCTTGGATGCCGCGGAGAACGGTGTCGGAGAGATTGAGTGCTTTGAAAGGCATGATGACGGGGAAGGTCGCGCTAAGCGCAGGGAGGAATGCAGAGGAAGGTCGAAGGTGCGCCGCTCTGGATTCTTCGCTTCGCTCAGAAGGACAGGAGGAAGGTGAGAGCTTTGGAGAGAAGACAAAAAAGGACGGAGCCCACAAGGAGCTCCGTCCTGCAGAAAATCGTTCGTTAGGACGATTGCTTAGTAACGGCGATCGCCGCGGTCGCGATCGCGACCGCCGCCGAAGCCGCCACGGCCGCCGCCGCCGCCGAAGCCGCGACCACCGCCGCCGCCGCCGAAGCCGCCACCCGGGCGCTCTTCTTTCGGACGGGCTTCATTGACGGTGAGCTGACGGCCACCGAGATCGGTGCCGTTGAGCTTTTCCGCGGCATTCTTGGCCTCATCGGCCGTGCCCATGGTGACGAACGCGAAACCGCGGGGGCGGCCGGTCATCTTGTCCATGGCAACGTAAACGTCGGTTACGGAACCGAACTGGCCGAACGCCGAGCGGAGCTCGTCTTCGGTGGTCTTGAACGACAGGTTTCCAACGTAGAGTTTGGAATTACTCATCTGTGATATCTCGTAGATTGATCGCCTGCTGCCAGTCCGTTCCCACCGTGGGTTTCGAAATCATCACTTAAGCCAAACGCTCAGCCTACGACTCACCAGATACTGTCATCTAACGCTTCACTCTAACGATGCGCGGTAAAGACGCACGGCGGCTCGATAAATGCAAGGGAATTCGGGGTTTGGCGGAGTGGGCGCCGGGTGGAGGTGTTGATGGGAGAAGGGGTTCCGTCGACGGGACGCGACGCGGACTTTCCAAATCGGGGCGGCGGCATAGGGTGCGAGCATGCGAGGTGCTCGTCCGTTTGTGTTGGGAATCTTGATACTCGGGATCGTCCTGGTGCCGCTGGCGTTCGCGGCGGGTTCGGGCAGCGGGAGTCGGGACCGATCACCGGGCGGGCATCTTGCGGCGGCGATCACGACGGTGACGGGGATCGCGATTTCGCCGCTGCTGGCGACGGGCGCGTATGGCGCGTATTTGTGGTTCGAGGCCGGGGACGAAGCGGCGCGGGAGCGATTGCCGTGGTTTGCGCAGGTGGCGTTCTGGCTGCCGGCGTTGTCGGTTGTGGGGCTTTGTGCGGCGAAGGATGCGTTTGGGGCGGTGGTGCCGCCGGGGATGAAGAAGCCGCTGGATGTGCTCGAGACGATCGAGAACAAGGCGAGTGGATTGATTGCGGCGGGTGTCGTGATTCCGGTGACGATGGCGGCGTTTTCGAAATCGCTCGCGGGGACGGATGTGGCGGTGCAAAGCGCGATCGTGCCGTCGGGGCTCGCGATGGTGTCGCTGGGGGCCATCGATTTCTCGTGGTGGTTGAATCTCGTGACGGTGCCGCTCGGCGTGGCGGTGTTTGCGGTGGTGTGGATGGCATCGCACGCGATCAACGTGCTGATCCTGCTGAGCCCGTGGGGCGCGATCGATGCGGCGTTGAAGAGTGCGCGGACGGGTGTGCTGGGATTGCTGACGATCACAGCGACGCTGGAGCCGTGGGTGGCGGCGGGGTTGTCGCTGATCGTGATCGTGGTGGCGTATTGCGTGGCGGGGTGGGCGTTTCGGCTGACGGTGTTTGGCTGGGTGTTTTCGTGGGATTTTGTGTCGCGGCGGCGGTTGCGTTTTCGACCGCGAGAGAACGACAACCTGATGTTTGCGGGCGGGCAGTTGGGCGATGTGCCGGTGCGCACGTATGGGAGGCTGCGGCGGACGGAAGGCGGCGGGTTGGAGTTCATGTATCGACCGCGGGTGATTGGGGCGACGGTGATCCGGCCAGTGCCGGGAACGGCGGAGACGCGTGCGATCGGAAAGGGGTTGTTTTTCTCGAGTGTGACGAGCGGCGAGGCGGACACGCTGTTGCTGCTGCCGCCGCGCTACCGCGGGCACGAAGAGGATTTGGTGCGGACGTATGGGCTTGGCGGCGGGGTGCAACCGGCGGGACTGCGACGGGCGTGGAGCGTGATGCGCGAGATTTTCGGCGGGAAGGCGGCGCAAATGCAGGTCGTGTAGGCGAGCAGGGGACGGCGAGCGCGCGAGCGGCGGAATGCGATCGCAAAATTTGTAACGTAATACGTTACTAACGGACCGGAGCGGCCAGCAGATTGTAACGTAATACGTTACAAATTGGTTTGTGGAAGGGGTGGAGGGCGATGGGGTTAGCGGTGGGCGGAGGGGCGAGGGGGAGAGGGGAGGGGGCCGGGGAATTCGATGCCCCACAGGGAGGGGCGGGGATGGGGGGCGAGGTCGGCGGCGGGGGCGAGGTGGGTGAAGACGTCGGCGAAGCGGAGGCTGCACTGGAGGCGGCGCTGGGATTTCGAGTCGATCTTCGGATTCACGACGATGCGCGAGAGCGTGAAGGGCGGGGCGTTTTTGATTTTGCGCGCGGCGGCGCGGGCTTGGGCGGGCGTGAGCGAGCGGTCCTTGATGACCGCGTCGAGGCGTGCGAGATCGGCGCGGGTGATCGGGTGCCAGAGGGCGCGCCACTGCGCGGGCTCGAGGCGGGGAGCGACGATGTTGACGAAGCGCTTTTCGGCGCCGTGCTGCTGCCAGTAGCCGATGACGAGAAGGAACGGTTCGTCGATGTCGAACTGGCGAAGGGCGTCGCCGAGGTCGACGGGCGAGCCGTATTTGGCGGCTTTCGGGTTAACCGGGATGTGGCCGTGGGTGCGATTGGCGTCGGCGGGGATGTCCCACTTTTGCGTGTAGCTCGTGGGCGTGTAGCCGTCGAAAAAGGTGTCGCGCACCCATTTTTCGAATACGACGCCGTGGTGTTGGACTTCGGCGGCGGGGGCGGATGACGGAATAAACGCGAGGAATGCGAGGATGACGCGGGCGCGCAGGGGGCGACAACGCGGGTGAAGCGGGTGGAAGAACAGAGATGCTTCGCATGCGCTCAGCATGGCGAAATGAGAAGGAACGCTTGCGAGATCGCGGGCTAGGGGCGGGAGGTAAGGGGTGAGGCCGAGCGGAGGGCGGCGGCGAAGCGGGCGGTTTCGCGGGCGCAGATGGCGACGCGGGCGGCGACGTTGGCGTCGGTGATCGTTTCGCCGGAGAAGGAGGCGCCGGTGGCGTAGACGAAGCGCGGGACGATGACGGAGCGGAAATCGAGCATGAGGCTGTTGGCGAGTGGCATGATGGCCATGTAGCTGCTCGGGCCGCCGGCGGTGCAGAGGAAGCCGACGACTTTGTTTTCCCAATTTTTGCCGGACACCTCGATGAGGTTTTTGAGGGCGGCGTTGGCGTCGTAGTTGTAGATGGGCGTGGCGACCACGATGCCGTCGGCGGCGGCGATGAAGGTGTTGATGTGGCGGACGTTTTCGTGCGCGTAGGCGGTGTCGCCGTCACAGAGCGGGAGCGGATAGTCGCGGAGGTCGACGAAGGTGACGTTGCGGTTTTCGGCGACGAGAACGCGCTCGGCTTCGCGTGCGAGGGTGCGGCTGTAGCTCTCGGGGTTGAGGCTGGCGGAGAGGATCAGGAGGTTCATGGCGAAGCGGCGGAGGCGGCCAGCGGCGTCGATTGGTAGGAGGCCAGGCGCCAGCCGGCGGATTCCTTGCGCCAGGCGGCGAGAAAGCGGAGTGAGAAACGCAGGCGCTCTCCGCGGGATTCGGCAACGATATCGGCGCGGCCGGTCATGAGGACGGCGCCGGGGGCGAGGCGTTGGAGTTGCAGGGTGCGTGGATGCACGGAGAGGTAGCGGGCTTCGCTTTCGGCGACGGACGCGAGGTATTGTGCTTTCGACTGAACGCGGCCGTCGGCGTTGGTGTAATGCAGGTCGTCGGACAACAACGCGGCGAGCGCAGGGGTGTCGCGTTCGATGGTGGCGGAGATCCGCAGGGCGTCGGCGGCGCGGACTTCGGCGAAATCGGCGGGTTCTGCGGCGGCGGCGAGCAAGGCGAACGCGAGGGCGAGCGGAGCGAAAGCGATGCGGCGGGCGATGGTGTGGAGCGACGGCACGCGAGGCGCGAGGGTGGCGCGCGGGGCGGCCAAGGCAAGTGTGGCGGTGCGTTTGCCGCGAGGGTCGTGTCAGGCGTTGAAGCAGGCCATGGCGCTGAGTTCGTCGGCGAGGGTGCGATCGACGCGGGAGCGGGGAAGTTTATGCTGATCGCCGATGTGGTGATGATGCCGCATCCAGTGGGCGAAGAAGCCAGGCATCACGAGACGCACGACGGGCGCTTCGACGATGGAGCTGCGGCGGCGGGCGGCGTAGGTGGGGTTGCGGGCGACGAGTTCGGCGTCGAGTTCGCCGGCGAGCAGCGGGCCGGTGGGGGTTTCGACGGTGAGAGGTTTCAACTCGATCCACCATTCGTGGCAGCCGTGGTTGCGGCCGGTGAGCGTGCTGGTGACGAGGGGGGCGACGTGAAAATCGGTGATCGACCAGCCGTGGCGCTGACAGACGGCGATGAGGGCGTCGTTGAGGTCTTTTTCGGAGACCTGTTCGGTGAAGGCGTTGAGCAGTTGTTGGAGGCGGCCGACATAGATGAGCCGGTGCGGATCGGTGGAGGTGAAGCGGACGATGTCGCCGAGCACGTAACGGCAGAGGCCGCCGGGTGTGGTGACGAGGAGCACATAAGGTTCGCCGGTGCGCACGCCTTCGAGCGGAACGGTTTTCGCGGCGAGCGTGGCGGGGGGCGACGCGGCGTAATCGGCAAGGGGAAGGAATTCGAAAAACACGCCGGCGTCGGCGAGGAGTCGAAGGCCGTCGGCGGGTTTGGCGTCCTGGGCGGCGACGAAGCATTCGGTCGCGGCGTAGACTTCGTGAAACGTCACCTCCGGTCCGGTGGTCTGGCGGAGTTCCGCCTGGAACGGGCCGAGCGGGGTGCCGCTATGGATGACGCATTCGAGGTTGGGCCAGACGGAGCGGAGGTTGAGCGGGCGGGCGTTGCCGCGGGTTTCGGCTTGGCGGACGGCGGTGGCGACGGCGAGGAGCCACTGGGGGAGGCCGGCGAGCAGGGTGATGTCGGCGCGGCGCGTGCGGGAGACGATGGCTTCGACGCGCGGCGTCCACTCGGCGATTTGCGCGGCGGCCGCGCCGGGCTCGTAGAGGTGGCGTTCGACCCAGGCGGGAAGATTGAGCGAGGCGATGCCGGAGACTTCGCCGGAGAAGGCGGAAAAGGAGTCGCTCTTGGCGAGGGGTGCGAGGGTGGACGAGCTGCCGACGAGCAGGTGGCGTCCGCGAAAAACGCCGGAGTGGCCGACGCGCGCGGTGTAGTGAAACAGCGACGTGGCGCCGGCGCGGCGGAAATGCGCGAGGAGTTCGTCGGTGACGGGCAGGAGTTTGGGCTGGCCGGTGTCGGTGCCGGGCGTGCGGGCGAAGAGCGCGCAGGTGCCGGGCCAGAGGACATCGGCTTCGCCGTGCTGCATGCGCTCGATGAAGGGCGCGAGCTGCTCGTAGGTGCGCAGCGGGGCGCGCGATTGGAAGTGGGCGTAGGAGAGACGGGGCTCGAGGCCGGCGGCGCGGCCGGCGGCGGTGGGCGTGAGGCGTGCGAGGAGCGTGGCGAGCGTGCGGTGTTGCGCGGCCAGATCGAGCTGTGGGCGCCGGAGCCGACGCGCGGTGCGAGCGGTGCGGATGCTGGCGCCGATGACATGGAGGCCTTTGGGCAGGACCGGCATCGAAGGAGGAGTGTCCGAAGCAGCCGTGGGGAGCAAGGCGGCGCAAGCGGATTGTGAGGGGCGTGGGGGAGGTTGACTGGGTTTTGACTGGGGAATGTGCGTGGGGCACGGCGCGTCCTTGGGCGGCGGGATTCTGCGCTTCGCTTTGGGCGGGGGATGCGTCAGGTTGCGCGGCCATGCCGTTGCCGCCGATTCTTTACGAGGACGATGCGATGATCGCGTTCGACAAGCCGAGCGGGTTGTTGATTGCGCCGGACCGGTGGGACAAGACGCGCGAGAATCTGATGGGGCTGGTGCACGAGAAGATGGGGCATGGCGTGGCGAACGTGCACCGGTTGGATGCGGATACGAGCGGGCTGCTGCTGTGTGCGAAGACGAAACCGGCGCTGGATTTCTTGAGCGGGCAGTTTCAGGCGAAGACGGTCGAGAAGACGTATCTCGCGTTTGTCGTGGTGCTGCCGGTGGAGGAGGCGATGAAGGTGATGGCGCCGGTGCGCGATGCGAACGGGATGTTGCCGGACGCGTTTACGGTGGAGGCGAAGTTGGGCGAGGACGAGCGGCAGCCGGGGCGGATGCGGGTGTTCAAGGGTCGGGGCGGGCGGGAGTGTGTGACGGCGTTTCGCGTGCTCGAGCGGTTCGGGAAATTTGTGTTTCTCGAGTGCAAGCCGCTGACGGGGCGGACGCATCAGATTCGTGTGCATCTGGCGGCGGCGGGCGCGCCGATTTTGAACGATCCGTTTTATGGTGATCCGGAGGTGAAGCTGTTGTTGTCGGAGTTGAAGAAGCGCTACAAGGGGCGGGACGAGGAGAAGCCGTTGATTGCGCGGCTGGCGCTGCATGCGAGTGAGCTGACGTTGAAGCATCCGGTGACGCGCGAGCCGGTGACGTTGAGTGCGCCGATGCCGAAGGAGTTCGAGGTGGCGTTGAAGTATCTGCGGAAGTTTGGGGGAGCGAAGGCGGCGCGAGTGCGGTAGTGGCGGGCGCATCTTTTCGGGCGGGGCCGCGTCAGTGGCCTTGCGCCGGCGGACGGACGAGTGCGAGATCGCGGGCGTTTCCCTCACCCCTTTTCTCATGGCCTCTTCTTCTGCGCCGCTTGGTTTTGGTATCGTTGGTCTTGGCATGGTCGCGGATTTTCATGCGCAGGCGATCGCGCAGGTGAGCGGGGCGAAGCTGGTCGGAGTGGCGTCGCGGAATGCGGAGAAAACGCGGGCGTTTGCGGTGAAGCATGGCGTGGCGCTGGCGTGTGGGAGCGTGGACGAGTTGGTGGCGCGGCCGGAGATCGATGTCGTGTGCGTGACGACGCCGGCGAGCGTGCATCGGGAGACGGCGCTGGCGGCGATTCGGGCGGGAAAGCATCTGGTGATCGAGAAGCCGCTGGAGATCACGGTGGAGCGGACGGATGAAATCTTGCGCGCGGCGGACGCGGCGGGGGTGAAGATCGCGGCGATTTTTCAAGGGCGTTTTGGGGAAGGCGCGCAGACGGTGAAAGCGGCGGTGGAGGCGGGGCGATTTGGGCGGATGGTGATGGCGAGCGTGGCGGTGAAGTGGCACCGGACGGCGCAGTATTACAGCGGGACGCGCGGAACGTGGTCGATCGACGGCGGGGGCGCGTCGATGGCGCAGGCGATTCACGGGATCGATTTGCTGCAGTGGCTGGCGGGGATGCCGAGCGAGGTGTTTGCGTGGACGACGCGGCGGGTGCACACGGGTATCGAAGCCGAGGATACGGCGTGCGCGGCGGTGAAGTTTGCGGATGGGGCGCTGGGGACGATCGAGGCGAGCACGGCGTTGTGGCCGGGCTGGCAGCGGCGGATCGAGTTGTGCGGCGAGCACGGGTCGGTGGCGCTGGAGGACGATCACATCGCGCGGTGGGAGTTTCGCGAGGCGCGGCCGGAGGATGCGGCGATTCGCGCGGCGAAGGACGCGGCGGCGCTGGGGTCGGGGGCGAGTGCGCCGAATGCGATCAGTTTCGTCGGGCACCAGCGGCAGGTGCAGGATCTGGTGGAGGCGATTCGCGATGGGCGGAGGCCGGCGGTGGATGGGCACGAAGGGCGGAAGGCGGTGGCGATCGTGCGGGCGATGTATGAATCGGCGGAGCGAGGGGTGGCGGTGTCGGTGGGGTGAGGCGTGCGGCGATGGGCGGGAATTTCGCTCGTGCACCTGGATTCTTTGTTTCGCTCAGAATGACAAAATTCGAAATCGCGCCTGAGGTGGGGCCGGGAGGTCCGTGGTGGCGGTTACTGACGCGCGAGCATTGGATCGTGTTTGTCGGGGCGTCGCTGGCGTGGCTGTTCGATTGCCTGGATTCGCAGCTCTTCAATCTGGCGCGGGATGGGGCGATGGAGGATTTGGTCGGAGATCGGACGCAGGCGACGATTCTGGCGCCTTATACGACGTCGGTGTTTCTGCTCGGTTGGGCGGTGGGTGGACTGATTTTCGGATCGCTGGGCGACCGGTTTGGGCGGGCGAGAATCCTGACGCTGACGATCCTGCTGTATTCGTTGAGCACGGGACTGAATGCGTTTGCGACGAGCTTCGTGGATTTCTGCGTGTATCGGTTCGTCACGGGCATGGGGGTGGGCGGCGTGTTCGGACTGGCGGTGGCGTTGGTGGCGGACACGGTGCCGGATCGGGCGCGGCCGCCGGCGCTGGGATTGCTGCAGTCGTTGTCGACGTGGGGGAATGTGGCGGCGGGTTTGATCGGGATGGGTATCGGAATGTTGGCGACAATTCCGTTCGGGCTGAAGGGCTGGCAGGCGTTGTTTCTGATCGGGGCGCTGCCGGCGTTCTTGTGCGTGTTCGTGATTCGGAAAATGAAGGAGCCGGAGAAGTGGACGACGGCGCGGGCGGAGGGAGCGAAGCGGGGCGTGAAGTTTGGGTCCTATGGAACGCTGCTGAAGCATCCGCGGTGGCGGAAGCATGCGTGGCTCGGGTTGATCGCGTGCAGCTCGGGGATCATCGGGCTGTGGGGCATCGGGAATTTCAATCCGACGATCGTGGGTGCGATCATCGAGCAGGAGATGGCGGCGCGGGAGTTGTCGCCCGAGGCGATGGCGAGCGCGAAGACGTTTTGGCGTTCGACGGGGCTGCTGCTGCAGAACGCGGGTGGGTTCTTCGGGATGATGGCGCTGGCGAAGCTGGCGCAGGTGAAGGGGCGGCGGATCGCGTTCGCGCTGGCGCTGTTGCTGTCGTTTTTGTCGACGGTGCTCGTCTTCAAATTCATGCGCACGACGGGCCAGATGTATTGGATGCTGCCGGTGATGGGGTTTGGGCAGTTGTCGGTGTTCGGCGTGTTTGCGGTGTATTTGCCGGAGTTGTTTCCGACGAGTTTGCGGAGCACGGGGACGAGTTTCTGCTACAACGTCGGGCGGATTGTGGCGGCGACGGCGCCGTTTACGATTTCGCGGATCACGGCGAAATTGGGCGGAAACGTGGAGGCGTTTCGGACGGCGGGGCTGTGGGTGAGCCTGGTGTTGCTCGTGGGGATCGCGGTGCTGCCGTTTTTGCCGGAGACGAAGGATCAGGCGTTGCCGGAGGAGTGAGAGCGGGCGGTGGGTCGCGGAATTAACCGAAAAGAGCGCAAAGGGTGGAGAGGAGAGGTGGAGGAGATCGGAAGATTGAGGTTGGCGACGCGACGAGGCTGGGGAGAGTGGGCGGGATGAACGTGGCTCCTGCGGCGGAAACGATTTCGAAACCGGGTGCGTTGTGTCCGTGCGGCAGCGGGCGGGCGTATGCGGGGTGTTGTGAGCCGATCTTGAAACGAGAGCGGAAGGCGGCGACGGCGGAGGAAGTGATGCGGTCGAGGTTTACGGCGCACGCGGTGCGGGATTTCGAGCACCTTCATCGGACGTATCGCGAGACGGCGGGAAAGCCGTATGTGCCGGAGGCGGATGCGCCGGAGCTGGCGTGGACGCGGCTGGTGGTGCATGCGCACGAAGCGGGGGCGCGGCCGGATGTGGCGTTCGTGGATTTCACGGCGTATTTCGCGGACGAGGGCGGCGAGCACGCGGTGCACGAGAAGTCGGAGTTCGTGCGGGAGGACGGCGAGTGGTTTTATGCGCGGGCAGTGCGAAGCGGGCCGGCGCCGGTGCGGGCGGCGGCGAAGGTGGGGAGGAATGAGCCGTGTCCGTGCGGGAGCGGGAAGAAGTTCAAGCAGTGTTGCGGGCGGTGAGACGGGGCGGGTGGGTGTCGTGCCGGTGGCCGTCGCCCTGGATTCTTCGCTTCGCTCAGAATGACAGAAGGGGGGGATTACGGACTTTCAGCGGTGGCGGTTGAGGGTGGCGGAGAGGGATTTGACGCCGGCGGCGATGGAGGCGGCGATCTTCTGGCGATAGGCGGGAGTGGCGACTTTGCGGGCTTCGGCGTCGTTGGAGAGGAAGGCGGCTTCGACGAGGACGGCGGGGCAGGTGGCGCTGCGAAGGACGCTGTAGCGAAAACGCTTCAGACCGCGGTCGGGGAGGCCGAGCGCCTGGACCATCTGGCGGTGGACGTGGTAGCCGAGAAGGATGTTCCAGTGGTCGTGTTTATTTCCCGGATACGCGGTGCGCGACATGGACGTGTCGCGTTCGGCCTGCGGGCTGGAGCGCTGGCCGCGCGGGGTGAGGATGTAGGTCTCGGTGCCGGCGACGCGGGAGCTGGTGAAGGCGTTGAAGTGAATGCTGATGAAGAGATCGGCGCGGTGCTTGCGAATGAAGGCGGTGCGATTGTCGAAGCCGAGGTAGCGATCGGATTTGCGGGTGTGAATGACGCGGTAGCCTTGGGCAGTGAGGAGGCGGTCGAGGCGTTTGGCGACGTCGAGCGTCATGCGTTTTTCCTGAAGTTTCAGGCGGCGGTTTTGGTTGCCGGGATCGTGGCCGCCGTGGCCGGCGTCGAGCACGATCGTCTTGATGCGCGGGACGGGTTTTTTCGAACCGGGCTGGAGGATCGGATGGAGGATCTGTTCGAGGTCGCGTTCGCTGAGGTAAAGGCTGCCGCGGTGAGCGGCGACGGGATCGCCGAGGAACAGGCGGAGGTTGTTGAGGGTGAAATCGACGTTGTGGACGGTGAAGTCGATCGTGGTCCACTGGCTTTGGAGGCGGAGTTTCTTTTGCGGGGTGATCCACTTCGGGGTAAGGCCGAAGCGGCGGGCGAAGTCGCGGGCGTCGACGTAGTCGGTGCCGAAGAGCCGGGCGGATTTGTAGTCGGCGGCGGCGGAGAGTGGCGCGGACGTGAACGGGAGCGAACCGAGGAGGGCGAAAAGAAAAAGGGCGAGGCGCAGCGCGGAAAACATCACGACAGGCGATTCAAGCGTCGGCTTCGGCGGCGATGCGAGCGCGGAGGGATTCGTCGGGGAGCGGACCGGTGGCGGCGCGGAGGTTGTCGCGGAGGTGGGCGACCTTCGAGGTGGCGGGGATCGCGCAGGTGACGGCGGGGTGCGAGACGATGAATTTCAACATGAGCTGAGCCCAGGAGTCGCAGCCGATTTCGGCAGCGTAGTCGGGGAGCGGGCGGGAGCGGAGGCGGCGGAAGAGCGAGCCGCCGGCGAAGGGGCGGTTGACGATGACGGCGACGCCGCGGTCGCGGGCGAGCGGAAGAAGACGGCGCTCGGCGTCGCGTTCGCCGATGGAGTAGTTGATTTGGATGAAGTCGATGGGGTCGGCGGCGAGGAGGTGGGCGATGGCATCCTGGCCGCTGGTGGTGTAGTGGGTGACGCCGAGGTAGCGGATGCGGCCGGCGGCCTTCCAGTCGCGGAACGTGGCGAGGTGGGTGTCGGCGTCGACGAGGTTGTGGACCTGCATGAGGTCGATGGGATCGGCGCGGAGCTTGCGCATCGATTCTTCCATTTGCGCGATGCCGGCGCGGCGGCCGGACGTCCAGACTTTGGTGGCGACGAAGAGTTTTTCGCGAAGGGCGAGTTTTGCCGAGAGTTCGCCGACGACGGTTTCGGAGCGGCCATACATCGGGGAGGAATCGATGACGCGGCCGCCGAGTTCGACGAAGGTGCGGAGAACGTCCTCGAGCGGACGGAGCGGGCCTGGGGAGCTGGCGACGTCGAAGGTTTGCCACGTGCCGAGGCCGATGACGGGGAGTTCTTCGCCGGTGGAAGGAATGCGGCGGGTGAGAAGGGGTGTGGTGGCCGGAGCGGTGTGGGTGTTGGCGGCGAAGGGAAGGCGGGCGCCGCAGGCGGTGGCGGCGAAGCCGGTGGCGAGGAGACGAAGGGCGTCGCGACGGTTCATGGGCGGGGAGGCGAGGCGGTGGCGAGGGCGACGGGGCGGAAGCGCGGGTCGTGTCCGGCGATTTCGGCCCAGAGTTCGCCCGGGGAGATCCGGCGATTGCGGGTGCGGTTGACCCAGGTGACTTCGGTGGGGGCGTCTGTATCCGTGAAGCGGATGCCCCAGATGGGATCGAAGGCTTCCGCGGAGAGCGAGTAACGCATGTCGCCGAGGACGGAGGAATCGCCGGGGCTGCGCGCGACCCAGTGTTCGGAGAACCAGGCGAAGCGCTGGAACGAGCGTTGTTGGTTGCGGGCGGTTTCGGCGGGTGTGAGGTCGTCGAGCTCGACGAGCGGCAGCGACCAGCCCTCGCGAATTTCCGGAGCGGAGAACCAGCCGACGCGGATGCGATCGGCGTAGATGCGGTTCTGATGAATGTAGAGCGCGCGCCAGACGAGATTGTTGGCGAGGGTGGGCATGATTTCGAAGCGTTCGAACGTGTGGCCGCGGGCGGCGGCGAGGGAGCGTTGGGCGGCGGCGGCGCGGGTGTGTTGGAGGGCGCCGCAGCCGATGTAGCCGAGAGCGAGGGCGAGGGAGACGACGGCGGGGCGCGTGCGCTGGCGTTTCAGCGCGAGAAAGAGGCCGAGGGCGAGGGGGAGCGTGACGAGGAGATCGACGACGGAGACGAAGTCCCAGCCGAAGCGGTGGTTGGTGAGCGGCCAGAGGAGCTGCGTGCCGTAGCTGGTGGCGGCGTCGAGGAGGCAGTGGCTGAAATAGGCGAAGGTGGCGCAGAGCCAGAGGAGAAGAAAGCGGGGGCGGTTGGCGCGGGGAAAAAGGAAGACGGCGGTGACGATGGCGGCTCCGATGGGGGCGAAGAGAAGCGAGTGGGTGAAATGGCGGTGGTATTCGACGGCGAGGAGCGGGTCGGCGGCGCTGCGGATGAAAACGTCGGCGTCGGGCACGAAGGCGGCGAGGGCGGCGACGCCGGCGGCGGTGCGGCCGAGTTTTTGGTGGAAAGCGACGTAGCCGAGGGCGCCGCCGAGAAGGGTGTGCGTGAGCGGGTCCACGTGCGGGGCATGAAATGCGGCCGGGGGCGCGTGGCAACTCGGGGGCACCGAGTGTTGCGGGGAGAGAGAGCGCGCGCGAGGGCGACGCTTCCTGTCGTCGCGCGGAACGATGAGGGAAGACGGACGGCTCGCTGGCGCTCGCCGCTACCAGGGTGCGGCGTGTCGGCATTGCGCGGTGGGGGCGCCGCGCCTCCATGGGCGAGGGGAGGCTGGCAACGCGGGCTAGTCGTCGCGGCGGAAGGCGGATTTCACTTTGCGACCGACGACGAGGGCGGAGATCAGGAGGATTAGGAAGATCGCGAGGAAGACGAAAAAGAGAATTTTCGCGATGCCGGCGGCGGCGCCGGCGATGAATCCGAAGCCGAAAGCGCCGGCGATGACGGCGACGATGGCGGAGATGAGGGCCCACTTCAGCATGCGAGGACAGACCGGGGGAGGGTGCGGGCGTTCCGAGGCGGTGTCACTTGCCAGAGGAGGCGGGCGTGGCAGGTTGAAGCGTTCAGCTATGACGACGACACCATCCGAGGCGGAGAGGACTGCGCCGGAGAATTTTCCGATCGAATACGAGGAGCGGGGCGGCGGCGTGTTCAATCGCGAGTTGAAGGGTAAGGGCGTGCTGACGCTGGATGACGCGGG
>JAEZAD010000329.1 GCA_023430565.1 Verrucomicrobiota bacterium
ATCCTCTCCGACCTCCACTACGGCGACCGCGCCAGCATCCTCACTTCGCTCACCCAACTCTCCCCGCTCTTCGACGGCGCCGACCAACTCCTCCTCAACGGCGACACCCTCGATACCCGCCCCTCCACCACCCCCGACCACACCGCTCGCCTCCTCGCCGACATCCACGCCTTCTTCGCCCGCTCCGCGCCTCCGGCAATCTTTCTCACGGGTAACCACGATCCGGATATCGCCACCACCCATTCGATCGAGCTCGCCGATCGCACGCTTTTCGTCACCCACGGCGACGCCCTTTTCGACGACCTCGTCCCGTGGAGTCGCGACGCCCCGCTCGCCCGCCAGCTCGTCGCCCGCGAACTCGCCGCCCTCCCTCCCAACGAGCGTCAACAACTCGACCCGCAACTCCGCGCGCTCCGCCGCGCCGCCTACGCGCTCCCGCAACGCCACCAATCCGAACGCCACGGTATTCGCTACCTGCTCGGCTTCCTGCAGGACACCGTTTGGCCGCCGTCGCGCGTTTTCCGCATTCTTCGCGCCTGGCGCGATGCCCCCCGGCGCGCCGCCGATTTTCTGCACCGCCACGCCTTGCCCGCCCGCTTCTTCGCGATGGGCCATACCCACCGGCTGGGTATCCGACACACCCGTTCGGGCCTGATCGTCCTCAACACCGGCTCTTTCTGCCCGCCCTGCGCCGCCGGCGCCATCGATGTCACCCCCGACCGTCTCGTTTTCCGCCGGATCGAGCGTCGACGCGGCGAGTTTCACCTGGGCGCCACCGTCGCCGAGTTTTCACTCGCCCGGCGCTGACCGCCCGCGACACTTCCGCTCCATGGCCATCGAGTTCGGTTGGTGGAATCGCGATCCCGAAGAGGGCAAATATCAGGTCCGCGTCGTCGTTCACGGCGGCAACATCGAGTGGACGCGCCACCAGGGCCATCACACGCCGTGGCAGCCGCACACCCCCACCGACGACGACCGCGCCCGTCTTGTATCCGAAGCGGAACGACGCCTCCCCCGCCGCCTCATCACCCAAAAGCAGTTCGACGAAATCAAAAGCCTCTCCGCGCAATCCGGCCCCGGCGCCCTTTCAGGCCGCCGCTCCTCGCGGCCCGGCCCGACCTCCGAATTCTAGCGCCCCGCTCCGCTGGCCCCCGCTTCTTTCCGCAGCCGCGCTTGCCCTCGTTCGCGCAAGTCCCTTACTCCACCACAATGGCCGCGCCTTCCATTCTCGTCGTCGACGATCAGCCGATCAACGTCCAGCTCCTCAAACGCAAGCTGGAGCGCGAAGGCATCCAGGTCTCCGCCGCCTATAACGGACTCGAAGCCCTCGAGCTGATCAAAGTCGCCAAGCCCGACCTCATCCTCCTCGACGTCATGATGCCCGACATGGACGGCATCGAGGTCTGCCAGCGCCTCCAGGCCGACGAGCAAACCCGCTCCATTCCGATCATCTTCATCACCGCCCGCACGTCGAAGGAGGGCAAGATCGAGGGGCTCAACGTCGGCGCCGTCGATTACATCACCAAACCCATCGACCTCGACGAAACCCTCGCGCGCGTCCAGACCCAGCTCCGTTTCGTCGCCATCAACCGCGAAATGGTCGACCTCCAGCGCCGCCTCGTCGAAGCCCGCCGCGCCGCCACCATCGGTGCCGTCACCCAGGGCATCGCGCACAACCTCAACAATCTCCTCGGCGTCGTCATCGGTTACCTCGACCTCATCAAGGCCTACTACGACAAACCCGATCAGGTTAAAAAGAACGCCCACCACGTCGAGGAAGCCGTCCATCGCATCGTCTCCATCATCAAACAGCTCAGCTCCCTCGTCGTCCGCTCCCGTCCGCCCCTCTCGAAAGGCAACCTCCAGCGTCTCCTCGAAAGCAGCGCCGCCCGCTTCCGCTCCGAACACCGCATCGACGCCCCCGTCACCATCGACAACCCGCTCGGCGAACTGCTCTTCGACACCAACTACGAGGTCTTCGAGGAGGTCGTATCCAAAGTTCTGATCAACGCCTGGGAAGCCTACGACAACCGCCCCAGCGACCCGCGCCCCATCTCCATTCACACGCGCCTCCTCGACAAGGGCGACGACGGCAAGCAAGTCGAAATCCGCGTCGACGATTCCGGCCACGGCATCGACGACGAAATCCGCGACCACATCTTCGAACCTTTTATCAGCTCGAAACACACCGTCGGCGTCGGCATGGGCCTCACCATCGCCCGTCACGCGCTCCGCAATCTCGGTGGCGAAGCCACCGTCGTCGACCGCCCCGAAGGCGGCGCCAGCGCCATCCTCGTCCACCCCCTCGAGCCCCGCAAACCCCGCCGCGCTCCGAACGACGACTGAGTCGCGCGGCCCCAGCCGCCCTGCCGCTTCTGCCTTTCATGTCCGTTCCCAAGATCGCCTTCCTCGGCGCCGGCAACATGGCCTCCGCCATGGTCGACGGCCTCCTCGCGAAAAACCCCGCCGCCCGCTCCGATCTCGCCTGCTTCAGCGCCAGCGGCCGCACCTCCTCCGCCCTCGCCACGCGCATCGGTATCCAGCTTGCCAACACGCTCGACGAGCTCCTCGCCCCCGCCGACGTCGTCGTCATCGCCTTCAAACCCCAGCACCTCGCGGCCGCCGACCCGCGCCTCGCCGATCTCACCGCCGGCAAACTCGTCGTCTCCGTCCTCGCCGGCAAACGCCTCGCCACGCTCGCCAAAACCTTTCCGCGCGCCCGCAACCTCGTCCGCACGATGCCCAACACCCCCGCCGCCATCGGCGCCGGCATCACACCTTACTGCACCCTTCAACCGCTCTCGCCCGCCGACCGCGCCGCCGTCGAAACGCTCCTCTCCGCCTGCGGCTCCCATCTCGAACTCGCCGAGGAACACATGAACGCCGTCACCGCCCTCAGCGGCGGCGGCCCCGCGTTTCTCTTCGAATTCGTCGCCGCTCTCCGCGATGCCGGCGTCGCCGCGAATCTCCCGCCCGAAATTTCCTCGCGCCTCGCCACCGAAACCGTCCTCGGAGCCGCCCGCCTCCTCGCCCGTCGCCAGGTCGATCCCGAAACGCTGCGCAACCAGGTCACTTCGCCCAACGGCACCACGCTCGCCGGCCTGAAAAAAATGGAAGCCGGCCAGTTCCGCACCGTCGTTCGCGACACCATCCTCGCGGCCCAATCCCGCGCCGCCGAGCTCTCGCAGGACTAATCAGGCAGGGCGAACCGTCCCGGTGAGCCGTGATTCAACGTGGCCACGAGCGTGAGCGAGTGGAAGAACCGCCCGCTCGCCCACGCTCATCGCGCCATCCGCCGTCCTCAACTCTGCGCCCACTCCGCGCGAGCAATCCGTCACTCGGTGCGCACGACCACCAAATCGTCCACGTGCAGCCCGCAAAACACGCGGTCTCCGCGATGGATCGCCTCGAGCAGCGCACTTTCGTTCGCCACCACCGCCTTCAGCCGCGTGCCGCTCGCCGTTCGCAACTCCAGGTGATCCGTCGCGCCCTTGAACACTTCCTCCTCGACGGTCGCCTCGAACGCGATCTCCGCTGCCACGCTCGTTTTCGAGACGTGCACCTTCTCCGGCCGGATTGAAATCTTCCCCCGCCTCGCTCCCGCCGGCCAGCGCTCCGCCGGCAGGCAAAATTCCAATCCTCCCGCCAGCCGCACCATCGCGCCCGCGCCGTTCAAACTCACCAACTCCGCCTCCACGAGATTCGCCTGCCCCACGAAATCCGCCGCAAACGCCGTCGTCGGCCGGTGATAAATCTCGTGGGCGTCCCCGATCTGCTCGATCCGCCCGCGGTTCACGATCGCGATCCGGTCGCTCATCGTCAGCGCCTCCTCCTGGTCATGCGTCACGAAAATAAACGTCGTCCCCAATTGCCGCTGCAGCCGCTTCAACTCGAGCTGCATCGCCTGTCGCAGCTTCGCATCGATCGCCGACAACGGCTCGTCCAACAACAACACCGCGGGCCGCGGCGCCAGCGCCCGCGCCAACGCCACCCGCTGACGCTGCCCGCCCGAAAGTTGATGCGGCTTCCGCTCCTCGAACCCACCCAGCGACACCAGCGCCACCGTCTCCGCCACGCGCTCCTCCCGCTGCGCCGCCGGCATGTTTTGCATTCGTAATCCGAACGCCACGTTCTCCCGCACCGTCAGGTGCGGAAACAACGCGTAACTCTGAAACACCTGGTTCACGTTCCGCCGATACGGCGCTGCATGCGTCACGTCGCGCCCCTCCAGCCAAACGGCGCCTTCGTCCGGCGTTTCGAAGCCCGCGATCATCCGCAGCATCGTCGTCTTCCCGCAGCCCGAGGGACCGAGCAGCGTCAGAAACTCCCCCGCCCGCACCGCCAGGCTCACGTTGTCCACCGCCGTGAATCCGCCGAAGCGTTTCGTCACCGACCGAAGTTCAACCTGCGTATCCATGTTACGCCGACGCCCCCGCACTCCGCCGCTGCAGCAGCCAGTAGGTCACCACGAACATCAGGGTGAATACCACGCCCAGCGCCGCCCCAAACGGCCAGTCCCGCGCCTGGAAAAACTGATTCTGAATCACGTTGCCGATCATCGGCACCCGGGCCCCGCCCATCAAATCCGTGATCGCAAACATCCCGATCGCCGGCACGAACACCAGCAGCACGCCCGCGTAAATCCCCGGCTTCGTCAACGGCACGATCACCTCGCGAAACGTCCTCAGCGGCCCGCATCCGAGATCGTGCGCCGCCTCGATCAGCGCGCCATCCAGCTTCTCCGCACTCGCGTAGATCGGCAGAATCATGAACGGCAGATACGCATACACCAAACCGATCACCACCGCCGTCGGCGTATACAACAGCTCCAGTGGCGCTCCGATCACCCGGGCGTATTGCAGCAGCCCGCTCAGCAATCCGTCGCTCTTCAGAATCGTGATCCACGCATACGTCCGAATCAGAAAACTCGTCCAGAACGGCACCATCACGAGCAGCAACAGACGCTGCCGCCACGTCTCCGACGCCCGCGCGATCACCCACGCCACCGGAAATCCGAGCACGATGCACACCGCCGTCGTCACCGCCGCATAACCGATCGAGCGCGCGAAGATCCCGAGATATATCGGATCGAAAACCCGCGCATAGCTCTCAGCCGAAAACGAAAACACCACCCGCCCCAACTCGTCCCGCTCGCAGAAACTGTAGACCCCGAGAATCACCGTCGGCACCACCACGAACGCCGCCAGCCACAATAGCATCGGCGCGAGCATCAGCCACCCCACGACCCCCGGCCGCCGGCCCACCTGCAGTGCTCCATTTGGCGTCATCCCAGCGATTGTCATTCTGAGCGAAGCGAAGAATCCACGGATGCGTCCGCCAGCCCTCGCCGCCTTGGACTTTTGAACGTGCGCAGAAGGCTGGCGAATCCCTTCACTGCGCACTCTTCAAATCCGTCACCAGCTGATCGATCGCCGCCGCCCCTTTCCCAATGTCGCGAAAGGTATTGTATTTCTCGATCTTCGGATAGCTCGCCGGATTCGCGAGCTGCTCCGGCGTCAGCAGCTTTCGCGCAGCCAGATTCGGGTTCGTGTAGGGAAAGTCGTCCGAGATCAGTTTGCTCACCTCCGGACGCAGCACGTAGTCGAGAAACTTGTGCGCTTCCTCGACATTCTCCGCGCTCGCCGGAATCGCCAGCACGTCGACAAACGGATGCGCCCCTTCCTCCGGCAGCACATACGCGAATTTCTTGTCCTCCTCGTAAAGCCACGCCGCTTCGCCGCTCCACACCACGCCGAGATCCACCTCGCCGCTCAACAACGCCGTCTTCGGGCTGTCCGAATCGAACACCTTCACGAGCCTGATCCACTCCGCCAGCAACGGCCTCACCTTCGCCAGATTCGCCGGCGTGATGTCGTTCTGATCCAGCCCGAGCGTCACCAGCGCCCAGCTCACCAGCTCGCGATTGTCGTTCACCACCACGATGCGATCCTTGAATTTCGCCTGAAACAGATCCTTGTAGCCGCGTATCGGCTCTTTCACGACATCCGTGTTCACCACGATCCCGACCGTCCCGATCATGTAGGGCACCGTGAACTTCTGCTGCGGATCGTGCGGCATCCCGAGAAACTCCGGCGCCACGTTCTTCAAATTCGGCAGCTTCTTCGCATCGATCGCCGCCAGCAGTTTGTTTTTGATCAACGCCTCCGCGATGTAGTCCGGCGGCTGGATCAGGTCGTAGCTCGCCCCGCCCGCCAGCAGCTTCGCCAGCATCTCCTCACCCGACGCGAACGTTTCATAGTTCACCTGAATTCCGGTCTCCTTCGTGAAGCCGTCGATCACCGCCTGCGGCACGTATTCCGACCAGGCGAAGAGATTCAGTTCAGCGGCACGGGCGGCGGAACCGGTTCCGACCAACAGAGCCACAAAGAGCGAACGGAGCGTTTTCATGGATTTATCGACTGATTCGTTTCAGGTGAGCGGAGAACAAAACAAAGGCGACAGCGAACAGCACGAAGACTGCCGAGAGCGCGTTGAGCATCGGATTCAGCCCGATTTTCGCCATGCCGAAGATCCGCAGCGGCAGCGTCGCCGATCCCGGGCTCGCCGTGAAATACGTCACGATCACCTCGTCCATCGACAGCGTGAACGCCATCAGCGCACCCGACACGATCGCCGGCCGCAGACACGGCACGATCACGAGCCAGAACGCCTTCAACGGCGTCGCGCCCAGATCCAGCGCCGCCTCCTCCAGCGCCGGATCGAGCCCCGCCAGCCGCGCCTGCACCGCCACCAGCACAAACGGAAAACAAAATGTCACATGCGCGATGATCACCGTCGCGAATCCCAGCCGCATTCCGATCGTCGAGAAAAACACCAGCAGGCTGATGCCCATGATGATTTCCGGCATCATCATCGGCACGCCCACCAGCGTCTGGATCGTGCGCGACCCCCGAAATCGATACCGGTGCAACAGCCACGCACCCGCCGTCCCGACCACGACCGACACCACCGTCGTCACACTCGCGATGATCAGGCTGTTCTTCAGCGCCTTCATCAACGGCGCATTCGCCCAGAGCTGCGCATACCACTTCGTCGTGAAGCCCTGCCAAACGATGTTCAACCGCGACTCGTTGAACGAATACACCACCAGCACCACGATCGGCAGATATAGAAAAAGAAAAACCGCCACCGTCCACGTCCGCAGCGACCAATCGAGCGCGCGCAATCCGCTGCACGGGCGGCGTCGCGACGCGGAAGAAAAGGCCATGACGTCGCGAAGATGAGCCGTCCGCTCACCCCCGCGCAAGCACCCGCTTTCCTTCCCGTGGGCCTACCGCTCGCGGGTGCCTTTACTCCTTCCCGCCGCCCAAAATCTTGTTGATCGCTTCGCCGACCCCCGACTTCTCCAGCGCCAGATTCAATAACTTCCTCTGCAGATCGCTCGTGTCCGTTTGCGCCAGCGTGCCACCGACCTGGATCGGTGTCGTGAAACTCGTGTAGCCCAGCGCGTCCTGCTCCGCCTTCAACAACTTCACCTGCCCCAGCAGCTCGCCCAAACGTCCGCGCGCCGCGAGCGTCAACTGCAGATCCAGCGCCTGCTCCAGCAGCGGCTTCCCGGGATCGTAGCTCACCTGCCCCGCACCGCGAATGCGCACCGCCGGCGAGATCAGCGAAAAATCCCGCAGCACGAGATTCATCGCCTCGTCACGCCCCGCCTGAAAGCTCAGCTGGTCGAACGAGATCTCGGACAAAATCCTCACAATCTCCTGCGCCGCCGAAATCGTCTCCGCGGCCGAGCCGCCCAGCAAACCGCCGACAATCGAGAGCGCCGTCGGCGCCGCCTGCATTCGATCCGCCGGCAAAACGGTCGCCAGCGCTCGAAACACGCCGCCCGAACTCGACACGTCGAAATGCGCCCGCGCTCCTTCCATGACTTCGCCGAGATCCGCGCCTTCGCCCTCGACGCTGCCGGTCAGATTCACCGCCGCCTCGATCGTCGGCAGTTTCGCCGGATCGATCGCCCGAAACGCCGGACCCGTGTCGAAGTTTTTCAACGCCACGTTCGCCGCCAGCCGGTAGGCGGGCTCCTGCTTCGCATCGAACGTCATCCCACCCGAAACGTTCAAATCGCTCTCCGGCCCGAACACCGCCTTCACCTGCTCGAACCGCAGCGCGCCGGGCTCGATCTTCACCGTGCCAGCCACGCCGTTCACTTCGTAAGCGTCGCCATAAACGACTTTCTCCAGGGCGAGCGTCAGTTGGCCGGTGATCTTCCCCCAAAACGGTTCGCTCCCGTCCTCCTCCTCCTCGATCTCCGGCTCCGCCTCGGCCGGCAGCAGCAACGCCAGCAACTGCACATCCTCGACGACGACGTGTTTTCCCGTGATCCGTCCGTCGATCGAAAAACGTTCCTCGCCCGGCGTAAACGTGCCCGACAACTGCAGATCCGAGGTCCGGCCTTGGTGTTGAAAAATCAACGGCGCACTGAACGTCGCCTGCCCCGCCGCATCGATGTCGGTCCGAAACTCCACCGTCAATTCCGGCAATCGCTCGTTTCCCGTCGCGACCAGATTGGTCAACGTCAGCCTGGTCTCCAGCGCACGGATACCGTCGAGGCTCGCCGAGAACTCGCCTTGCGCGAGACCCGACTCCAGATCGAGCTGCCCCTCCACCAAAGGCTGCGTCTCCCAACCCGTGAGGTCCGCGCTCCATCGACCCGTCGCCTTGATCGGCTGCGCCTCGCCCGCCAGCTGTCCCGCTTTCGCATCGAGCGACAGCAGCGTCACCCCCGCGCGACTGAGATCGAAACTCTCGATCAACGCCTGCCAGCCCTGCGGGGTGTAATCGGCCGACGCCATGATCGAAACATCCACCTCGCGCACCAACGGCTCTCCGGCCGACGCGACCGAGATCCCCGACAACGTCAGCGGCGTCTTCACCCGGAGCGAAAGCCCACCGTCGCGCGCACTCGCCAGAATCTCGCCGCGCACGTCCCCGCCCGTCAGCTGCAGCTCGCCCAGAAACGGCTGTGCCCAACCGACCGGCAGCCCCGTCAACGAAACACTCGCCAAATCCTGCGCCGGGTCCTCGATCCGCAGCTCCGCCGTCGACAGATTGAACTCGAACGCCTGCAGCGCCTTCACCACCGCGACCGGCGCCGCGCCCGACAGCGTCGCATCGAGCCGCTCCACCCGCAGCGATTCGCCATGCTGCAGCAGATCGAAATCCGCCTGCAACGTCGTCGCGCCCACCGCCGCCAGTTCCGGGAGCAGAATGTCGAGACGGTTCACCGACGCGTTCAACGTTCCATTTCCCCGCAGCTCGCGCGCCGCCATTTCGGTTTCCAGTCCTCCGTGCCCCACCAGCGTGAACTCCGGCAAGGGCCGCCCCAGCGCGAACGGCGCTAAATCCGTATGCCGCACGTCGAGCTGCCACGTGCCCGCAATGTGCGACGCACCCTCCGACAGCGACGCCTTGATATCCGCGAGCGATTTCCCGCCGCTCGCCAGCAGCAGCGCATAATCTTCGCCCTCCGCCGTGCGACTCGCCGTCACGTCCACGTCGAGATTCACGCCGGCCGGAATCTGCGTGCCGCTCGCCGACGCCATCGAATCCGCGCTCAACCGCGTAAACGTCCGCGGCGTATCCATCGCGATCGCAATCGTGCTCCGCACGCCGAGCGCACCGCCATCGATCCCCGCCGCCGCGAGATCGACCTTGAATATCCCCTCGCGGCCCGCCGCCAGCCCGCCCCCGCGAAGTTGCACGCGCACCCGCGCCGGCCCCGCGTCGCCCGTCGCCGGCAGGATCACCTCACCATCTAGGTCCACGCCATCGACCGACAAATCCACCGGAAGCCTCAGCTCGGCGAAAATCCCGCGAAACGCCGTCTCCGCCGCCGCGCCTTCCGCCGCATAAGCCGACGACAACAGCGAAAAACCGTTCGCCGCCACCGGATCGTCGGTCGGCGCCGCCTCGAGCAATCGCGCCGCCACCGCCGGCAAATTGGCCGCCCGCGTCAGATCCAGCGTCCAACCTTTCGCCACGAGGCTCCGCACCTCCACCCGTTCGCTCACGCCCGCCGCCATGAGCGGCACCACCGCATCCAGCGACGGCAACGTCAGCCGCGCGCCCCGCGACTCGAGTTGCACATCCCGCAGCTCCACCGTCTTCCAGCCCGCGGCAACCGACCCGATCGTGCCCTGCACGTCGGCCCGCGTCGCCAGCGCGCGCCGCGCTGCCCACGTCTGCACCCCGCTGTTGAAGGCGACCGCGACGGCAATCAGAAGCAGGACCGCGAAAACACCCGCGCAGACCAGAAGCACGCGACCGGTTTTCATCGACGGATGAGACACTTTTGAACTTCGCAAGTTGCGCTAGTTGACGCGAAAAGCCGCGGTCAGTTACCGCGCGCCCCCACCGTCCGCGCGGTCGAGACCCGCCCGCTTACCGACGCCTGTTTGCACGAGAGCTCGCACGAATTCGTCATAGCCCAAATTTTCGCGGCTCGAATCCCCGCGCCTGCAGCGCCGCTTTCACCGCCGCGAGGTCCATTTCCATGCCCGGTCGAATTCCATTGGCGCGAAACCAGCCCTGATTCATCTCGAGCGCAAACTGCATCAGCGTGCTCCGCGAACTCACCGCCCTCTCGTCAAACGGATGCAGGGGATAAATCTCCTCCAACATCCCGTGCGCGTTGAAATATCCGATATCCAGCGGCGTCGGCGTGTTGCGCATCCAAAAACTCATCCGTTGCGGCTTCGCATAGACGAACAACATTCCCTCGTCCGCCCCTAGGTCGCGCCGCTCCATCAACCCGCGCATCATCTCCTGCTCCCGCACCGCCAGCTGCAGGCGCACCGTTTTCGGCCCGACTTTGATTTCGAACCAGTCGGCCACCGTCTTCGGCTCGACGCGCTCCGGCGTCGTCTCGCGACATCCCGCCACCGTCAACCCCACCACCACCGCCAGCAGGCAGCCCCACGTTCGCCAAACCGAATTTGCGTTTTTCACCACGCGCGTGGCTAATGCGCCGTTTTCCGCAACTCAACCTCCGTCTCGCCCATGCCGCGCGCCGCGCTTCCGCCGCTCCTCTACGCCGACACCGTCACCAATGCCGACCAGCTCTACTTCAGCCGGATCGACATCCATGACCCATTCATCGCCTTCGGCTCGGGCCGGCGCCGCCTCACCGCGCAATCCGCCCTCGAATTCGGCCGCGTGAAAAAAGCCCGCGTCTTCGACGAGGTCCTCCCGCTCGAGGTCTGGCGCGAACGCGCCGCCAAAAATTTCCCCGGCGAACACGTCGGCCCCGCTGAAATCATCCTCACCCTCGCTCGCGCCTACCGGCTGCGCGGCTTTCGCGTCGCCGACGACTTTCCCGCCGCGCTTTTCGAAAAACTCCGCGCCCGCGGACTCCGCCTCGAACTCGCGTCCGGCCCCCTCTTTCCCGAACGCGAAATCAAATCCGCCGCCGAAGCCGCCGCCATCCGCGAGGGCAACCGACTCTGCTCCCTCGGCTTCGCCACCGCCGAAAACATCCTGCGCGCTTCGCGCCCGCGCGGCCGCCGCCTGTTTCACGACGGCCAACCGCTCACGTCCGAGCGCCTCCGCTTCGCCATTGAATCGGCCATCATGGCCGCCGGCGGCCAGGCCAACGGCACCACCATCGTCGCCGGCGGCGACCAGGCCTGCGATCCCCACGAACGCGGCTCGGGCCCCCTCCGCCCGCACGAGCTCATCATCATCGACATCTTCCCGCGCGTCACAAAATCCGGATACTTCGGCGACATGACGCGCACCTACCTGCGCGGCCGTGCTTCCGACGCCCAACGCCGCCTCGTCGAAACGGTGCGCGCCGCCCAACTCGCCGCCCTCGAAACGCTCCGCGCCGGCGTGTCCGGCCACGAGGTCCATCAACAGGTCGTCGCCACCTTCGAATCCGCCGATTACAAAACCCAGCGCACGAGAAACGGCTCCACCGGTTTCATCCATGGCACCGGCCACGGCCTCGGCCTCGCCGTCCACGAAGCCCCACGCATCGCCGCCACCGCCACGGTTCCACTTCGCGCCGGCGCCGTCGTCACCGTCGAACCCGGACTCTACTACCCCGGCCTCGGCGCCTGCCGCATCGAAGACGTCGTCCAGGTCACCAAAGGACGCCCGAAACTTCTCTCCTCCCACCCCTACACCTGGCACCTCGTCTGACCGTAGCTGCGAGCGCCAGCGAGTGGCCTCCGCTTCCGAATACCTATCACCGCGACATGCCCGAACTCGCCGAAGTCGAATTCTTCCGCAAGCGCTGGCACCAGGCCGCGCTCGGCGATCGCATCCTTCGCGTCCTTCTTCATCCGCCCGCCAAAATCTTCCGCGGCACCGATCCCCACGCGATCGAGCGCGCCCTCCTCCGCGCTCGCCTTCTCTTCTCCGAAGCCGCCGCGAAACAAATGCTCTTCCGCTTCAGCGGCGACGCCTGGCTCGGCCTCCATCTCGGCATGAGCGGCGACCTCTGCGCACGCGCTCCCGACTACACGCCCGCCAAACACGACCACCTCGTTCTCCTCACCGCGAAACACGCACTCGTCTTCACCGACCCGCGCATGTTCGGCCGCGTTCAATTCCACGTCGGCAAAACGCCGCCCGAGTGGTGGACGAAGATTGCGCCGCCCGTCCTCTCCGCCGCCTTCTCGGCCGCCGCCGTATCCGAATTTCTCCAACGCCGCGCCCGCGCTCCGATCAAAGCCGTCCTCCTCATGCAGGAACGTTTTCCCGGCATCGGCAACTGGATGGCCGACGAAATCCTCTGGCGCGCCGCCCTCCACCCCGCCCGCCCCGCCGGTTCGCTCACGCCCGCCGCAACCAAAACTCTCTGGCGCGAAACTCGCCGCGTTGCCCGCAACGCCCTCGGAAAAATCGCCGGCCGCGGCGACCGCCTTCCACCCGATCTCAACGTCAACATCCCCGAATCCTGGCTCTTTCACCACCGCTGGCGGCCCGGCGGCCGGTGCCCAAAAACCGGCGTCCCGCTCGCCCGCGCCGAAATCGGCGGCCGCACCACCTGCTGGTCCCCCGCCCGCCAAAAACTTCTCGCCGCGCCGCGTCGCCCACGCGCATGACACCTCCGAAAAAACTTCGCCTCGACGAACTCCTCGTCGCCCGCGGTCTCGTCGAATCCCGTGCCCAGGCAAAAGCGCTCGTCATGAGCGGACGCGTCCTCCACGGCACCGAACGTCTAGACAAACCCGGCCGCGAATTTCCCCCTGACTTCGACCTCACCGTCGAACAACCCCCGCGTTTCGTCTCCCGCGGCGGCGAAAAACTCGCCGGCGCCATCGAGCGCTTCGCTCTCGATTTCCGCAACGCCCACGTGCTTGACGTCGGCGCCTCCACCGGCGGTTTCACCGATTGCGCGCTGCAAGCCGGCGCCGCCGATGTTGTCTGCGTCGATGTCGGCCGCGCCCAGCTCCACGCCAAACTCCGCGCCGACCCGCGCGTCACCAACCTCGAGAAAATCAACGCCCGCCACCTCACCGCCGCCGACCTCCCGCGCCGCGACTTCGATTTCGTCGTGATGGACCTCTCGTTCATCTCGCTCAAAGCCGTCCTACCCGCCGTCTGGCCGCTCCTCCGCCCCGGCGGCACGCTCGTCGCTCTCGTCAAACCCCAGTTCGAAGCCGGGAAGTCCGAAGTCGACAAAGGCCGCGGCGTCATCCGCGACCCCGCCGTCCAGGAAGCCACGCTCGCCTCCGTGCGCGACTTCGCCCTCACCCAGCTTTCCGCCGCCTCCCTCGTCGGCGAAATGGATTCCCCGATCACCGGCACCGACGGCAACCGCGAATTCCTCCTCGGTCTTCGCAAAAGCCCGTAGCCGCGGCCCATGACCGCCGACCTTCACGATTCGTTCTGACATTCCCCCAATCTCTGTTCATCAGTATCCGCCCGTGGTCTCCTCCCCCTTGAAGTCCATCCGCCACCTCGCCTTCGTCATCAACGAAGACAAAGCCGGCGCACCTGAACTCGCCCGCGAGCTCGTCACCATCGCCACCGCCGCCGGCGTCACGTCCACCCAGACTACGCAGTTTCCCCTGCCCGTCGGATACCTCGAGGGTTACGACGCCTGCTGCGTGATCGGCGGAGACGGCACCCTGCTCGGCGTCGCCCGCGAAGCCGCACACCAACAAGTCCCCATCATTGGCGTCAATCGCGGCAGCCTCGGCTTTCTCACCACCTTCTCCGCCGACGAAGCCCGCGCTCAATTCGCCGAACTCCTCGCCGGCGCCTACCGCGTCGCTCACCGCTCCCTGCTCGAGTGCTGCACCGGTCCCGGCTCGCACGATCTCGCGCTCAACGACGTTCTCGTTAAAAGCGACATCAACTCCCGCCTCGTCCAACTCGAGGTCCACGCCGACAACGAACTCGTCACCAACTACACGTGCGACGGCCTCATCTTCTCCACGCCGACCGGCTCGACCGCCTATAACCTGTCCGCCGGCGGCCCGCTCATTCACCCCGACGCCGGCGTCATCGCGATGACCCCGATCTGCCCGCACACACTCAGCAATCGCTCCATCATCTTCCGCGACCAGGTCTGCCTCCGTGTCTTCAACCGCTCCGCCGATTCCCGCCTGCTCGTCGCGATGGACGGACAACGCGACCTCAAGGTCGGCGTAGATTCCCCCATCGAGATCACCATCTCCTCCCTCCGCCTCCCGCTCGCTCAGCGGATCGCCTACTCCCATTTCTCCGTCGTCCGCGAAAAGCTCAAATGGAGCGGCGCCCTCCACGACGATTCCAAGCGGTAAAAACAAAGCCCGGCACCGCAACGCGGCACCGGGCCCAAAAAACCTCGGTTAACTCCGAGATGAATCGTAGGTGCGTTTTCCTCCCGGCGTTACTCCGACGCCTCGGCGGCCGCCTCCTTCGCCTTCTTTTTCTCAGCCCGCTTTTCCTTCTGCTTCTGTTTGTCCGCCTCCCACGCCGCGGTCTCCGCTTCGTTCAGCATCCCGTCCTTGTCTTTGTCGAAACGCTTCAGCGTCGTCTTGCTGGGCTGCTTCTCCTTCTTGCCTTCTTCATCGGCCATCGCTGTGGGAACTGCCAACGCGCTGAACAACGCGAGCAGGAACGTGATAATGAGTTTGCGAGTTTTCATTGGACGGCCGCGGACGTTTCACATGTTGCCACCTTCTGGCGATAGTTTTCTGCAGTTGCCTGGCAGTATTTGTGTCATCCGAGTTTTCGCACGAGCGCTTCGCGAATCCCTTCCAGCCGCTTATACGCCGCCATTTCCTCCGGCATCGTCGCCAGCGCCTGCGCCAGTCCCCTCGCCGCCACTCGATCTCCTCGCACCGTATCGAGGCGGTGCAGCGCGATCCGAATCCCAAACACCACGCCACCGCTCTCCGGTAATCGCGCCAGAATCTGATGTTCGACCCGCAACCAGAGTCGTTCCATCACCACCGGTTCGCACGGCGCCGCCAGGCCTCGGGCCGGGTGAAGATTCAGTTCGTCCGTCGCCGCGATCCCCCAGTTGTCGCGCAAGAACCCGGCGCCCGCCCGCAGCCTTTCCATGAACTGCTGAATCGGGACGCCAATCTCCCGGTTCAATCCCGGCACCCCACCATGGATGAACTCCATCGTGTGCCCGATCTTCTCCTCCAACGCCCAACCCGTCGGAAAACAAAGCGCGCCGCCGCGCAGCCGAAACCGCCCGTCGGCGTCCGCCGACAACAACAAAACATCCGGCTCGACCGCGCCGCCGAGCGCTTCCACCGAGTCCGTCTGCTCCACACCCCAACCGCGACACCACGCCGCGAATTCCGCCAACAACGCCTCTCCTTCGCGCTCGAGGGCCGCATAACGTCCTGGCGTAGCCGCGATCCAGTGTCGCCGCTCCCCAAGAATTCTCCCGGTGCGATCGCCCGGGGCGAAAAACGCCCGCGGCTCCCCGCGCCGCAGCGTCAGCCGCAACCGGTAGTCCTCCTCCGGAAACAATGCCGCCAGCTCGCTCACGCGCCTCACACTGGCCGCGCGTCTTCGCCCGCGTCAACGCCCACCCTCACGGCCGCACCACCAGCTGCACCCGCAGCTCCCGTCGAAAATACCTTTCCGCAAACGCCGCCAGATCCGCGATCGTCACCGCCTGGATCCGCGCATCGTAGTTTTTCCAGTCGTTGATCGGCTGCCCCTGCAGCGCATTCAACGCCGCCTGCATCGCCCGCGCGCTGTTGGTCTGCAGGCTCTGCCGCCGCCCCGCCTTCAACCGCGCCTGACAGCGCGCCAGCTCCGCCGCTTCCACTCCATTCGTGCGCACTCGCTCGATCTCCGCATCGATTTCCGCCAGCACTTCCGTTTCCCGCCCCGGCTGCGTGCCCGCGAAGAAATAAAACATGCCCGCGTCCAAACCGGTCACCCGCGCCGAACGCACGAAATACGCCAGACCCTTTTCCTCGCGCACCCGCTCGAACAACCGCGACGCCATCCCGCTGAACAACTCGTCGGCCACCTCGCCGATGTAGAAATCGTCCGCATTCACCCGCGGCCCCGGAAACGCCTGCCCCACGACCGCCTGCTCGCGCGGCTGCTGCTCGATGAAATCGCCCGTCTCCGTCGGCAGCCGATACTTCGCTCCCCCACCCCGCCGCGTCGCCACCTCGCCGCGCGGGAATTTCCCCAGGAATGCCTTCAGCTTCGGCGTCAGCTCGCGCGGATTGAAATCGCCCGCCACCGCCAGCACCACGTTCGACCCCACCGCCAACCTGCGATGCAGCGCTTTCAAATCCTCGGGCTTGATTGACTTCACCCCGTCCTGCGTGCCTTGCGCGTCGTGCGCCAGCGGATGCGCCCCAAAGAATCGTTCACGCAGGCGCTTCCGCGCCAGCGTTACCACGTCGTCATCGTCCTGCTGCAACGCCGCCACTTGCGCATCCCGCTCGAGCTGCAGCGTCGCCGCTTTGAACGCCGGCGCCAGCATCGCCTCCTCCAAAACCGACAACGCCCGATCCACATCCGTCGGCAAGACCTCCACCGCCAAACCGATGCTGTTGTTGCCCGCCACGGGATGAAAGTTGCCTCCCACCGACTCGATGAATTCCGCCACCTCCGCCGCCGTCCGCTTCCGCGTGTCCTTCGTCAACAGCGTCGACAACAGCGCCGTCGCTCCACGCTTCGCCGGATCTTCGAACAACGGCCCGCCTTCCATCAACAATCGCAAATGCAAATTCGGCAGCCGGCGATCCGGCTGCAGCAACAGACGCGCTCCATTCGGCATTTTAATCTCCGCAAAATCCGGCGGCGCTCCGCTCGTCACCTGCGCCGCCATTGTCCGCACCGCCGCCTCCGCCGGATTCGACGAAATCGAGGTCAGCCGCGACGGCACCAGGTAGCGTCTCAACGCCCGCACCAGATCCGCCGGCTTCGTTGCCGCGAGCTGTTCGAAATACACCCGGCTGTGATCCAGGTCGCCCACCACCACTTCCGCCGCACCCAGCCGCGACGCCTGCCCGCTCATCGTCTTGCGCGTGTTGATCTCCCCGACCACGAGCTGCCGGATCGCCTTCTTCAACTCCGCCAGCCTGAAACTGTGAACCGCACAACGCGCCAGCGTCCGCTCGATCGCGGCCGTCGCCGCGATTCGCTTTTCCGCATCGGCCGTGAACGAAACGCAGAACAGCCCCGTCGTCCCCGGATTCCAGCTCGACGCATCGATCGTATGCACGAGCCCCGCTTTTTCGCGGATTTCGCGCCACAGAATCGAGCTGTCCCCGCCTCCCAACACCCCCGCGAGCAAATCCAGCGTCGGCGCGTCTTCGTGCGTCAGACCCGGGATCGGCCACGCCAGCGCCGCCCGCGTGATCTCCACGTCTTCGAAACGATGCTCCGCCCGCGCCCCGAGTTGCAACGGCTCCGTCGGCACCAGCACCGGCGCCAGCCGCACCCGCGGCACCGCGCCAAAATGCTGCTCCACCGCCGCGCGCGTCGCCGCCACATCGATGTCGCCCACAATCACGACGACGAGGTTGTTCGGCACATACCGCGCGCGATAGTAGCCGACGAGATCGTCCCGCCCTATCGCCGAAAACACATCGCGATGCCCGATGATCGGCTCGCGATAAGGATGCTCCCGAAAAGCCGTCGCGAAGAGCGATTCCCACAGTCGGTTGTCGGGGTCGTCCTTCGTCATCGCGATCTCCCGCAAAATGACATCCTTTTCCTTCGCGCATTCGTCCGCCGGGAGCGTCGAGTGCAGCACCGCATCCGCCAGCAGGTCGATCGCCACCGGCGTGTGTTCGCTCGGCAGATCGATGTAGTAAACCGTGCGATCGAAGGTCGTGTAGGCGTTGATGTAGCCGCCGTGCGCCTGGACCGTCGCCGAGATATCACGCCCCGCCCGCCGCTCGGTGCCCTTGAACAGCATGTGCTCGAGGTAATGCGACAACCCCGCACCCAGATGCGCGCCTTCATGCGTGCTGCCGGTTTTCACCCACACCTGCACCGACGCCAGCGCGGCGGAGCGATCCGGCTTCATGATCAACGTGAGCCCGTTCGGCAAAACCGTCCGTTCCACCGGCTCGCGCCAGAACGCGTCGAGCAACCGAAAATCCGCCACCGCGGAACGAGGTGCAGCCATGGTAAAATTCCGCTCAGGCGGCCTCGACGCTCGAAGACCCGCGCGCCGACTTTTCCGGCAGGAACGGTTTCACGAACGCTTCTTCGAACGAATAGATGTCCGCGAAATCCTCGCGACGATCGTTCTCCGTTTTGCTGAAGACATTATACTCGATCAGATTGAAAACGATCTCGCCGAAGTCCGTGCAACGCCGCACGCCCCACGAGTTCAACACCGTCTTCGCCAGCGGCCCGTATTGATCCAGCGCATACGCGCGCAGCCCCTCCAGCAGTTCCGGACCCGACACATGCCGCGACTTCCCCGCCTTCGCTCCGTCCTTCTTCCGCAGTTCCTTTACCGTGTGGTCCAACCCCAGACGGATGAAGTCGTAAGCTTTGCGATCGTAGCGGGGATCTTCCTTGCAGATGAGGCCCACGACCTCTGCGAAATCCGGATCTTGCATGTTGAGGGGTGCGAATTAGCACACGGGCAACTGACGCGCAACTAGCAACCCGGCAGGGCAATTCAAGCAGAGCCGATTCAGGGAAAGACCTGATGCAAACCTATGATTATTACCTCGAAGCTCCGGCATTCGGAGTCGAAGTTAATTGTGAAATGATCGCATCGACCCAGACCAACTCCCCGCTGGTGGACGCCAAATCCACTGCGGTGAAAGCCCAGTCTCCTCTCAATCTCGCCTGCGCTCGCCTTAAGGCCGCGGGCTTGCGGATTACCCAACCGCGCATCGCCATCCTGACCGCGCTCATCAAGCGCGGCCAGCCCACCACCATCGAACAAATCCACGCCGATCTCGAAACCGGTTCGTGCGACCTCGTGACCGTCTATCGCTGCTTGAGTGCATTCGAGGACATCGGTCTCGTCCGCCGCTCCTTCTATCACAACGGCACCAGCCTCTACGCACTGAGCCTCGGCGAAGTGCATCCGTATCACGTCATCTGCAAGGAAACGAACAAGGTGCAGGAGATCGATCCTCAGACCACCGCCGAACTCCGGCGCAACGTCGAGCAGATCGAAGAGCTCTTGAAATCGCGCGGCTACAACAACGTCACGCACGTCGTCGAGTTCTTCGGCCTCGCTCCGAAGAGCTAAGCACCCACTCGCCGCCGCCGCCTCGCAAACCCGGCGGCTTCCGAGTCATCCAGCAAAAACGCGGGCCGCTACACCCGCGTTTTTTCGTGCCCAAACTCAGAGCCTTTCGCTTCCCGTCGCCCGGGTGAACCCCCGCTCGCCGGCGATCGTCTCCGTCTATCTTTCCCAGCTTCCTCTCCTCCCACTACGCCGTCATCGCCCCGCGATAATTCTCCGCGACCGCGTTCCAGTTCACGATCTTCCAGAACGCTTCCACATACTCGGCGCGGCGATTCTGGTATTTCAGATAATACGCGTGCTCCCACACATCGAGCCCGAGCACCGGCGTCGCGCCGTCCATCCACGGCGAATCCTGGTTCGGCATCGAATGCACCTGCAGCGCGCCGTCCTTCACGCTCAGCCACGCCCAGCCGCTCCCAAACCGCTTCGTCGCCGCGTCCGCGAACTGCGCCTTGAACGCGTCCATCGAACCGAACGCCTTCGTCAACGCCTCCGCCAGCGGCCCGCCCGGCGCGCCGCCACCGCCCGGCGCGATCGTTTTCCAAAACAACGAGTGATTCGCATGCCCACCCACGTTGTTGCGCACCGTCGTGCGAATCGCTTCCGGCACCCGGCTGAGCCCACCCAATAGCGACGCCATCGTCTGTTTCCGCAGATCGGGATAGTTGGCGAGCGCGTTGTTCGCCGTGTTCACATAGCCTTGGTGATGCTTCGTATGATGGATCTCCATCGTTCGCGCATCGATGTGCGGCTCGAGCGCGTTATATGCATAACCGAGCGGCGGCAGCGAATAGGCCTGGTCCGGCAGTGGCGTCGTGCCGCTCTCGCCCCCGGCCTTCTCCGCCGCGAGCGCCGACAGCGGCAGCCCCCCGAAACTCAACAGCGCGGCGCCCGCACCGAATGTTTTCACCGCATCGCGTCGCGACAAACCGCCCCGGGGAGCATTCATGACCGACGCTATCTCGCCCAAGCCAAGATGCAAGTGGGCCTTGCCAATCCGCAGCGCCGGATTTGCTGTAGGATTCTCTCCGGCATTTCGCCGAGTCACCCCCTCCCCCGTATGCACGCTCATCTCTCCCGACGCGAAGCCATCACCACCCTCGCCGGCGCCGCCGCGCTCGCCACGCTTCCGCGTCTCCGCGCCGCGGAAACCAACCCGTCCCCCGCCCCCATGTCCAACGCCTCCGCCGCCGCCAGCGGTTTCCGCCACTCCGTCTGCAAATGGTGCTACAATAAGATCCCCCTCGACGAATTCGCCCGCGCCGCCGCCGGGATCGGGCTCCACTCCGTCGAACTCCTCGGCCCCGAAGACTGGCCCGTCGTCAAAAAGCACGGCCTCACCTGCGCGGTCGCCAACGGCACCACCACGATTCCCGACGGCTTCAACCGCCTCGAAAATCAGGCGAAACAAGTTCCGTCCATGATCGAACGCATCAAGGCCTGCGCCGACGCCGGCATCCCCAGCGTCATCATCTTCTCCGGCAACCGCGCCGGTATGTCCGACGAAGAAGGCCTCGAAAACTGCGTCGTCGGCGTGAAGAAAATCGTCGGCGAAGCCGAGAAGCGCGGCGTCACCATCGTCATGGAGCTGCTTAACTCCCGCGTGAACCACCCCGACTACATGTGCGACAAAACCCCCTGGGGCGTCGAACTGGTGAAACGCGTTGGCTCCGACCGCTTCAAGCTCCTCTACGATATCTACCACATGCAGATCATGGAGGGTGACGTCATCCGCACCATCCGCGACAACGCCCAATACATCGGCCATTATCACACTGCGGGAAATCCCGGCCGCCACGAATTCGAGCCGCAGGACGTGCAGGAGCTCAACTACCCCGCCATCATGCGAGCCATCAAGGAAACCGGTTTCACCGGCTTCGTCGGACAGGAGTTCATTCCCACCCGCGACCCGATCGCGTCGCTCCGCGAATCGATCAAGCTCTGCACCGTGTAGCCTCTTCTCGGTGGAGCCCGCCGTCCCCGGCGGGCTTTTTTTATGTCGCCGCCGGGCGAACCCAGCGACCGCGCGCGCGGTCGTTCCTTTCGTGCAGCGTCTCTTCCTTCTCTCCCCCGCCAAAGTCAGCGGCGCCCGCGCGAAGCTCCTCCTCAATCGCGCCGCGCCCTTTCCTCTCGCCCGCACCTTCCATCGCGAGGGTCTCCCGCTCGCCGACATCTTCACCTTCGCCAGCGGCCTCTACTTTCGCGGCAAGATCACCTACGCCCGCCACTTCGCCCGCACCGATCGCGGCGAGCTCATCCGCATCATCACCACCAATACCGGCCTGCTCGATCCGCTCACGCACGTCATGCCCGCCGCGCTGCGCGCCTTCGGTAAAGTCGACATCCACGAAGACGACCCGCGTTACCACAAACCGCTCCGCCGCGACGCAGCCGCGCTTGCCCGACAGCTCGCCCCCGACGGCATCGCCATTCTTCTCGGCAGCATCGCCACCGCAAAATATCGCGACGTCCTCCTCGAGGTCTTCGGCGACCGTCTCGTTTTTCCCGCCGATTTCATCGGTCGGGGCGACATGAGCCGCGGCGGCCTCCTCCTCCGTGCCGCCCGCGAAAACACCGAGCTCCCCTACGTCCCCGTCCGCGGCGCCATCTTCAAAGGCAAACGCGCCCCCCGCATCTCCGAAATGTAGCCGCTAATCCCGGCTGTCATTCTGAGCGAAGCGAAGAATCCACGCCTTCGCTGCTCTAGGAAAACGACACGCCCACTCAAGCAACGCTACCCGTCAAACCGATACCCCACCCCGTGCACCGTCGCGATCGGTCCGTCGCCCTCGCCATTCGCGATCTTCTTCCGCAACTGCGCCACGTGCTGATCCAGCGTCCGCGTCGTCCCGAAATAGTCCACGCCCCACACCGCGTTCAGCAGCGCATCCCGCGTCAACACCTCTCCCGGCCGGCCCGCAAACACCTCCGCCAGCTTCAATTCCCGCGCCGTCAACGCCTGCGTCTTGCCTCCAACCGTCACGGCGAACTTCTTCCGATCGATCTGCGCTTCGCCGAGCGTGAACACCGCCGGCAACTCGTTCGCTTCCGCATCGTCCGCTCCACCCTGCCGCGCCCGCCGCAACAGCGCCTCCACCCGCGCCAGCAATTCGTGCACGCCAAACGGCTTCGTCACATAATCGTCGGCGCCCATCTTCAAACCCACCACCTTGTCGACCTCTTCGCCTTTCGCCGTGAGGAACAGCACCGGCACGCGCGCCCCTTTCGCCCGCAGTTCGCGGCACACGTCATAACCGCTCGCCTTCGGCATCATCACGTCGAGCACCACCAGATCGAATTTCTCCTGCGCAAAGAGCCGCAGCGCCTGCGCGCCGTCGACCGCCGCCGTCACGCCATAGCCCTCGCTCTCCAGTGTAGCCGAAAGTCCGATACGAATGTTCGGGTCGTCCTCCGCGATGAGAATCTTCGCAATCATGGCAGCTCCAGAATAAACTCCGCTCCTCCGCCCGCGCGCTCTGCATACCGTAACCCGCCCCCCAGCCCGCGCGCCAGTTGCCGCGCGATGCTCAACCCCAGACCCGCCCCCGCCTTCTCCGCCGTCAGCGAGTCGTCGACGCGGTGGAACTTTTCGAAAATCCGTTCGCGATGCGCCACCGGCACGCCCGACCCGCGATCCGCCACCCGCACCTCGGCCCCACCGCTCGCACGCGCGTTTAAGGTCACCATAATCTCCCCGCCTTCTCCGGCGTATTTGCACGCGTTGTCGAGGAGATTGAGCACGATCTGCTCGACCGCATCCCGATCCGTTTTCGCCACCACCGCTTCCTCCGGCAGATTGCGCACCAACCTTAGATTCGCCTCCACCAGCCGCGGCGCCTGCGTCTCGAGCACGCGAGTCACCGTCGCACTCAAATCCACCTCCTCCCGCGAAAATCGCTTCCGCCCTTGCTCCAGCCGGCTGAAGTCGAGCGCGTTGTTCACCAGCCGCGCCAGCCGCTGCGTCTCCCGCCCGATCGTGCGCAAATACTCCCCGCCCTGCGCCGCATCGCGCACCCGCCCCTGCTCGAGCAACTCCGTATAAAGCCGAATCGTCGTCAGCGGCGTTTTGAATTCATGCGACACGTTCGCGACGAACGAGGTCTTCTGCGCCGCCTCCGCTTCGCTGCGCCGCGCCTGCCACAACAACAACGATCCTCCCGTGAGAATCGCTGCCAGAAAAATCGCCACCAGCAGCGAGCCCACCCAGAAAAACGCCGCGCCGTTACCACTCGAATACACCGGCGCCGCCAAGAACGCCGCGACCTCCCAACCCGGCAGCAGCGCCACCGACAACGGCACTCGCACCGCTGCCTCCCCCTCGCGTGTCATCTTCCCCGCTTGATGCGCCACGCGGCCTTCGCCATCCCGCAACACGAATCCTTCCCCCATCTCCACCTCCGCCGGCAGCGCGCTTCCCAGCCGGCTCACGAGCCCGCTCACGTCCAACTCCACCCCGCGGATCAACGCCCCCGCCCGCGGCTGCACCCACCCGAGCACGTGCAAACGCCCATCGATCGTTTGCGCCAGCCAGCCTCGCGGCTCCACCACCCTCGGCGGCATCTGCCGGGCCCGCGCTTCGCGTTCCGCCGTCGTGGTCTGCGCGCGACTCGCCCGCTGCGCCTCGGCCCGACGCTCCCTCAACTCCATCTCTGCGCCTGCCAAATCCGCCGCCGCCGCAGGCGCCGGACGTGTCGACGCATAACTGCGCGGTTTCAACAATTGCTGCACATCCCGCCGCGCCGACTGCACCTGCGCCACATTCGCCGCCACATCGCCGCGCGCCTTCAGTTCCACCTCTTCCGTTTTTTCAACCGTCGCCGGCGCCGCCGGCGCACTGGTCTGCCAGGGCGGATTCTGCCGCAACGTCGATCCGAACCGCCGCGCAAATCCCCGCTCCACCTCGCCCGAAGTTCGCGCATCCGGTCGCAGCAACATCCCGTTTTCGCCGGCAAGAAAGGTCGACCGCACAAGCGGATTGTCCGCTTCCCAATCAGCCAAAAACGAATCCATCTCCCCGTCGTCCGGCTCCGCCAGCGCATCCAACAGCCCTTCCTGCACATCGCCCACGAGCAATTCCACATTCTCGACGATCAACCGCGTGCGCGCCGCCAGCGCCGCCTGCCGCGACTCGTAAGCCTCCGCACTCTGCTGCGCGATGCGTTCCTGTTCGCGCTTCAACAACTGCACCGCGCCGACGCCGACCGCCAGCGTCGGCACGAGCAGCAGAAGCCAGTAGATAAGGATCCGGCGCGTGGTCGGCGTCACGTCGGCAGCGTAGTGGTTCGGTTCTTGTTGGGAAGACGCTAAGTAGGGCGGGTTATTGGCCCGCCCTCGTTGCTCGCAGCCTTCGTCAACGCGTCGAGTTGTCGTAGCCGCCGCCCGACGCCTGCTGGTTTCGCGTCTGCGCACTTTCCGCGCGATACGCTTTTCGTTCCGCGTTCCCGAGGCCCTCGCGTTCCACGCGAACCGCCGCCGCGGCCGCCGGCGCCGCCGCCCGCTGCACCGCCGTGTTGCCGTAAACCTGCGCCATCGCCGAAAGTTTTTCCGCCCGCTCGCGCAGCAGCAAACCCGCCTCCTGACGCCGATTCGCGTCGACAAGCGCGATCGCCTCGTCCTTCGCGTTCGCGATCTCGTTGGCCGCATAGTCGGCCTGCACGCGATGATCCGCCGATTTCACCACGTCCTTTTCCGACGCGCTGAACGTGATCTTCCGCGTCGCCGTCAGCGTCGCGTTGCGCTGCCGCACCGTGTCCTCGTAGCTCACCCGCGCCCGCGCAATCTCGCGCTCCGCACCGTCCTTCTCCGGCGACACCTCGACTTCGACCAGCGCAAACTTCTCCTGCCCGCCATAAAGCTGGTTCAGCGTCAGCTCCGCCTTGCCCTCGCGGATTTTCCCATCGCGGCCGACAAACCGCAGCGGACGCACGCCCTCCGGAAATTCGATTTCGATCACCACCCGCCGCGCCACAATGCTCAACACGTCGCCCAATTCCGCCGCGAAGATCCGAGGCAGATCCGAGCTGTCCTCGACGAAGTAGGTGTTCCCATCGCTGCGCTGCGCGAGCCGCGTCATCAGGTCTTCGTTGAACCCAAGCCCGAGCCCGATCGTCGTCACCGCGATTCCTTCACGCATCAACGCCGTGCCGAGCCGTCCCAGTTCTTCCGGCGAGCTCGGTCCCACATTCGCCTGCCCGTCCGAGAGCAGAATCACCCGGTTGATGTAGCGGCTGTCCTCGCTGTGCCGCCGCACCTCGTCCGCGCCGCGCACCACGCCGCCATACAACGCCGTATTGCCCGTCGCCTCGAGACTCTGGATCGCCGCTTCGAGCCGGCGGCGATTTCCCACCCGCTGCGCCGGCACGAGCGTCTCGACCGTCGTGTCGTAGGCGATCACCGCCACCACATCGTCCGGCGCGAGCTGCCGCACCGCTTCCAACGCCGCCTCGCGTGCCTTTGCGATCTTGTCGCCGCTCATCGATCCCGAACGATCGATCACCAGCGCGAGATTCACCGGCGGACGCACTTCGCTCCGCGGAATCTTCACGCCATCGAGCGCGATCTTGAGGATGGCCTTGTCCGTCGTGTGCGCCGGCAGAACCGTGCGATCGACGTCGATGCGGAGTGTGACCGGTTCTTTGGCCGCGGCCGGCGAAACGAGCGAGATCGCGCCAATCAGCGCGCCCGCGAAAACGATGAACGAATTGAGTTTCATGGTGAATCCTTGGTTGGAACACCGCGATTCAACCACGAACGCCCTCTCCGCGTGTCAGCGCCTCGTCAGCCGCTTGTCAGGGAATTGTCATGTCTTCGTGCGCACACGAAAAAGCCGGGCTCATCGAGCCCGGCCGAAATTCGCTCCCCGACCGTTCAGGCCGTTGCCGTCGCGAAATACGGCAGCTTCCCCGCCGTCGCCTTCACCGCCGGCAAACCTTCGAGCAATTCGCCGATCGGATCCCACCGGCCGTTCACCAGCGCATCGCGCGCCGATTCCCGTTGCGTGATCTTCACCGACTGCCCGCCAAAGCGGACTTCGAGCTTCACGAGATCGATGACGACTTCCATCGCCGGATCCTTCTCCACGGCCGCCGCGATTTTTGCGATGTCCTCGCGACTCGCCGACACGCACGGAATTCCGAGCCCCGTGCTGTTGCCGAAAAAGATCTCGGCAAAATTCTCGGCGATCACCGCCTTGAAGCCGTATTTCTGAATCGCCTGCGGCGCATGCTCGCGCGACGAGCCGCAGCCGAAGTTCGAGCCCGACAACAAAATCGTCGCGCCCTTGAAACGCGCTTCGTTGAGCGGATGCGGCTTGTCGGTCCCGTCCGCATTTTTGCGGACGTCGTAGAACAGGAATTCGCCGAGCCCGTCGAACGTCACGCACTTCATGAAGCGCGCCGGGATGATGCGATCCGTGTCGATGTCATTGCCCGGCACGCTCACCGCGCGACCGGAGACCTGGGTGATTTTTTCAAGAGCCATGTGGAGTATAGTTGTGAAACGCGGAGACGCGAAGTTTACGAGGTCTCGCGAAGAACTGCTTTGTGCTTCTTTGCGCGTCTTTGCGCTTGGTTCGTGATCTTAGTTCTGGCTGACACCGAAGACTTCGCGCGCATCGGCGACCCGACCTGTCACCGCCGCCGCCGCGACCATCACCGGGCTCATCAGGATCGTGCGCCCCGTCGGGCTGCCCTGGCGGCCTTTGAAGTTGCGATTCGACGAACTCGCGCAGAGCTGCTCGCCGACGAGCTTGTCGGGATTCATCGCCAGGCACATCGAGCAACCCGCCGCGCGCCACTCGAAACCGGCCTCGCTCAGGATCTTGTCGAGGCCGAGCTTTTCGCACTGCAACGCCACGATCTGCGAACCGGGCACCGCGATCGCCTTCACGCCGGGAGCGACGCGTTTTCCTTTCAGGAACTTCGCCACTTCCTGGAAATCGCTCAGGCGGCCATTCGTGCACGATCCGAGAAACGCCACATCGATCTTCGTGCCTTTGATCGGTGCGCCGGGCTGCAGCTTCATGTAGGCAAGCGCTTCCACAATGCCGGCTTTTTCATCGACGGAGGTCGTCGTTTCCGGATCGGGGATGTTCTCGTTGATCGAGATGCCCTGCCCGGGATTGATGCCCCACGTCACCGTCGGCGCGATGTCGTCGGCGTTGATCTTCACCACATCGTCGTAGTGACAACCCGGGTCGCTCGCGACGCCGCGCCACCGCGCCACCGCCGCGTCCCACTCCGCGCCTTTCGGCGAATAGGGCCGGCCCTTCAAATATTCGAACGTCGTGTCGTCCGGATTCACGTAGCCGACGCGCGCGCCGCCTTCGATCGACATGTTACAAACGGTCATGCGCTCCTCCATCGTGAAGCGGTTGAACACCTCGCCCGCGTATTCATACGCGAAACCCGTGCCACCATTCACGCCGAGCGTGCGGATGATATGCAGGATCACGTCCTTCGCATACACGCCCGGCCGGAGTTTTCCGTTCACCTCGATGCGGCGCACTTTCAGCGGCGCCAGCGCCATCGTCTGCGTCGCCAGCACGTCGCGCACCTGGCTCGTGCCGATGCCAAATGCGATCGCGCCAAACGCCCCATGCGTGCTCGTGTGTGAATCGCCGCACGCGATCGTCGTGCCCGGCTGCGTGATGCCCTGCTCCGGCCCGACGATGTGCACGATCCCCTGCTTGCCCGTCGCGCGGTCGAAAAACGTGATCCCGAACTCCGCACAGTTCTTCCGCAACTCGTCCATCATCGCCTGCGCCAGCGGATCGCGATACGGCTCCACAAACTGATCCGTCGGCACGATGTGATCCACCGTCGCAAACGTCCGCGCCGGAAACGCCACCTTGAGCCCCAGGTCGCGCAACATCCCAAACGCCTGCGGGCTCGTGACCTCGTGGATCAAATGCGTGCCGATGAGCAGCTGCGTCTGCCCGTTCGCGAGTTTGCCCACCGTGTGGGCTTCCCAGACTTTCTGAAAGAGTGACTTGGCCATGTTGGTTCAGGGTTCGGCCGGCGTGCCTGCCTGCCGTTCAAAGAGCCGCGACTCTACCAGAACGTTGCCATAACCGGAAATACTTCTTTCGCTGTCTGTGATGCCGAGAGAGTATCACCTCCCTTTCGACCTCCGCCACCTCGTCTACTTCCGCGAAGTCGCCACGCAGCTTCATTTCCGCAAGGCCGCCGAGACGCTCGCCATTGCCCAACCCGCGCTCAGCCGCGCCATCGCCCAGCTCGAAACCGCTCTCGACGCCGACCTCCTCAACCGCACCCGCCGTGGCGTCGAAATCACCCCCGCCGGCCGCCTGCTCCTCGATCGCATCGAACCGCTGCTGCGCGCACTCGCTTCGATCCCTTCTGAAATCCAGGCGCTCTCCTCCGGCCAGGTCGGCCACATCCGCGTCGCGTTCACCGGCCTCGCCATGGCCACCGTGTTGCCGGGAATTCTGCGCGAGTTCAGCCACCGTTTTCCCGGCGTTCGCGTCGAACTCAACGAATCGCCCACCTCCGTCCAACTCGCCGCCCTCGAGTCCGGCAATCTCGCCTGCGGTTTTTTTCATCCTGACGCCCCGACGCCTCACCTTCACACGCGCCTGCTGCTCCGCGAGCGCAACGGCGTCCTCCTCCCCGCCACGCACCCGCTCGCCAGACGCACGCGTCTCGAGCTCCGCGATCTCGCCACCACGCCGTTCGTCGTCTTTCCGCGCACGCACAATCCCGGCTTCTACGATCGCATCCTCGCCGCCTTCCATCGCGCCGGCCTCTCTCCGCGCATCGCGGAGGAAGTCTGGCCTCGCGCCAATGCCATCGGTCTGGTTCGCGCTGGCCTCGGCGCCACGTTCATGACCCCCTCCGAGGCCCAGCATCTTCCGCCCGAGGTCGTATTCCGCCCGCTCGAAGGCCCCACGCCGGAAAGTCGCCTCGTCGTCGGCTGGAGAAAATCCCCGCCGCCCGGCCCCGCCCTCGCTGCTTTCCTCGAAGTCGCCACCGCTTCGCACGCCAGTCCGTAGCAGCCCGCTTGCGGGCATTTCATCGTCCAACCGCCGGCTTGCGCGCCGCGCTGCCGCTCGCGATGGTCATGCGACTCCGTTCATTTCATCGCATCATGTCCAACTACGTCTTCCCCGCTCGCACCACCACCGCCGACATCGAACTCGGCACCACGCTCCAGCCGAAGTTCGGCGCCGACGGTCTCATTCCCTGCATCACGCAGGACGTGCACACGGGCGAGATCCTCATGTTCGCCTTCATGAACGCCGAGTCGCTCGCGCACACCTTGAAAACGAAAAAGGCGACCTACTGGAGCCGCTCGCGCAACAAGCTCTGGGTCAAAGGCGAGGAATCGGGCAACATTCAACACGTGCGCGAACTTCGCACCGACTGCGATCAGGACGTCCTCCTCATCAAGGTCGAGCAGACCGGCGCCGCCAACGCCTCGTGCCACAACGGCTACAAATCCTGCTTTTACCGCCGCCTCGCCTCGCTCGACGACGCGTCACTGAAACTCGAATACACCGCCGAACGCCTCTTCGACCCCGCCACCGTCTACAAGAAAAAGTAAGGTGGAGCCCGGCGTCCCGCCGGGCTAAAATCCCTCGCCGCCGCACCGCGCCCCATCGCTCCGGGATTTTCTCACACCCCCGGCGCCAGTCCCCGCTGGCTCGCCTTCGCAAACGCGATCATCGCCTGGAACTCCGGCGTCGTCGCCTTCTCGTGCCCGATCAGCCGGTCCACCGCCTGCGTGCGGTTGAGCCCGTCGCGATATAAAATGCGAAACACCTGCTTCACCCGGTCCAACTGCTCCGGCGTATAACCGTTCCGCTCCAACCCGATTTTGTTGAACGTCCGCACCGTCGCCGGCGCCCCGTCCGCAATGAAAAACGGCGGCAGATCGTGCACGAGTTTCGAGCACGCCGACAACATCGCGTGCGTGCCCAGCCGACAAAACTGGTGCACGCCGCCATACGCGCCGATCAAAACGTGATCCTCCACCACCACGTGGCCCGCCAGCCCCGCGTAATTGCTCATGATCACCCCGTTTCCCACCACGCAATCGTGCGCGATGTGACTGTAGGCCAGGATCGTGTTGTCCGAACCCACCGTCGTGAACTCGCCGTCGAACGTCGCCGCGTGCACGCTCACGTATTCGCGAAACACATTGCGGTCCCCGATCCGCACACCCGGACTCCCGCCCTTGTATTTCAGGTCCTGCGTCTTTCCGCCAAGGCACGCGTAGGGAAACACTTCGCATTTCGCGCCCAGCACCGTGTTGCCCTCCACCGTCGCGTGATGGTGCAGCCGCGTGCCCGCGCCAATCCGCACGCCGTCTCCAATAAACGCATACGCCCCCACCTCGATGTCGTCCCCCAGCTCCGCGCCGGATTCGACAATCGCCGTCGGATGGATCTTCGCGCTCATCGCCGCGCTCAGGCGTCCGCCCCGTTCTCGACCACGGCGAACATCAGCTCGGCCGACGACACGACATTTCCGCCCACCGTGCACGTCGCCTCCGCCGAGGCCAGCTTGTTGCCGCGCACCTTCACCAGCTTGCAGTTGATCACCAGCTGGTCGCCCGGCCGCACCGGCCGGCGAAACTTCACCTTGTCGACGCTCATCAAAAACGGCGTCTTCCCCTCCGTTGTGCCGAGCCGCAGCAGCAGCACGCCCGAGGCCTGCGCCATCGCCTCCACCTGCAGCACCCCCGGCATCACCGGCTCGCCGGGATAATGCCCCTGAAAATACGGCTCGTTGATCGTCACGTTCTTGATCGCCACCAGTTCGCTCTCGCCGATGAACTCGATCACGCGATCGATCATCACGAAGGGATACCGGTGCGGGATCGTCTCGAGGATGCGCTTGATCTCCAGCGAGGTCTCGTGCGGCTGCAGCGCCTTCGGCTGGGGCGCCGCCTTCTTCTTCGCCCCGGCTTTCTTGCGCTCCTGCAGCTTCTCGAACAACGCCTTGGTCAGATCCGCGTTGATCGCATGCCCCGGCCGCGTCGCCACGATGTGCGCCTTCAACGGCAGCCCGAGCAGCAGCACGTCGCCGATGATATCCAAAATCTTGTGACGCACGAACTCGTCTTTGAAACGCAGCGGCTCCTTCGAGATGATCTTGTCCCCGCGGATCACCACCGCGCAATCCAGCGAGCCACCCTTGATCTTCCCCAGCTTCAACAACTCCTCGATGTCCTCGTAGATCGTGAAGGTCCGCGCCGCCGCGATCTGCGTCATGTAGGCTTCCGGATCGATCGTCAGCGAAAGATGCTGCGTGTGAATCCCCCGGTCGTCCGCCGACGTGCACGAGATCTTCAGCTCGTTCGACGGCAGCGCGATGATCGACGAGTTGCCCCGCGTCACCGACACCGGCGCATCCAGCTCGAAATACTCCCGCTCCTTCTCCTGCTCCACCGGCTCGCCCTGCAGAATCAAATTCACGAACGGCCGCGCCGACCCGTCCAGGATCGGCGGCTCCGATGCGTCCATCTCGATCACCACGTTGTCGACGCCGCAGCCGTGCAACGCGCTCAACACATGCTCGACCGTGTGGATCTTCGCATGGCCGACCTGAATCGTCGTCGCGCGCACCAGATCCGTCACCTGGTCCACCCGCGGCCGCAACTCCGGCGCACCGCTCAGATCGACGCGCTTGAACACGATGCCATGTCCCGCCGGCGCCGGCTTCATGGTCAGCGTCACCGTTTCGCCGGTGTGCAGCGCACTGCCCTTGATCGAAACTTCACGCGCGAGAGTGCGTTCCTTCATGAATAGCGCGTAGTGTCGGCAGCCGCCCCGCGCCAGCGCAAGCGCGGATATGCCTCCGGCGAAGTCGCGACTCGAGTGCAGAAATCCTTCTCGCGTGGTTCGTTTTTCCCCTCGCCCCACCCTCCGGCCCGCGGCCTTGACACCCGCAAAGCCCTTTCCCCACTCTCGACCCTTTCCATCAATCGATCACTCCTTCGTCATGCCCGCAGCCAACGACATCCGCAGAGGCCAAGTCATCAAATTCAACGGCGAGCCGCACCTCGTCATGGAAACCCAGCACCGCACCCCGGGCAACCTGCGCGCCTTCGTGCAGATTAAGATGCGCAATCTCCGCTACGGCAAAGCGCTCGATCAACGCTTCGCGTCCACCGACACCATCGAAGTCCTCCCCACCGAGAAAAAGACCCTCGAATTCAGCTACGCCGACCGCGACACCTACGCGTTCATGGACCCGGAGAGCTTCGAGCAGATCGAGCTCAGCGCCGGCACACTCGGCGAAACGATCAGCTACCTCACCCCTGGCGGTAAAGTCGACGTCCTGTTCGTCGACGAACGCCCGCTCTCCATCGACCTCCCCTCCACCGTCGCACTGAAGGTGGTCGAATCCGCCGACGGCGTGAAGGGCGACACCGCGAGCAACGTCCAAAAACCCGCCAAGCTCGAAACCGGCCTCATCGTTCAGGTCCCGCTCTTCATCAAGGAAGGCGAGATCATCAAGATCAGCACCGCCGACGGCAGCTACCTCGGCCGCGTCTGAACCATCCGGCTCTCTTCGCTTCTCATCCCCCCGACCCGCGCCCACGCCGCGGGTCTTTTTTTGTCCGCTTGCAAAGCCCAGCACAGGACCTGCTCTCCTCGCGCAACACCCCACCCCCATGTCGACCTCCCCTGCAGCCTCGAACGCTGCGGTCACCGCCACGCCTGAACGCATCAGCGAGCTGACCGTCACGCTCCTCGCCCGCATCCGCGGCTCCATCAAGGAAATCTCCGACATCAATCTGCAGGCGCGCGTCCTCGCCATCAACGCGCAGATCGAAGCCTCTCGCGCCGGCGAGGCCGGACGCGCCTTCGCCGTCGTCGCGCAGGAAATGGCCACATTTTCCGACCGCACGCAGCGTGCCGCCGTCAAACTCGAACAGGAATCCGAAGCCCTCGTCCTCGAACTCGCCGAAATCAGCCGCCAGCTCGCGACCGATGTCCGCGGCACCCGGCTCTGCGATCTCGCTCTCACCAACATCGATCTCATCGACCGCAATCTCTACGAACGCTCCTGCGACTGCCGCTGGTGGGCCACCGACGCCGCGATGGTCGACGCCCTCGAATCTCCCGACGAAGCCACCGCGCGCCACGCCGCCGAACGCCTCGCCGTCATCCTCAAGGCCTACACCGTCTACTTCGACATCGTCCTCGCCGATCGCCACGGCCGCATCGTCGCCAACGGGCGCCCCGGCACCTATCAGTCGGCCGGCACCTCCCATGCCAAAGCTCCTTGGTTTCAGTCCGCCCTCGCCACCGCCAGCGGCGACGAATTCGGTTTCCAGTCCGTTCATTCCTCGCCCCTCGTCGCCGGCAAACACGCACTCGTCTACTCCTGCAAGGTCTGCCGCGATGGCAATGCCGCCGCCGAAGCGATCGGCGTCCTCGGCGTCGTCTTCAACTGGGACGGCCTCGCTCAAAAAATCGTTCACGACACTCCCATCGAGGAAGCCAAAAAACCGCTGACCCGCGTCTGCATCGTCGACGACGCCGGCAACGTCCTCGCCGACTCGCGCGACCACGTTCTCCAGGAACAGATCGAGTTCACCGAGCGCTCCGCTCTCTTCAGTCAGAAGAAAGCGTCGCTGATCGCCACGCTCGCGTCCGGCCGCGCTCTCGTCGCGCAAGCGCAATCTCCCGGTTTCGAAACCTACCGCACCGGCTGGCACTCTCTGATCCTCGAGGAGCTGCGCTGAACGAAACGCCCCGCGCTACGCGAGCGCCGCCACCGCCTCGAAATACCCCTGCTCCGCCGACTCGACCGATTCGGCCGAGCACCGGAGATCCCGCAGCCGCCCGTCCCGCAAGCCGTAGATCCAGCCGTGCACCGTCACCGACTGCCCGCGCTCCCACGCGTCGCGCACGATCGTGGTCTGACAAAGATTCTGCACCTGCTCGACCACGTTCAACTCGCACAGCCGCGCATGCCGCGACGCTTCATCCGGCAGCGAGCACACGCATCGTTCGTGTTTCACCTTCACGTCCTTCACGTGCCGCAGCCAGTTGTCCGCCAGCCCCACCCGCTCGCACCGCAGCGCCGCCCCCACGCCGCCGCATGCGTAGTGGCCGACCACCATCACGTGCTTCACCTTCAACACATCCACCGCGAACTGCAGCACGCTCAAACAATTCAGATCGGTGTGCACCACCACGTTCGCGATATTGCGGTGCACAAAAATTTCGCCGGGCAGCATCCCAAGAATTTCGTTCGCCGGCACGCGACTGTCCGAGCACCCGATCCACAAATATTCGGGGCTCTGCTGCCGCGACAACTTCTCGAAAAAACGCGGGTCCTTCGCGGTGATCGCTTCGGCCCAGGCTTTGTTCTGCTCGAACAGACGGGTCAGGGTATCCATGCGTGTGCGCCGCATGCTTCGCGCGCCATCCCACTTGTCCACCCCGAAGATTGCGCCGAGCCCGTCGGCCGTCGCAGACCACTCCCCTCACAACTGCAGGCTCTTCGGCGTATACTCCATCAATTCGATATCATTGCCGTCCGGATCCTTGATCCACGCCTGCTTCGAATGATCCATGCCGACCTTGAGCGGCCGCACCTTGATTCCTTTCGCTTCCAGCCGCGCGACCTCCTCCTCCAGCCCGATCACCTCGAAACACAAATGCCGGTAGTGCGTATCGCCGTGCCCCCGCAGCGTATTCACCGTCCCGCCCCACTGCTTCACCGCGCCTTTCTGATCGAAGATTTCCACAAACGTCATCTCGCCCGTCGCGAAATAATAGCCGAACGCGAACCCGTCGTCGTTGTGCATCTTGAACTTGATCGGGAAGCCCAGCACGTCGCGGTAAAACGCGATCATGGCGTCGATCTGGTCGGTGAACAGGCAGCAGTGCGCAAGTTTGCGGATCATGGGGGATTGTTTGTTGGGGAACCGCAGCCAGACGCAACCGCGCCGGCGGAGATGCGGAATTCGAAGCAACAGATCGCGGATACCCTGAGCACGAACATCCAGGCTCCAGGGAAAATTCAAACGACAACCTGGATGTCGTCCCTGGAGCTTCCGCCTCACTAGACGGCGCCGGTCCCGTTTCTCCTGCGGCGAAGCGTTCTTCTCACTACACCACGGCTCGGTCCATCTGACCGCCTGACGCTTGACCGTAACCGCGCTCGACACTCTGCTGCGCGCTCCTCTTCAACTTCTCCGGAAAGAAAATGACCACGAAACTTCTGGGAGCGGGACGGCTTGCCATCCTTGCCCTGCTGCTGCTGCTGGGAAACGGGAGCATGGATGCTCGTCCTCCGGTGTTCGGTCCAGATACTGCCACCATCGAAGCCGCCCTCGCGAAAGGCGCCGACCCGAACCAGCTGGCCAGGGGTTGGCGGCCGCTGAACTACAACGTCGCATTCTCGCACCCGTCGAACAAGAAGGGCGTCTCCCCCGAAGGCTGGCTGCGCAACGTGGAACTGTTGTTGAAAGCCGGCGCCGATCCGAACGCACCGGCCTTGGGCGAAACCGGACTGCCGATGACCCCGTTGGCGTGGGCCATCCGGCAATGCCGCGCCGATATCGTCCGCCTGCTGCTCGAACACGGCGCGAACCCGCTCGGTCCCTGCTACCGATCGCAGGACAAACTTGGCACTCACCTCGTATCGATGGTATCGCCCGGCATGGATCCCGTGTCGGCATCGGTCGACGCGGAGCGCGACCTGGCACTCGCGTTGCTCGACCACATCGAACAAACCCAAGGACGCCAGGTGCTGTTGGACTATGTGCGCATTGATCCGCCGGGCGCGCAGATTCCCGCACTGCACGGCGCGGTGGTGCGCGGTTACTACGGCGTGCTTGCCGCCCTGATTGAAAAACGCGTCGACCTGAATCAGAAGATTTCGATTTCTTCCCTGAAACGCGAATGGACCGCCCTGCATCTCGCGGAAGCGCTCGGTCGGTTCGACTTTGCCGATGCCCTGCGACGCGCCGGTGCGCGCGACGATGTTTTGAGCAACGCCGGCGAATCGCCCGCCGCCGTCCGCGGCAGTTTGATGATGGGGCCGGCCGTCGGCGAACTGGCCAGGATGGGGCTCCAGATTGCTCGAAAAGATTGGGTCGCCCTTTTTAAGGAGGCGCACCGCGAGACAGTTTGGCGGGAATCGCTTGCGAACGGCCGGCGCGGCGTCCGCAAGCCGCCAGACGGTTGGACTGGCTTCGACGACGCGATTCGCAAGGCGCATGAAGCCTCCGCAAACGCGAACTAATTGGCTACACCACTCGCGCCCACAGCACCTTCAGATACCGGCTCTCCAGACAATTCGAATACACCGGATGATCCGCCCCCGGCCCCGTGCGATCGAAAAACTGCAGCCGCCGATTCTGCCGATGCGCCGCCTTGATCACGTGCGCCTCGAAATCCTCCAGGCTCAACAGCCCCGAACACGAGCACGTCACGAACACCCCGCCCGGCTTCACCAGCGAGATCGCGAGCAGATTCAGGTCCTCGTATTTCTGCCGCCCTTCCCAATTCCCGCCTTCGTCCCGCGTGAAGATGAACTTCGGCGGATCCAGCACCACCACATCCCAGCTCTCCCCGTTCTGCTGCATCTGCCGCGCATACGCGAACGCATCCGCATGCACGAACTTCAGCCGCGCCTGGTTCAGATTCGCGTTCCGCTTCGCCTGCGCGATCGCCGCCTCGTCCAGATCCACACTCGTCACCTCGTCCGCTCCACCGACCACTTTCGCGTTCAGCGAAAACCCTCCGGTGTAACAACACAGGTCCAGCACCCGCGCCCCTTTCGTGAACTGCGCCACCCGCCGTCGATTGTCGCGCTGGTCGCAGAAAAACCCCGTCTTGTGCCCCTCCGCAAAGTCCACCTCGTAGCGCACGCCATGCTCCCGAATCTTCACCAGCCGCGGCGCCGCCGCATTCGTTTCCTTGAATGTCGACGGCTTGATTCCCTCCAAACTCCCGAGGTCGTGATCCACCTGCACGCGCGCAAATTTTGTCCCCGCCAGCTCATGCAATAACGGCAGCCACATCGGCAGCCGCTGCGCGACCCCCAGCGAATACACTTCGCACAATAACGTGTCGCCATACCGGTCGATCGTCAGCCCGCTCAACCCGTCGCCGTCCGAATTGATCAATCGATACGCGTCCGTCGTCTCATCCAGCTTGAACATCTCCCGCCGCAACGCCACCGCCCGCCGGATCGCGATTTCGAAATAGCCTTCATTCACCGGCTCCGT
>JAEZAD010000073.1 GCA_023430565.1 Verrucomicrobiota bacterium
GGTCGACGCATAATTTTTGTCCGCTGCCGACGGGCGTGGTGCATGCGGCGCCGAATCTGTTCGAGCCGTCGACGCCGGATGCGCGCGAGCATGAGCAATGGGTGCGGCACACGAAGCGATCGATCGATTTCGCCGCGCAGGTGAAGGCGACGGTGCTGGTGTGTCATTTGGGCAGCGTGCGTTTTTTCTGGCTGAATCCGGGGAAGAAGTTGCGCGCGTATGCGGCGCTGCATCCAAAAGCAAAGTTGCCGGAGGACGAAAAATATCGGAAGCTGCTGAAGAAGAGCACGGAGAAGCTGCGGAAGAAAATGGGGCCGTTCTGGGAGCGGACGAAGGGGAGCGTCAACGAAGTGCTCGAGTATGCGAAGCAGAAGGGCGTGCGGCTGGGATTCGAGAACCGGGAGAAGTTCGAGGAGCTGCCGGTGGACGAGGATTTTCCGACGTTTTTAAACGAGTTGCCGGAAGGTGCGTCAGGGGGCTACTGGCACGACACGGGGCATGCGGACATCAAGGAGAAGATGGGGATGATCAACCACCGGTTGCAGCTGGATTTGATGAAGGGCCGGACGCTGGGATTTCATCTGCACGACGTGAACGAGGAGGGCGACGACCACCAGCCGATCGGGACGGGGCACATCGATTTCAAAATGGTGCGGGAGTTCTGGCGACCGGAGCACGTGCTGGTGCTGGAGTTGAGTCCGCGGGTGGCGGTGGAAGGCGTGCGGATGTCGAAGGAGCGGATCGAAGCGCTATTGGGGTGAGCGGCGGGAGGTGCGTTCTCGGTCAGCGAGGATTTCGGAAATCCAACGGCGGTGCGGGCCGGAGAGGGTGATTTCGTGGAGCTGCGCGAGCGGGATCCAGATGAGCTCGGGGGAGAGTTTCGCGCGGGGAAAGCGCATGGAGTAGATCGATTCGACGATCTGGAATCGCGTGATGCTGCGGCGTTTCGTCGCGAGGAGATCGGCCGGTTGAAATGCGGTGGTGGCGAGGCCGAGGTGCTCGGCGGTGGGAAGCTCGTGGAGGTCGGCGAGGCGACGGGCGGTGGTGGCGGCGCGATGAAGGAGAAGGGCGCCGTCGCGTTCGCACCAGACGCGGGCGACCGTGCGTTGTTCGATGAGTTTGGGCGCGAGGCGCGGGTAGTTTTCAGGGTCGCCGCGCTGGCCGGCGGCGCAAAACGGGCGGACGGGGCACGTGAGGCAGAGCGGTTTTTGGCGGAAGCAGACGGTGGCGCCGAGTTCCATCATCGCCTGGTTGTGATCGCCGGGCGATTGGAGCGTGAGGAGTTCGTCGGCGAGCGGGGTGAAAGCTTTTGCGGCGGTGGCGGAATCGCGGAACGGCGTCGCGTCGGCGGTGAGCCGGGCGAGAATTCGGACGACGTTGCCATCGACGCAGGCGGCGGGGGTATTGAAGGAGATGCTGGCGATGGCGGCGGCGGTGTAAGGGCCGACGCCGGGGAGTTCGCGCCATTCGGCCGCTGTGCGGGGAAGCGCGGGCCGAGCGGCGATGGCTTGGGCGAGTTTGTGGAGATTGCGGGCGCGCGAGTAGTAGCCGAGGCCCTCCCAGAGTTTGAGGACGCGCGATTCGGGGGCGGCGGCGAGGGCGGTGAAATCGGGGAATTCGGCGAGCCAGCGGGCGAAGTAGGGCAGGACAGTTTTGACCTGCGTCTGCTGCAGCATGAATTCGCTGACGACGGTTTTGTAAGGTGACGGTGAGTCACGCCAGGGCAGTGCGCGGGCGTGGGCGCGATACCAGCCGAGGAGGGCGGATTGAAAATTGGATTTGGCCGCGAGGAGGGCGGAAACGGGGGAGCGCGGCATCGGCGCCAGAATTGGCCGCAAAGAGGCGCGGAAGGGGCAAGCAGAATACCGAGGTGCCCGCGAACACGCGAAAGGACGCGAAGCTTGGCAGGTGTTTTTCTGTTTTGCGCTTTGGGCGCGGCTTTGCGGCTATCGTTTCGAATGGCGAAAAAGCAGAACGAGGACGAAGCCCCCAAGAAGCTGGCGAGTTATACGGTGAAGCTCGACGACGCGCAGATGGAGAAACTGCGGGCGATCTGCGAATCGCGGGGGTTTACGCCGTTTGAAGTGGCTTACACGCGGTTCGCCTACAAATCGGACGCGGCGAGAATGAACGTGGCGGCTTATACGAGCGGGAAGGTCGTGATCGCGGGGAAAGGGACGGAGGAGTTCGTCACGATGACGCTGGAGCCGGAAATCACGGGCGCGGCGAAACTCGGCTACGACGACGTGCTGCATCCGGAGTGGTTCGAGCCGCATGCGGGGTTGGACGAGAGTGGGAAGGGCGATTTTTTCGGGCCGGTGGTGGCGGCGACGGTGATTGCGGAGAAGCCGGCGATCGAGGCGTGGCGGAAGGCGGGCGTGCAGGATTCGAAGAAGATCACGGAGACGCGTATCCTGGAATTGGATAGGGCGATTCGGGAGACGCCGGGCGTGGTGGTGCGCACCTGTTATTGCGGGATGCCGAAATACAACGAGCTGATGTCACGGTCGGGCGCGAATTTGAACCGGCTGCTGGCGTGGCAGCATGCGACGGCGCTGGAGCAGGCGCTGACGGCGAAGCGGGTGTCGTGGGGATTGCTGGACCAGTTTACGGAGCAGCCTCTGGCGCAGCGGGAGCTGGCGAAGAAAGGGGTGAAGGATTTCGATCTGCGAATGCGGACGAAGGCGGAAGAGGATCCGGTGGTCGCGGCGGCGTCGGTGGTGGCGCGGGCGGAGTTCGTGCGGCAGATGAATCTGTTATCGAAGCGGTTTGGGGCGAAGCTGCAGAAAGGCGCGGGGCCGCTGGTGAAGCAGCAGGCGGCAGAGATCATGGCGAAGTTCGGGACGCGCGCGCTCGGGGAGTTTGCGAAGCTGCATTTTCGCACGGCGTATGAAGTCGTGTCGGCCGCGGGGAAGCTGGACGAGCTGCCGTTGAAGGAGCCGAGGGAGAAAATGGAATGGTGAGGAGTTTTTTTGGCGGAGGGTGCCGTGGATTCTTCGCTTCGCTCAGAATGACAGGCGTGGTAATGGCTGAGCTGTAATGCCGAAGCGGAGACAGTTGCGGGCGTTCGATCTCAAGCAGATCGAGAGCGTGGCGAGCCTCATTGGGGTCGATGAGGTCGGGCGCGGCGCGTTTGCGGGGCCGGTGGTGGCGGCGGCGGTGCTGGTGACGCGGGAGTTTTTGGAGTGTCGGTGGGCGGTGACGAAGGCAGGACGGGTGAACGACTCGAAGTTGTTGTCGGCGGAGCAGCGGGAGGAGTTGTGGAGCGAGTTCGAGACGTTGGCGGCGAACGGGTTGATTCATGCGCATTTCGGCGTGGCGGGGGTGGAGGAGATCGCGCAGTTCAACATTCTCGGCGCGACGAAGCTGGCGATGCGGCGGGCGCTGGAGGCGATCCATCCGCCGGAGGCGTTCGAGCGGAAGGTGGAGCCGGATTTGTTTGCGAGTTTCGAGGAGCGTTCGGCGTTTGTGCCGACGGTGTCGGCGCGGGTGTTGATCGACGGTCTGCCGCTGCGGAGTTTTCCGTATCCGCACACGGCATTCGTGAATGGCGATGCGCGGTCGCTGTGCATCGCGATGGCGTCGATCGTGGCGAAGGTGGCGCGCGACCGGTTGATGCGGGAGCTGGATGCGAAGTATCCGGGTTATGGGTTCGCGCAGCACAAAGGCTATGGGACGGAGGAGCATCGCGACGCCGTGTTGCGGCTGGGGCGGTGTCTGGAGCATCGGGAGATGTTTCTGCGGAAGCTTTTGGCGGTGAGGGTCGATCCGGCGCAGATGCAGATGTTCGAAGAATAAACGCTGAAACGCTGAAACGCTGACATGCTGAAAAGCTGATATCGGAGCAGTTTCAGCGTTTCAGTTTGTCAGCGTTTCAGCTTTTGTCGGCGGATGCCTGGCAAGAAGAACTCCTCACTCGATCGGGTGTTGGGCCGAGTCGAATCGCTGGATTCGGTCAGCCTCACCAATCTGGTGCAGCGGCTGGCGCGCGAGCGGGGCTTGTTCGAGGACATTTTCAACACGCTGCAGGAAGGGGTGCTGGTGATCAGCGCGGGCGGGCACATCGAGTATGCGAATCGGGCGGCGCAGCGGTTGATCGGTTTGGCGGACGAGGATCTGACGGGGCAGACGCTGTGGCGATTGGCGCCGGGATTACGGAAGTCGCTGGAGCCAGCCTTGGAGGCGGAGAATGTGACGGCGATGCCCGTGGTGGCGCGGGAGTTCGAGCTGACGTATCCGGAGCCGCGGACGGTGCGGCTTTACATGGTGCCGTTTCGCGGGGAGGGACGGACGGCGACGCGGCGGTTCGCGGTGATTTTGTCGGACATCACGCGGGACAAATTATCGACGGAGGCGCGGATCGAGAACGAGCGGACGTCGTCGATTTTGCTGCTGGCGGCGGGAGTGGCGCACGAGTTGGGGAATCCGCTGAATTCGCTGACGATTCACCTGCAGTTGATCGAGCGGCGTTTGAAAAAGCTGAAGGCGGCGCGCGACAAGGAAAGCACGGCGCTGGCGGATTCGATCGCGGTGTGTCAGTCGGAGGTGAGGCGGCTGGATGGGATCATCACGAATTTTCTGGAGGCGATCCGGCCGCGGGCGCCGGACCTGGCGGAGACGCGGGTGGCGGAGGTGCTCGCGGAAGTGTTGCGGTTTCAGCAGGGCGAGTTGGGGGACCGGGGAATCCAGATCGAGGCGGAGACGCCGGGCGATTTGCCGGTGATCATGGCGGATCGAAACCAGCTGAAGCAGGTGTTCTTCAACATCACCAAGAACGCGGTGGAAGCGATGCAGCCGGGCGGGCGGCTGCGGATCCGGACGCACGCGGACGACGACAACGTGTATTTGTTGTTCGGAGACAACGGGGCGGGGATCAAGCAGGAGGATCTGGTGCGGTTGTTTCAGCCGTATCACACGACGAAGGTGGGCGGGAGCGGGCTGGGGCTGATGATCGTGCAGCGGATCATGCGCGATCATGGCGGGCAGATCGGGATCGAAAGCAAGGAAGGCGTCGGGACGCTGGTGACGCTGCAATTTCCGCGGAAAGACCGACGGGTGAGGATGCTGCAGTAGCGCGGGTGGAGCCGGCACCGGGCCGATGAGCGGCGGAAGGCCGAATCAGGGGATCCCGCGCTGCGATCGGGTGACGAAGCCAGAGCTTGCGCTAGGCCATCAGGTGAGTTGCTTTCACCGCCGGTAATTTTGAAGCGCTTGGAATCATGCCAATAAGAACTGTTGCACGTGGGACGCGGGTCTTGGAAGACGATCAAATCCGCAACTTCCCCACAGCTTCCCCGTCAAGCCGGACTGACGAATGCGCGCGCACGGAGAAGTCTGCAGCGGAGGCGCTCGCCGAGCTCGTTCGGCAGGCGCAAAAGGGGCACGAAGCGGCCCAGCGCACGCTTATTTTCAGTTATCAGCGGCGGATTGCGGGATTCGTTTACGCGATCACGGGCCGGCCGGATGCGGTGGAAGATTTGGCTCAGCAGGTTTTCATCAAGATGATCCGGGCGCTGGCGCGGTTGCACGACGTGGCGCAGTTCGAGGCGTGGTTGTTTCGGCTGGCGCGCAACACCTGCATCGATCACTTGCGGCGGCAGAAACTGCGGCGGATTTTTACGCCGTTCGCGGCGGAGCACGAAAACATTCCCGAGCCGCCGGGGGCGGTGGACAGCGAGGAGTTGGATGCGTTGCGGCATGCGTTGCAGCAGCTTCCGCCGAAGGATCGGGCGTTGTTGGCGCTCGCTCAGGAGGGTCGCAGCCAGGTCGAGATGGCCGAGGCGACGGGAACGAGCGTGATGGCGGTGAAAGCCCGTTTGCATCGAGCACGGGAGAAGCTGCGTCAGTATTATCAACGACCACATGAAACCTGAATCTTACGCCTGGCTCGCATTACAGGGGCACGCCGGGGCGCTGCTTCGCCCGGGATTCGCGGAGCGCACGCTCCGAGCGGCTCGCGACCTCGCGCCGACGTTTTACAGCCAGTGTCTCCTGAGCGCCGCGACGGCGATGGTGTGCCTGGCGGCGATCTTTTTCGTCCATTCGCGGCAGGCCGCGAACGAGACCGAGCGCAATCTCGCCGGCTGGGAAGCCGTAGCCGCCGAGATGGAGCGCCTGGGCCAGGTGCGATGAAGCAACGCGTTCTCATCGCGCTTCTCACCGTGTTGGTGCTGGGTGCCGGCTTTGGGGCCGGTCGCTGGGCGGAGCGCACATCGTGCAAGGTGCCCCCGCCGCCGCAATTGCTGGGCGAATTATCGAACGGCAAGCGAACGACCACCACCTCGGGACCGGCGACGCCGAGTCCGGATGTGGCGAAGATTTCGGCGCAGTTGCAGCAACTGGGGCCGGAGGTGGAGCGTTTTCGGCTGCGGATGCTGGCGATCGATCGCGAACTCGATCGCGACATCGATGGGATCCTGCGGCCGGATCAGAAGGAAGTTTTCCACAAGATCGTGAAGAAATACGCCGACCTGCGCGCGCAGGAGGATGCGAAGTGGAACCTGACGACACCGCTCACCCCCGAGGAAGTCGTGAGCCTGCAGCAGAAGCCGCTGCACAAGATGCTCGCGATCGTGGTCGTGCCGATGCGGCTGGAGTGGAATGTGAAGGATTTGAAGCTCGATGAGGTGCAGAAGGAGCAGCTGCGGGAGATTCTGGTGAAGCGCCGGGACAAGTTCCTCGCGCTGGTCGATTCGTCGCCGCCGCCGAGCTTGATGTTGAGCCGTTTGGCGCCGATGGCGCAGCGGCTGGTGCAGGAGCCGAAGGACGACGCGACGAGCGAGAAGTAAGCGGTCGTTTGGGCGGCTCACCGGGAGGGTTCGCCCTACCGGGCCCGGTGCGGGCGAGCGTGTTTAGCCGAGGATCTCGCGGAGTTTTTCCTGGAGGCGGCGGCGGGTGAAGGGTTTTTGGAGGAAGAGCAGCGGGCCGCTGCGCGCGAGTTCGCTGATGCGTTCGTTTTCGCTGTAGCCGCTGACGAGCAGGACGCGCACGCCGGGCGAGATGGCGCGAAGCGCGGCGAGGGTTTCCTCGCCGTCGAGGCCGGGCATCGTGAGATCGAGGGAAACGAGGTCGAAGCCGCCGGGGTCGCGGCTGAAGAGCGCAATGCCTTCGGCGCCGTCGCTGGCGGTGACCACGGTGAAGCCAAAGGAGGCGATGAGCTGGGCGGCGACCTCGCGCACCGGCGCCTCGTCGTCGATGACGAGAACCTTGCCTTTCTGTTGCCAGGGCGTGGCGGACGGCGTGCTGCGGGGGACGACGGCGTGATCGGGCGCGGGCGGCATGATCAGCGTAAAGGTGGAGCCAAGTCCGAGTTCGCTGCGGACGTGGAGTGCGCCCGAGTGGGCGCGAACAATGCCGAGCACGGCGGCGAGTCCGAGGCCGCGACCGGTGAATTTGGTCGTGAAGAACGGGTCGAAAATCTTGGCGAGGGTGTCGGAGCCCATGCCGCAGCCATTGTCGCGGACCTCGAGGAAGACGTAATCGCCAGGTGCGAGGAGTTCGCCGAAGCGAGCTTGGTTGAGGAGTGCGCGGTCGAACGGGCGACGGCCGGTCGCGACGACGATTTCGCCGCCGGCGGCGCCGAGGGCCTCGCCGGCATTGAGGATGAGGTTCATCACGATCTGCCGGATCTGGGTGGCGTCGGCCGAGATGATCGTGGGACGGAGCGAGAGTGCGAGTTCGACGCGGGCGCGCGGCGACAACGAGCCTTTGAGGAGGGGCAGCGTGTCGGTGACGATTTGCGACAGATCGACGGGCTCGACGAGAAACTGGCCGCGGCCGGAGTAAGCGAGCATCTGCTGGCAGAGGTCGGCGGCGCGGCCGGCGCCGGACTCGATTTTGCGCAGATGATCGACGATGGCGGAATCGACGTCGGGTCGGTGGCGGGCGAGGCTGGCGTGGCCGAGGATGCCGGTGAGGAGGTTGTTGAAATCGTGGGCGATGCCGCCGGCGAGGAGCCCGAGGCTTTCGAGTTTCTGGCTTTCGAGAAGTTTACGTTCGAGGGTGAGCTTCGCGGCCTCGGCCTGTTTTCGGTCGGTGATGTCGATCGCGAGCCCGTCGATGAAGAGCAGTTGTCCGTCGGGCGCATAGACGCCGCGGCCGCGGGAGAGGACCCATTTTTCGCGACCGGTGCGCGGGCGGAGACGGTATTCGACTTCGAAATCGCACTGGTCGGCGAGGGCGGTGCGGGTGGCGGTGCGAACGCGTTCGAGGTCGTCGGGGTGGGTGAAGTCGCGAAGGTGGACGGCGCCGCTGACGAATTCTTCCGGGCGGGAGCCGGTGAGGGCGTAGGCGCCTTCGCTCACAAAGAGGGTGGTCAGCTGTTTATCGTAACGGGCGCGAAAGGCCATGCCGGGGAGGGCGTGCAGGAGGTTGTCGAGCTGGCGGCGGTTTTCCTCGAGTTCGGCGGTGCGTTCGGCGACAAGGCGTTCGACGACGATGGCGCGGCGCGCGACGCCGCCGACCAGGCTGGCGAGCAACGCGGTGACGAGGAGGCCGGACCCGAGCCAGAGTTGGGGAAGATGATCGTCCTGTTCCGCGAGCCAGGTGGCGGAGGAACGATAACGTGCGAGCCAGCGACGGCCGCCGAATTCGAACGAATATTCGTGCGCCGAGCTGGCGCGAAAATCGGCCTCGGTGACGGCCGGCGCGATCGATGGACGGTCGCCGGCCGGGCGGTAGTAGAGGAGGCGTTGCGCGGGGTCGCTGGCGGTGTCGTCGATGTAGAGCGTGTCGGCCGCAACCTCGCGTTGGCGGAGGTAACTTTGTTCGAGCATCTCTTCGACGCGAAACACGCCTTGGACGAAGCCGATGCATTCCGGCGCGCCGGGGGAGCGTTCGGTGAAAACGGGGCAGGCGATGACGATGCCGCGGTGGCCCTGAACGAGGGCGAACTGGGCGCTGGCGACGAGTTGGCCGGACTGGCGGGCTTTTTCGAGAAAGGGAAGGGAGGGAGCGTTTTGGACGTCGAAGCCGAACGCGCGTTCGTTGCCGGCGAACGGTTCAACAAAGAGGATGGGGAAATGCTCGGCGCGATCGGGCGCGCGAATCATTGGCGCATCGGGTGAGCCGCCCGAGCGCGTGAACTCGAAGGGCTGGCCGAGTTCGGCGGTGACCGCCTGCTCGAGGCGCGCGCGCTCGGATGCGGGAACGATGGGGATCCACTGGAGCGCGGCGATGCCCGGGTAGCGGGTGAGGATTTCGGAGGCGACGGAGCGGAATTCGGCGCGTTCGACGGTGCCGCTGCCTTCGAAGAGGCTTTTCAGCGCGTAGACGGCGGCGACGTAATAGTTGATGACCTCGCGGGTGAGGGCGTGGCGGATTTCGGCGCGGCGGGCGAATTCGGCCTCCTGGTGCTCGGCCTGCAAGCGGCGGCTGCGATGATGAATCGCGAAAGACACGGCGATGCCCACGACGGCGATGAGAACAACGAGAAGAAGGTGGCGGCTCGGCTGGGCGAGTGCGCGCTGGGGAGTCGGCATGGATTCGGCGGCGGAGCATGACGCGCGCCGCGCGGGCCTCGCAAGCGTGAGTGCGAGTTGATCTTCGAGAAGCGTTTCGCCTCTGGGCGGGACCAATAAAAAAGGCGGGTCGCGAGACCCGCCCGACGAAGAATCCTCGCTGCGCGCCGAATCAGCCGAGGCGGTAGGGGAGCGGGAAGCGGGCGGTCAGAGCGAGGACGCGCTGTTTCGTTTCGGCGATGGCGGTCGTTTCGCGATCGGTGCCGATGGCGGCGAGCACGGCGTCAATGTTGGAGGCAATCTCTTCCATGTCGGCCTCGCGAAGGCCGCGGCTGGTCACGGCGGGGGTGCCGAGGCGGATGCCGGAGCCTTGGAAGGGCGAGCGGGTTTCGAACGGCACGGTGTTCTTGTTGCAGGTGATGTTCGCGAGATCGAGGGACTCCTGCGCTTTCTTGGCGGTGAGCTCGGGGAACTTCGTGCGGAGGTCGATGAGGAAGAGGTGATTGTCGGTGCCGCCGGAAACGAGTTTGTAGCCGCGGGAAAGGAAGGCGGCGGCGAGCGCTTTCGCGTTTTTGACGATCTGCTCGGAGTAGGCCTTGAACTCGGGTTTCAGGCACTCGCCGAAGCAGACGGCCTTGGCGGCGATGACGTGCATGAGGGGACCGCCCTGCGTGCCGGGGAAAACGGCGGAATCGATGGCTTTGGCGTGGGCGGCGCGGCACATGATCAAGCCGCCGCGCGGGCCGCGCAGGGTTTTGTGCGTCGTGGTCGTGACGAAATCGGCGTGCGGGATCGGTGAAGGATGGACGCCGGCGGCGACGAGGCCGGCGATATGCGCGATGTCGGCAAAGAGGAGCGCGCCGACGCTCTTCGCGATTTCGGCCATGCGGGCGAAGTCGATGATGCGCGAGTAGGCGCTGGCGCCGACGGTGATCATCTTCGGTTTCTCGCGCTGGGCGACGGCGGCGAGTTCGTCGTAGTCGATGAGGCCGTTGTCCTCGCGGACGCCGTATTGGCAGAAGTTGTAGAGCTTGCCGGAGAAGTTGGCGGGGTTGCCGTGGGTGAGGTGGCCGCCGTGGCTGAGATTCATGCCGAGGAGCTTGTCGCCCGGCTGGAGGACGGAGGCGTAGACGGCGGCGTTGGCCTGCGCACCGGAGTGCGGCTGGACGTTGGCGTGCTCGGCGCCGAAGAGCTGCTTGGCGCGCTCGATCGCGAGGAGCTCGATCTTGTCGACGTATTCACAACCGCCATACCAGCGCTTCGCGGGGTAGCCCTCGGCGTATTTGTTGGTGAGCACGCTGCCCTGCGCCTCCATGACGGCGGGGTAGGTGAAGTTTTCCGAGGCGATGAGCTCGATGTGGCTCTGCTGGCGATGGAACTCTTCCGCGATGGCGGAGTAGACGAGCGGGTCGAGGGATTGAAGCGGCGAGGCGTTGAGCATGGGAGAAATTTTCGATTTTGAATTCCGATTTTCGAATGGGTGCGAGGCGATCAGCAAGGAGCGAAAATCGAGAGGCGGAAATCGAAAATCACTGCGGTCGGGGAGCCAGGCGCGTCTTAAGAAATTCGACGAGGGAGGGGATGGCATCGACCATTTCGTCGCGGCAGAGCTCGTAGACGCCGAGGGGGCCGCCGAAGGGATCGGGAATCTCCTTGTCGGCGCCGGCGGGCATGAACTCGCGGAAGAGATGAATGTGTTTCGGCGGCGGATCGGCCTGGAGCTGGATCATCGCGCGGTGCGACTCGGTCATGCAGATGACGACGGCGGCGCGGTCGAGCATCTCCTGGGTGAGCGGGCGGCTGGTGTGCCGGGCGATGTCGATGCCGACTTTCTTGAGCGCAGTGACGGAGTTTTCGGAAACGCGTTCGCCCGTGCGGGCGGCGACGCCGGCGGACTCGACTTTGACGGAGCGGAGCGGCTCGGGTTGCGCGGCGAGGGCGTGTTGCAACAAGCCGGCGGCCATGGGGCTGCGGCAGATGTTGGCGGTGCAAACGACGAGCACGATGTCGGGCATGGCGACGAAGGTCCGAATGGACACCAAATCCCCGGGTTTGCAAAGAACGGAGTCGGGGTGCGGTGCGAACGGGTCAGGCGCGGCGGAGCTGGCGGGCGCCGATGTCGCGGCGAAAATATTTGCTCGTGCACTGAATCGCGTCGCAGACGGCGTAGGCGTCGACCGATGCGTGGCGCAGCGTGGGAGCGAGCGCGGTGACGCCGAGAACGCGGCCGCCGTTGGTGACGAGGTGGCCGGCGGAGTTTTTTGCCGTGCCGGCGTGGAAGATGGAGACGGACGTGGGGAGCACGCGCGGCAGGCCGATGGCGTCGCCCTTGGGGTGGGCGTTGGGGTAACCGCGGGCGGCGACGACGACGCAGAGCGCGTGTTCGGAGCGAACCTTCAGCGGCACGCGCGCGAGCTCGCCGCGGGCGGCGGCCCAGAGCAGTTCGAGAACGTCGGTTTCGAGGCGCGGGAGGACGACCTGGGTTTCGGGATCGCCGAAGCGGGTGTTGTATTCGAGCACGCTGGGGCCGTTGGGCGTAAGCATGATGCCGATGAAAAGCGTGCCCACAAAGTGAATACCTTCGGCGGCGATAGCATCGACGGAAGGGCGGACGATTTCGCGGTCGATGCGCGCGAGCAGCGCGGGCGTGACGACCTCGGCGGGGGAGTAGGTGCCCATGCCGCCGGTGTTGGGGCCGGTGTCGCCGTCGCCGATGCGCTTGTGATCCTGCGAGGTGGGGAGAACGACGTAGTCGCGGCCGGAAACGACGACGAGGATGGAGGTTTCTTCGCCCACGAGGCAGTCTTCGATGAGCACCTTGGACTGGCTCGGGAGGGAAAGGAGATCGCGCACGGCTGTCTCTGCTTCGGCGTGGTTTTGCGCGACGACGACACCTTTGCCGGCGGCGAGGCCGTCGGCCTTGACGACGATCGGCGCGGGGCGCGCGCGAATGTAGGCGATCGCGTCGTCGGGGTCGGAGAAGAAGGCGGCGGGCGCGGTGGGGATGTTATACTTCTGAAGGATTTCCTTCGTGTAGATTTTCGAAGCTTCGAGGCGGGCACCGTCGGCTTTCGGGCCGTAGGCGGGGATGCCGAGTTTGGTGAGTTCGTCGACGAGGCCGAGGGCGAGAGGGACTTCGGGGCCGACGACGACGAATTCGATTTTTTCCTTTTGTGCGAACGAGACCAGACCCCTGACGTCGTCGGCGGCGATGGGCACGCAGGTGGCGAGTTCGGCGATGCCGGGATTACCGGGTGCGCAGAAAAGTTTCGGGCGAGCGGGCGAGCGATGGAGGGCGGTGACGAGGGCGTGTTCGCGTCCGCCGGAGCCGACGACGAGCACGGTGCGGGGTAGGTTGGGCATGAAGGTTGGTTTGGGCGCGAACGTAGAGGCGAGTGTGGCCCTGGATTCTTCGCTTCGCTCAGAATGACAGGAAGGGGGGGGTGACAGACCGCCCTAGAGCACCTGGAGCTTCTTACGGTAGAATGACACGACTTCGTCGGGATCGTCGGTGAAGAGGATGTAGTCGGCGATCCAGGCGGGGGCTCGTTTGGTGACGATCATCTCGCGGATCTGTTTGCGGAGATCGCCCCAGAAGCGGGCGTTGAAGAAAACGTAGGGGACGCGCGGGCGGATGCCGAGTTTGAGGTTGCACATCTCGATGCCGATCTCCTCGAGCGTGCCGACGCCGCCGACGTTGAAGATGCAAAAGTCCGCGGCTTCGAACCATTTTTGGCGGAAGTGGCGGGAGGACTCCTGGAACGTATTGAAAAAGTCGACACCGAGCTCGGGTGGCTGGGCTTCGAGTTCGAGGAAGCAGGCGCCGGTGAGCGCGCCTTTGCTGCGAGCCTGCTCGGTGGCGAGGCGCATGACGCCGCCGCCGCCGCCGGTAAGGACGCCGAGATTGTGGCCGAAGAAACCGGTGAGCTTGTCGACGAGGCCGGAGATGCGGGCGGTATCCGGCGCGTCGAGACCGACGGCGGAACCGTAGAAGGCGAGGATGGTGCACTCCTGGAATTTGCGGGCGGTTTCCTCGCGGACGAAAAAGCCGTGGTCCTTCTTGTAGGTGTGGAGATAGAGGTCGCCGCTCATCTCGTCATACCAGTAGACCTGGAGGCCGATGGCATCGAACATGTCGAGCCGCGCGTGGGCGTTGCTCGAAAGGAAGTAGCCGTGGGTGCGCGAGGCGTGGCGAAAGATGAGACGTTTGGGGCGGACCTCGCCGATGCGGGTGACGAGCTCGGTGTGCTCGAGGAGATCGGGAAAGTAATCGAGGATGAGGGTGTCGGCGTTGTCCGCGGCGGCGTCGAGCGCCTGGATCATGGTGCGGTGGCCGCCGGCATCGCCGTTTTCGCCGAGGATTTTTTTCAGGTCGTCGCCGGAGCGGACGAAGAGCGAGCGATTCTCCATCGTGGCGCTCTGGTGTTTGACGGTGATCTTGGTGCGCGGCTTGGACTCGGCGTTGTCGCGTGGAGGATGAGCGTCGATCGCCTTGTAGAGGTCGTTGGCGGTGGTGAAGAGCCGCTGGCGTTTCTTGGCGAGGGTCTTGAACTCGGGATCGCTGGCTTCGGGGGCGCGGAAAATTTCGACGGAGACGAGCGGATTTACCACGGGTTGGTCGCCCGAGTTGTAGATCTCGAGCATGATGTTCGTGCCGAAAGTCTTGATGGGATCGAGCAGGACGGCGCTGGTGTGGATGCCGAAGTTGCCGCGGCCCTGGTTGAGCACGACGAAGTGCTCTTTCAAATACATCGAGCAGCTCGTGAGGATGCCGGAGTGCGGCGGGATGGTGAGGGGGGAAGCCTCGTGGCGGATCTGGACCTTGTCGATGAACGCGCGGCCGGCGTTGCCGCTGACGATGCGTTCGAAGTTCAGGCGCTGGAGCTTGGGGTTGAGCGTGTAGGAGACCTGGTGAGGGGTGAGGTAGACGCGGCCGTCGCGATCGATGGAGATGGTGTTGGGCAGCTTGAGGCGGTTTTCTTTCACGGCCTCCCAGATTTCCGCGGTGGAAAGTTTGCAGGCGGCGGGGGCGTAGAAGAGGCGGCCGACGGGCGCGCCGGAGCGCATCAGTTTTTTCCAATAGGGGGCGTTGGGAAAACTGGGATCGAAGATGAAGGCATCGACATCGAGTTCGAGGCGGTTGCCTTCGACGCGCGGCGAGCCGTGGGTGAGCATCTCGATGCCGATGCGGGCGAGGGAGCTGCGCTCGGTGAATTTGAGCTCGGGCAGCTGGGTCTTGAGGAAATCGAATTCGGCGGGGTTGCGGGGCCAGAATGCCAGGGTGAGCGCGACGGTGCGTTCGTCCTTGTTTTTTACGGTAAGGATCTGGCCGTCCTGGCTGGTCCAGAATTGATCGGAATTCATGAAAAGGTGCGATTGAGGGCGGATCGAGAGGGGGAGACAAGCGGGGAGTAATTGTTTGCTATCGAAGGGGCCGGGTGGCAGACCCGAAAACTTCGCGGCACAAAACGTGTTCGCGGATTTCACATATCGCTTCCTTCCCCTCATGAAACTGAAGTCCCTCCTGCCGGCGCTTGTGCTGGTGCTCGGCATTTCCCCGGCATCGCGTGCGCAGAACGAAAATTCGCCGCCCGCCCAGCCTGCGGCGCCCGAGTCGCAACCGGCGACTGCGGCCAACTACACGGATGAGCAGATCGCGGAGCAGCTCGGTTGGTTTTTGGGGCGGCAATCCGGGCTGATCGAGCTCGGTTTCAGCGAGGCGGAAATCGAAGCGGTGGTGAAGGGTCTGCGCGCGGCGGCCGCGGGTGACGAATCGCCGCAGGATTTCGAGGCGATCCGGCCGGCGTTCGAAGCGTTCATGCAGCGCAAGCAATCCGGCTACATGTCGAAGATGCGCGAGCAGGGAACGAGCGAAGGCGCGGCGTTCATGGCGGAGATGACGAAGAAGAACGGCGTGGTGGTGCTGCCGAGCGGGCTCGCGTATGAGATCGAGCAGCAGGGTTCCGGACCGACGCCGAAGCCGGAGGACACGGTGCGCGTGCACTATACCGGCAAGCTCGTGAACGGGACGGTCTTCGACAGCTCGGTCGAACGCGGCGAGCCGATGGACATCAAGTTGAACGAAGTCATCCCGGGCTGGACGGAGGGCCTGCAGAAGATTTCCAAGGGCGGAAAGATCAAACTCTATGTGCCGCCGCAGCTGGCCTACGGCGAGAACGGCAACCAAGGGATTCCGCCGGCTTCGACGCTGGTGTTCGATGTCGAGCTGCTGGACGTGAATCCAGCGGGCGGCGAAACGATGCCGGCGCAGCCGCCGGTGCCGACGAAGGAATAAGTCGCCGGACGAGTTATATTTCGAGTGAAGCCCCGGCGAAACGCCGGGGCTTTTTCGTGGGCGGGTGGCGTGGATTCTTCGCTGCGCTCAGAATGGCAAAGGGAACGACGTTGAGAGTGGATTCGTTTGGACGGCTTACGATGCGAGCGCGCGGGCGTCGGCGAGGAAGAGGTCGATTTCGGCGTCGGTCGTCGCCCACGAGCACATGAGCCGATAGCCGTGGTCGCCGATGAAGCGGTAAAACTGCCAGCCGCGGGCGGTGAGCGCGTCGTAGAGGGAAGGAGGCATTTCGACGAAGACGCCGTTGGCGGCGGGTTCGAAGAGGAGGCGGAGGTGCGGCAGCGGGCGCAGGCCGTCGGCGAGACGGCGGGCCTGGGTATTGGCATGAGCGGCGTGGCGGAGCCAGGTGTTGTCGCGGAGGACGGCGGTCCATTGGGCCGCGGCGAAGCGCATTTTCGAGGCGAGCTGCCCGGATTGTTTCACGCGGTAATCGAACTCGCGGGCGAGGTCGCGGTTGAAGAAGACGACGGCTTCGGTGTTGAGCAGGCCGTTTTTGGTGCCGCCCAAACAGAGAACGTCGACACCGGCGCGCCAGGTGAGGTCGGCGGCGGAAGCGGGTTGAAGCGAGGCGAGAGCGTTGGCGAAGCGGGCGCCGTCCAGGTGGACGGCGAGGCCGTGGATGTGAGCGAGCGAGCAGAGGGCGGTAGTTTCGGCGGGCGTGTAGACGGTGCCGAGTTCGGTGGATTGAGTGAGGGAGAGAACGGCGGGTTTCGGGTAGTGGATGCCGTGGCCGCGATGGAGGGCGGCTTCGATGGTGGCGGGTTGAAGTTTTCCGGCGGGGCCGGGCAGAGTGTTTACTTTGGCGCCGCCGGTGAAGAATTCGGGAGCGCCGCATTCGTCGGTATCGACGTGGGAAAACTCGTGGCAGAGGATGCGCGTGTGCGCGGCGCGGCAGCAGGCGGAGAGCGCGAGGGCGTTGGCGGCGGTGCCGTTGAACACGAAGAAGACGTCGCAGTCGGTTTCGAAGCGTTCGCGAAAGAGATTGTGGGCGCGAGCGGTCCAGGCGTCGTCGCCGTAGCTCGGGGCGCGGGAGGCGTTGGCGTCCGCGAGGGCGGCGAGGGCTTCGGGGCAGAGGCCGGCGGTGTTGTCGCTGGCGAACTCGTAGCGCGGTGCGGTCATGGGCGCGAATGAAGCGGGAACGGCCGGGGGCGGCCAGTTTTTCGCGATTGGCAAGGGCGACGGGGCGGCGTTGGGTGGGCGGCCTGAATGAATGCGGCGGATGTGAATCTCTATCTCGTGGGCTTTATGGGCACGGGCAAGACGACGATCGGGCGGGCGGTGGCGCAGCGGCTGGGGTTTGCGTTGGTGGACAGCGATCAGGAGATCGAGCGGCAGCAGGGGCGGACGATTGCGGAGATTTTTGCAGCGGAAGGGGAGGGGGCGTTTCGGACGATGGAGCGGGTGTTCATCGAAGGCGGGCATGCGGCGACGCGCGCGGTGGTGTCGTGCGGCGGCGGGCTGGTGGTGCAACCGGGAATGCTCGAAGCGCTGAAGGCGCGCGGTGTGGTGATCTGCTTGCACGCGTCGATCGAAACGATCCTCGCGCGGACGGCGCGGCACCGGCACCGGCCGTTGTTGAATGTTGAGGACCCGGATGTGCGGGTGCGGGCGTTGTATGCGGAGCGCGAGCCGGTTTACAAGCGGTCGGGGACGGTGATTTTGACGGATGCGCGACCGCTGAACGACATCGTGGTGCACGTGATGCGGGCCTGGCGACGGGAGGCGGGGGATTTCGTGAAACAGCAGGTGCGTCGCGGATGAGCGCGGAACGGCGGGAGGCGTTGCGCGAGCGATTGCGCGGTCTGGGGTTCGACACGGTGCGATTCGCGGCGGCGGGCATGGTGCCGGAAGGCGGGGCGCTGCAGACCTGGTTGCATGAGGGTATGCACGGGGAGATGGGGTGGATGGAGCGGACGGTGGAAAAGCGGGCGGATCCGTCGCTGGTGTTGACGGGTGTGAAGACCGTGATCGCGCTGGGGGTGAATTATGGACGCGGCGAGGGACGTGCCGAGGGCAACGATCGCGGGCCGGTGTGGGCGCGGTATGCGTTGCACGAGGATTATCACGACACGATGAAGCCGGCGCTGGTGGCGGCGGGGCGGGTGATCGAGGAGATGTTCGGAGCGGGGGCGGAGGATTATAGGTATTATGTGGATACGGGGCCGGTGCTGGAGCGGAACTGGGCGGCGCGGGCAGGAATCGGTTTCGTGGGGAAGAACGCGATGGTGATTTCGCGCGAGCACGGGAACTGGTTGTTTCTGGCGGCGATCCTGACACGGGTGGCGATCGAGCCGGACGAGCCACTGCGGAATCGAAAGGCGAAGGCGGGCGATCCAGGTGCGGTCGGATTGTTGTGCGGGAAATGCACCCGATGTTTGGATACATGCCCGACGCGGGCGCTGGTGCGGCCCGGCGTGGTGGACGCGCGGCTATGCGTGTCGTATCAGACGATCGAGAATCGCGGGGTGATTCCGCGCGAGTTACGGGCAGGGATCGGCCGGCGGATTTATGGCTGCGACGTGTGCGCGGAGGTGTGCCCGTGGAATCGGTTCGCGCAGGAGGGGCGCGAGGTGTTGCTGGTGGCGCGGCGGGAGCTGGCGGATTTGACACTGCGGGAGATTTTGCGGCTGACGCCGGAGCGGTTCGCGGCGGTGTTTCGGCGGACGGCGATCAAACGCGTGAAGCTCGCGGGGCTGTTGCGAAATGCGTGCGTGGTGGCGGGAAATGCGCGCGACGAAAGTGTGTTGCCGGACCTCGTGCGGCTCGCGAGCGAAGGCGTGCCGCTGGTGCGCGCGCACGCGGTCTGGGCGATATTTCGAATCGCGGGGGCGGAGCGGGCGCGGGAACGGTTGAAGGAAATCCGCGAGCGGGAAGCGGACGAAGCGGTGCTCGCGGAGTATCGCGCGGAGGAGAGCGTGGACTGAGCAGCGCCTACGGGAAGAGCTCGTTCATGCGCGCGACGAAGGCGGGCGGCGGGCGCGTCGGTTGGCCGCGAAGATCGCAGAAAGCGTGGGCCGAAGCGCCGGTGGCGAGCAGTTCGTCGCCGCGCAGGACTTCGTATTCGATGCGAATGCGGAGGAGCGGTTTTTCGCGGATGGTGGCGACAATTGTCAGGACGTCGTCGTAGAGCGCGGGGCGGCGGTATTTGGCTGCGACCTCGAGCACGGGGATGCGAAAACCGTCGGCTTCGAGCTGACGATAAGGGAAGCCCTGCTCGCGGAGGAGCTGCGTGCGCGCGACTTCGAACCAGGGGAGATAATTGGCATGATAGACGATGCCCATCATGTCGGTTTCGGCATAGCGGACCGTGACGGTGGCGCGCGTCTGGATCATGCGCTGGCGGAAAGGGGCTGGAAGAGCGCTTCGGCGGATTTACGCCAGCAGTTGCGCTGGGCCCATTCGCGTCCGGCTTCGCCGAGGCGTCGGCGGAGTCCGGGATCGAAGACGAGTTGTTCGAAGGCGGCGGCGAGTTGGGCGGGGCGGTGTGGCGGGACGAGGAGGCCGGTGACGCCGTCGACGACGGCCTCGGCCACGCCGCCGACATCGTGGGCGACGACGGGCAGGCCGTGGGCGGAAGCTTCGAGGTAAACGAGGCCAAAGCCTTCGATGCTATGGCGGTGGTTTACGCTGGTCATCGCAAAGATGTCGGCGCGCTCGTAGACGTCGGAGAGTTCGTCGTCGGGCAGGTTACCGAGGAAACGGACGGCGAGATTGGGCGCGCGGGCGGCGGTGGCGCGGAGGATCGACTCGTAGTTGTTTTTGCTCTGGCCGCCGACGATCCAGTATTCGAGGCGGGAGCGGACGTCGGGAGCGAGCATCTGGAGCGCCTCGAGGGTGAGGAGTTGTCCTTTTCGCGGGTGGAGGCGGCCGACGGTGAGAACGACGACTTTATCGCGGGAGGCGGCGCGGCGGGGTGGGACGACGGCGAAGTCGGTGCGCAGGGCGCCGGGCGTGAGGTGGATTTTGTCGGCTGCTTCGGGAAAGTGGGTGAGAAGGAGTTCCTGCGTGTAATGGGTCAGCGTGCTGATGCGTGTGGCGTGACCGATGAGCCGGCGGGCGAGCGTGCGGCGCAGGGGGCTGCGGGCGAATTTCAGAATTTCAGAACCGTGAAATGTGAGGACGAGGCGGCCGGGGCGGAACGCGTGAAAAAACTGCAGCAGCATCATCGTGAGCATCGGGCCGGGCTCGGGCAGGTAGACGATGGCGTGACGAAGCCGGCGGCGGGCGCGAACGACCTGTGCGGCGAGACGAAGCTGGCACCACAAATCGTGGGTGCCTTTGAGCGGCAGCCGGCGAAGGCGAAACGGCCACGGCTTTTCGGGAGCGTTGGAGGGCACGGATTGGGCCCAGACCTCGAGGTCGTAGCCGAGGCTGGCACTGGCTTTGGCGATTTCCTCGGCGAAGGTGGCGATGCCTCCGCGCCGCGGATAGAACTCATGCGTGATGAGAAAGATGGGCGGCAGGGCGTCGTCGTGCGAGTGGCTCATATCGTGAGAAGCGCGGACGCGAATCCGACGAAAGGTCGAGGGAACGAGCTATTCACCGACCGGTCAACTGGCAATCGAGAAGCCGCTGGCCCGATGCCTGCTGAAGGCCCCTGAACCCAACCCGAGACCCCCAGATTGAGACGAGCCGTCCACCCGAATTAGGGGTTTACTTTCGAGTCTGCCGGACCCATTTAAAAGCATAACAATGTCTGAAGCCCTTCCCGATATTTCGGCGACGAACAAGCCGTTTCCCGTCCTGGCGAAACCGTTCACGCCGGAGGATGAAACCGCGCTGCGAGAAGCGTTAAAACGCTGTTCGCCTTCGACTTTTGAGGCTGCGGTGCAGTTCCGGAAGACGGGAAATCCCGAGCATGTGCCGGCGGTGGTGATTGGGGTGATCGAGCGGTTCGTGGAGCCGGATTTGCGGGTGAAGTTGAAGGATGCGGACGACGATCTGCGACTGATCGAGGATCTCGGGATCGATTCGCTGACGATGATGGAGATCGTGATCCTCGTGGAGGATGTCCTTCAGCTTTCGATCAACAACGACGAGCTGCGCAACCTTCGCACGGTCGGCGACGTGAAGACTTTCATCGACTGCAAGATTCGCGATCTCCCGCTGCCGAAGCCCACGAAGTTCCTGCCGATCGAGCACATCGGGGCGGTGATGCCGATCCAGCCGCCGTTTCTGTTTTTGAACGAGGCGTCGGTCAGCTCGAGCGGGGCGAACGGCAAATACAAGATTACGGGACAGGAGTTTTTTCTCCAGGGACATTTCAAGGACAACCCCGTGTTGCCGGCGTCGATCATGCTCGAGGCGCTGGGGCAGCTGGCGGTGCTGTTTCTGCTCGAAGGCATGACAGTGGAGCCGGGCAAGGTCGTAAGCTCGCAGACGATCTTCTTCACCGGCTGTGAAGGCGTGCGCGCGCATCGCGTGTGCAAGCCGGGCGATATCCTTACGCTCTCGATCAAGCCGAAACGCATGAAGATGCCGCTCGCGACGTTCGAGGGTGCGATCCGCGTCGGGCAGGAAAAAGCTGCGATCGCGGAAGAGATCACGCTGACCTTTGGTTACGCGGATGCCGTGGCGGCTCCGGCGGGCGTGAATGGTGCGGCAAAAGCCGTTCAACCTCCGACGGTCCCGGATGCAGCGACGCCCGTGCGCGCGGCGGCCAGCGCGTAAAGCCGGCGCGAGCGCAAGAATGTGACGAAGGCGGCGAATTCGCCGCCTTCGCTGTTTTTCGCGGTCGTGATCACGGTTGGATCGTTTGCGAACGCGAGCGAGCGCAACGAGCGCGTTGACCCGCGAGAGTGAAGGGCCTTCGATGAGGACTCTTGCCATCGATAGCGGTCTCGCGACGGTGGCGGGTCTTAATCATCAGAGTATGCCTCGCATTTTTATCACCGGGCTCGGCTTCGTCACCAGCATCGGCAACGACGCGGCGACCGTCCGCCAGAGCCTTCGGGAGCTGCGTCATGGTTTTGAGCTCTATCCTCCGTTCCAGAAACCGGATGTGCCGTGCAAGGTGATCGGCACCGTCAAGGAGTTCACGACGGACTCGACCGATCAGGAGGACTGGACGTTTCCCGCCCGCTACAAAATCAAGCGCGAGCTGTTGCGCACGATGGCGCCGAACGGGCTGTTCGCTCACTGCGCGATGATCCAGGCGATCGACGATGCGCGGCTGACCGAGACGGACATCTCGAATCCGGAGACGGGACTTTACGCCGCCTCGGGCGGATCGCCGTTTTTGACCAACTACCATCACGACCGATTGCAGCGGCTGGGTGTGATGCGGTGTTCGCCGCTCGGCATCGTGGCGTCGATCGTGGGGACGTTGAACTTCAACCTCGTCGCGGCGTTCAAGATCCTCGGCTCGTCGTGCGGATTTTCGTCGGCGTGCGCGTCGTCGGCGCATGCGATCGGCTACGCGTTCGACGATCTCGCGCTCGGACGGCAGAAGCGGATGTTCGTCGTGGGGGGCGAGGATGGAAATACCGACGCGATCCTGCCGTTTGCGGGGATGCGGACGCTTTCATTGCAGACGGATCCGAATCTGGCATCGCGGCCCTTCGATGTGGGACGAGATGGATTTGTGGGCACGGGAGGGGCCACGGTGCTGGTGTTGGAAACCGAGGAAGAGGTTTTGCGGCGCGGCGTGCAGCCCTACTGCGAGGTGCTGGGGTGGGCGCAGGCTTCGGACGGTTACAATGTCGCGATATCGCATCCGGAAGGCGATGGCTCGGCGGCGGCGATGACGAAGGCGTTGCGCGTGAGCGGACTCGCGCCGGAGGAGGTCGACTATGTCAACGCGCACGCGACCTCGACGTTGATCGGCGATGTCTCGGAGGCGCGGGCTTTGAAGGCGGTGTTCAAGGATCCGGCGCGCCGGCCGGCCGTGAGCAGCACGAAGGCGTTGACGGGGCATGGGCTTTCGCTGGCGGGCGCGATGGAAAGCGGGTTTTGCGCGCTGGCGGTGCGCGACGGCTTCATGCCGGGATCGGCGCATATCACGACGCTCGATCCGGCGTGCGCGGATTTGAACATCCTGCGGCAGACCGAAAACACGGCTCCCCGGGTGGTGCTGAAAAACAGCAGCGGATTCGGCGGAGCGAACGTGGCGATCGTCTTCAAACGCGTGTGAAGCCCTTCCGTCGGCCAGATCATCCCGGACAGTTTCGGTATTGCAGGACCGAATACGAGGCGGCCGCGCGGGCGTTGGTGCGATGAAGGCGCCGCTGGGAACGATCTACGCGCATGCCTTTGTGACCGGCGCGAGCGCGGGCCTGGGGCGGGCGTTCACCGAGATGTTGCTCGGCGAGGGCGTGCGGGTGTGGGGCACGGCGCGGGATGTGGTGCGGTTGACGGAGCTGGCGTCGCGGCATCCGGCGACGTTCACGCCGGTGTCGCTGGACCTGGGCGATCCGGAGGCGGCGGAGCGGGCGTTTACGCGGGCGGCGAGTTCGATCGGCGGCGGTTTCGACCTGCTCGTCAACAACGCGGGCTTTGGCGTGTTCGGCGAGTTTGCGGAGACGGATTTTGCGGTGTGGCAATCGCAGCTGGATCGGATGCTGGGGGCGACAATGCGGCTGGCGCACACCGGCTTGCGCGGGATGCGCCAGCGCGGTCGCGGGTGCATCGTCAACGTGTCGTCGCTCGCGACGGAGTTTCCGCTGCCGTTCATGAGCGGCTACAATGTGGCGAAGGCGGGGCTGAGTGCGTTGAGCGAAAGTTTAATCGTTGAAACGCACGGGAGCGGCATCACCGTCGTGGATTTTCGACCCGGCGACTACCGGACTGACTTCAACCAAGCTATGTCTTCCGTTTCTTCCGTCGCGAGTGTGCCGAGCCCCCGGATCAGGCGGGCCTGGCTGGGTCTCGAGCAGAACCTGCGCGCCGCGCCGCGTCCGAGCCGGGCGGCGGACGATCTCCGGCGGGTGTTGCAGCGGGGCCGGAGCGGGGTGGTGCGTTCGGGCGGATTTTTTCAGGCGAAACTCGCGCCGTTGTTTGCGCGATGCGTGCCGGCGAAGGTGAAGCGCGCGGCGATGGCCCACTACTTCGGTCTCTGACGTGTCGAAGGTTCGCATATTGGTGCTGACCTCGAGCACCGGCGGCGGCCACGACGCCCGCGCCGAGGCGTTCGCCGAGTGGTGCTTCCGGCTTTACCGGCACGAAGTCGAGGTGCGGATCGAGCAGATGCTCGAGCGCTCGTCGGTGGTGAATCGCACCGGCGTGCGGCTCTACAATCGCATCCAGCGCAGCGCGCCCTGGGTGCACAAGGTGTTCTTCGCGATCGTGGAGCTGCTGAGTTTCATCAACCAACGGAAGGTGGTGTTTGGGCAGCGCTACTACCTGGAAGTGCTGCAGGATTTCAAACCGCACCTCGTGCTGAGCGTGCACGATTGTTTGAACCGGGGGTATTTCCCGCTCGCGCGGAAGTTGCTGGGTTCGGCGAAGGTCCGTTGTGCGACGTATTGCGGCGAGTTTTCCGGCGGTTGGGGCTACTCGCGAAACTGGATCGAGCCGAGCGTGGACCTGTATCTGTCGCGCACGGCGACCGCGAACGACTTCGCGATCAAGCGCGGGATTCCGCGGGAGCGGGCGCGGGTGCGCGCGCTGCTGATGCATCCGCGGGCGCACCTGGAGTTGTTCACCGAGGACGAGCGGCACGCGTTTCTCACGAAAAAGCTGGGGCTGCGCGCGGATCGTTTCACGGTGTTTTTGGCGACGGGCGGCAACGGGGCGCACAACCACTTCGACATGCTGCCGGCACTGGTCCGGCACGGCGAGCGGATGCAGGCGATCGTGATCTGCGGGCGAAACACGCAAGCCTACAACGATCTGCTGCACTGGCGCGCGCTGCATCCGGAGTTCAACTGCTACATCGAGGGATTTTCGGAAATCGTGCACCGGCTCATGCAAGTGAGCGACCTGATCGTGACGCGGGGCGGCACGACGACGTGCGCGAAGGCGCTCTTTTACCGCTGTCCGATCGTGTTCAACGCGTTCGGCGGAATCATGCCGCAGGAGCAGCTCACGTGGAAATTTTTCCGCAACGGCGCGGGTTGCCAGAAGGTCGAAAACGCGGCCGAGTTCGCCGATCTCATCGATCGATGGAATGCCGATCCGGCGGCGTTTGCGGCGGCGCGAGAAACTTTTCTGCAGCTGCGGATCGAGGAAGATCCGACGGTCGTGATCGACGAGTTGGTGGCGCTGGCGAACGAAGTCCCCAACGCGAAGCTGCGGCGGCAAGCCTTTCCGCCGAAGACGAACGGCAACGGGAACGGCGGATCGTTGAAGCTGAAGTAGCGGCCGGCTCGGCGAGGGACGGCCCGCCCCGTGCGAGATTCGGGAGAGGGCGCAGAACTCAGCTGCTGAGCGAGTCGCCGGCGCTCGCCGGATTTTTCAACTGGTCCTTCCAGCTCTGAATTTTGGCCTGTGCTCCGAAGTGTTCGGCGCGGGCTTTATCGCCGCGCTCCATCCAAATGCGGGAAAGCGTGGTGTTGATGAAAAGGTCGGTCGGGCGGAGGGCATGCGCTTTTTCGGCGGCGGCGAGCGCGGGATCGAGTTGGCGCCGGGAGAAGTGGACCTCGGCGAGGGCGTGCCAGGCTTCGAAGGACCCGGGTGCGGCGGCGGTGGCGCGGGTGAGTTTTTCGATGGCGAGGGCGGCATCGCCGAGTGCGTAGTCGGCGGTGGCATCTTCGATGAGGTGCTGGAGTTCGTCGGGACTCATGCGGGGCGGCTCGTCAATGTGCGCGCGGCGGGGACAAAAAGAAAGGACGGTCTGCGAAAGACCGTCCTGCGGAGAAGGCGAAGAATCGGTGTGAGATCAGGATTTCGGTGCGCTGCCGGCGAGGGCGAGCGAGAGGGCGATCTCGTTGGAGACCTTGTCCTCCATGTTGCCGGGGTTGATGCCAAAGTCGCTGCGGAGGACGGTGAAGTCGCCGCGCACGACGAGCAGGTCTCCTTTTGCGTCGGGCTTGTTGATGCGCTTGCCGAAGGCGCCTTCGAGGTAGCTGAGTTTCACGGGAACGGCGATGTCTTTGGTGACGCCCTTGAGCGTGAGTTTGCCTTTGGCGGTGCCGGAGTAGTTCGTGCCGGTGGCCTTCAGATCGGAGAGTCCGGTGAGTTCGAAGAGGATTTTGTCGTTCTTCGCCGTGTCGAGCCAGCGTTCGCCCTGGATGTGCTCGGACATGGTTTTGTTGGGGACGGTGAGGGATTTTGCGTCGACCGCGATCGTGCCGGAAAGGGTTTCGGGCGCGGCGGGGTCGAAGAGGACGGTGCCGGTGATGCCGTTGGTGGTGCCGGCGATCTGTTCGAGCGGGGCGTCGAGTTTGAACTGAATCGTGTTTACGCCCTTCGGGTCCTTGAAGTCGAAGGACGTCGGGGCGGCGATGGCGCCGGCGGTCGTGAAGGCGAGGAGGGAGAGCAGCAGGGGCTTGTTCATGTGGATTGAGAAGAGGTGGAACGAAAAAGAAATGACGCAGCAAAAAGGAAAACGGCCACACCGCATCCGCCGGCGAGCCATTCGACGCCCGGCACGAAACGATCTTCGTAACGCACGTATTCGAGGCCGGTGACGTCGTCGACTTCGGTCACCGGCACCTGATGCTGGCTCCAGCCGGTGCGCGCGCCTTTGGTCGCCCAAAAGGCAATGGAGCCGAGCAGGACGGCGAGCGCGGCGATTTGAAAAGCGCGGCGCATGCGTGACGAACGGTTGAAAGCGGGAGACATGAGGGGCAGGAGAAAAGCGAACGCTTGCTGAGACGCAACTCGCGCGACGTGAGCGGAGGAGCGGGGCGCGTCGCGCGGTGAGCGAGACTTCTTTCGATTACGAAGCAAGGCGCGGTGAGGCTTGAGGACTCGTTGCGTCGAGGCAGCCAAACGTCCGAATGGCGCGGTGGAGGTGACTCGAACACCCGACCGGCGGTTTAGAAAACCGCTGCTCTATCCAGCTGAGCTACCACCGCGTGACCGTGAGAAACGGCGGCGAATCGGTAGCTTCAGGCGATGAGACGGACAAGGCCAAAACCACGCTTGACTTGGGTTGGGCGGGTTAACACGTTCGCCGACTCTTTCCCCTCACGGGGTGGTAGCTCAGCTGGTTAGAGCGTCTGCCTGTCACGCAGAAGGTCGCGGGTTCGAGTCCCGTCCATCCCGCCAATTTTGGAAGCCCGTTTCTCCTGTGAAACGGGCTTTTTCGCGTTCGGATGAGTCGGTTACGTGTGAGAGCACGTGCCGGCGATCGAAGTGGGGAGAACTGGCTGGCATGGGGCGTTCATCATGATGAATTTGGCGGGGGTTGTGCGGGCGGGGTCGTGGCGCGAGAAGGGCGGACTCGTCATGCCGCCGTCTGGGATGATACTGCGCGTGCAGCCGGAGAATTTACGGCTGGTGTCGCACGCAGGGCGCAAGGTGTGATGCGCGACGGGACGAAGCTCATGAATCTGATTCTTTTCAATCCGGACGAACTGAGGGCGGAGTCGATCGGGTGCTATGGGCATCCCCTGGCGCCGACCCCGAACATCGACCGCTTCGCGTCGCAAGGCGTGCGTTTCGACCAGTGCCACGCGCAGCATCCGGTGTGCACGCCGTCGCGCTGCTCGTTCATGACCGGATGGTATCCGCACGTGCGGGGACATCGCACGCTGTGGAATCCGTTACGGGCGGACGAGCCGAACCTGATGCGGAGCCTGCGCGAAGCGGGCTACGAGATGGTGTGGGGCGGAAAAAATGACACGCTCTCGCCGGAGGCGTTTGCGGCGAGTGTGGACGATTTTCGCCTTGGAGATCGAAGCGGGCGGCCACCGGCGGGGCCGGGCGGACGAAATCCGTTTGCGGCGAACGATCCGCGGCACGCAAGTTTCCTCTACGAGTCGGCGGTGTCGCGCATTGAAGACCTGGCGGATCATCGCACGGTGGAGGGCGCGATCGCTTATTTGAAGTCGCGGCCGAAGCGTCCGTTTGCGATGTGGCTCAGTCTTTCGTTTCCGCATCCGCCGTATTATGCGCCGCGACCCTGGCGGGACTTGATCGATCCGGACCGGCTGCCGCCGCTGCGTCCCGCCGGCCTCGCGAACAAGCCGGATTTCCATGCGCTGATCCGGCGCAGCCGGCGGCTGGACGAGATCGATCCGGAGATGATGAGGACGATCAATGCGGTTTATCTCGGGATGATCGGCGTGGTGGACCATTGGTTCGGTGCGTTGCTCGCGGCGCTGGAGGAGTCGGGTTTACAGGAGGAAACGGCGGTGGTGCTGTTCAGCGATCACGGCGACTGGGCGGGCGATTATGGGTTGGTCGAGAAATGGCCGAGCGCGCTCGACGACACGATGACGCGCGTGCCGCTGATCGTGCGTCTGCCGGGCGGGGCGGCGGGGCAGGTGGTGCGCGAGCCGGTGGAGCTCCTGGACCTGCCGGCGACGCTGCTTGGGCTGGCGGGCAGCGCGCCGGCGTATCCGCAATTTGGACGCGATCTCGGTCCGCAGTTGCGCGGGGCGGCGGGAGATCCGGAGCGGTGCGCGTTTGCCGAAGGCGGCTATGATCCGCACGAGCCGTTGAGTTTCGAAGGGCGCGTGGATTCGGATCCGATCTTCAAGGATCCCACGCACATTTATTATCCGAAGGGCCGGCTGCAGCAGGACTGCCCGACGAGCGTGTGTCGCGCGACGATGGTGCGATCGATGACGCACAAGCTTATCCATCGCCGGCTGGGCGTGTCAGAGCTTTACGATTTGCGGAGCGATCCACACGAACTGGACAATCGCTACGACGATCCGGCGCTGGGCGACGCGCGGGCCGATTTGGAGCGGCGGATGCTGGAGTGGTTTCAACGCACGTCGGACGTGACGCCGGGCGACCGGCAGCCGAGAGGATTCCCGGCGTGAGCGCGTCGAGCGAGGCGGGCGGTGGTCGGGGAGCGGCCGCAGGATTTTTCTTTTGCCATTCCGAGCGCGGCGAAGAACCCATGTGAAGCGGCGGCGCTGGCACGCGCGGCAGAGCGTGCGCTGGATTCTTCGCCACGCCGCGCGCGGCTAACCTCAACCCCTTACTCCGATGCGCTTTCCACTCCTCCTTTTGCCGGCGGCCGTGACCGCGTTTGCGGCTGCGCCGGTGCCGACGGAAATCGTGCCGCAACGCCTGCCGGAGGCGAAGCCGCGGAACGTGGTTTTCATCCTGACCGACGATCATCGCTACGATGCGATGAGTTTCATGGGGCATCCGTTTGCGCGGACGCCGCAGATGGACGCCATGGCGCGAAACGGCGTGCACCTGAAGAATGCGCTGGTGACGACGTCGCTCTGTTCGCCGAGCCGCGCGTCGATCCTGACGGGGCTTTACACGTTTCGGCACCGGGTGATCGACAACAACCGGCCGATTCCGGCGGGCACGGTTTATTTTCCGCAGTATTTGCAGAAGGCCGGCTATGCGACGGCGTTCATCGGCAAGTGGCACATGGGCGGAGATTCGGACGAGCCGCGGCCGGGGTTCGATCGGTGGGTGAGTTTTCGCGGGCAGGGCGAGTATCTGCCGCCGAGACCGGATTACACGTTGAACGTCGACGGCGAGCGCGTGAGGCAGAAAGGCTATATCACGGACGAACTCACGGACTACGCGATCGACTGGCTGGCGAAACAGCAGCCGGCGGAGAAGCCCTTCTTTCTCTACCTCTCGCACAAGGCGGTGCATGCGAACTTCACGCCGGCGGAGCGGCATGAAGGGGCGTTGCGCGAGCGGGCGTTTAGGCGGCCGGAGTCGGAGGCGTTGCCGCCGCCGGAGACGAACCGTCCGCGCTGGGTGGTAGACCAGCGCAACAGCTGGCACGGAGTCGATTTTCCGTATCACAGCGAGCTGGACATCGAGCGATACTACAAACGCTACTGCGAAACGTTGAGCGCGGTGGACGACGGCATCGGACGCGTGATGGAGCAGCTGAAGAAGATGGGCGTCTACGAGGACACGCTCGTGATTTACATGGGCGACAACGGCTTCATGTTCGGCGAGCACGGGCTGATCGACAAACGTGTGGCGTATGAGACGTCGATTCGCGTGCCGATGCTCATGCAGTGCCCGGCGTTGTTCGAAGGCGGGGCGGTGGTGGACGACGTCGTGGCGAACATCGACATCGCGCCGACCATTCTCGAAGCCTGCGGGCTCGCGACGCCGCCGCACATGGATGGACAGAGTTTCCTGCCGCTTGCGCAGGGCCGGGAGGTGCCGTGGCGGAAGGAGTTTCTCTATGTTTATTACTGGGAAAAGAATTTCCCGCAGTCGCCCACGGTCTTCGCGCTGCGCGGCGAGCGCTACAAATACATCACGTATTACGGGCTCTGGGATGCGGACGAACTCTACGACCTGCAGGACGATCCCGGCGAGCGCAGGAACCTGCTTTACGAGCCGCAGTTTCAGCCGATCGCGGCGGAGATGGAAACGCGACTTTATGCGATGATGGACGAGTTGGGCGGGATGGAGATTCCGCTGAACGCGCCTCTGGGCGGATTGAGCAACAAGCGATTGAAGACGCGCGGCGGAGCGCAGGCGGCGGATTTTCCGTCAGCGCTCGTGGTCGAGGAGCCGGTCAACCAGAACGCCCACTGAAACCCCTGCGAATGAAATCTTCCCTTTCTTTTTTCGGGTTGGCGGCGGCGATGGCGGTCGTGGTCCCGCCGGAGGCGGCGCTCGCGGCGGAGCGGCCGAACATCCTCTGGCTCACCAGCGAGGATCATGGACCGGAGATGGGTTGTTATGGGGATGAACTCGCGAGGACGCCGAACATCGATGCGCTGGCGCGAAAAGGGATGATCTTCACGCGCGTGTGGTCGGTGCACCCGGTCTGCGCGCCGGCCCGCACGGCGATCATCACGGGCATGTATGCGAACAGCACGGGGGCGATGCACATGCGTTCGATGGTGCCGATGCCGAACGGCGCAAAGATGTTTCCCGAGCTGCTGCGGGAGGCGGGCTACTACTGCACGAACAGCGAGAAGGAGGATTACAATCTGTCGAAGACGGAGCGGACGTGGGACGAGTCATCGAAGGAGGCGCATTGGCGGAAGCGCCGGGAGGGGCAGCCGTTTTTTGCGGTGTTCAACTCGATGAAAAGTCACGAGTCGCAGATTCGCCGGCGCCCGCACCGGGCGGTGACGGATCCGGCGAAGGTCCGCGTGCCCGCCTACCATCCGGATCTGCCGGACGTGCGGCGGGATTGGGCGCAGTATTACGACCAGGTGAGCGAGGCGGATGCCGATGCGGGGGCGCGGTTGCGGGAGATCGAGACGGCGGGACTGGCGGGCGACACGATCGTTTTTTATTTCGGCGATCACGGGAGTGGCATGCCGCGGAGCAAGCGGTGGCCGGGCAATTCGGGGCTGCACGTCCCGCTCGTGGTTTATTTTCCGCCGAAGTGGGAGCACCTCGCGCCGAAAGAGTATCGCGCGGGCGGAAAATCGGACCGGCTCGTGAGCTTCGTCGATCTCGCGCCGACGATGCTGAGCGTGGCGGGGGTGCGTCCGCCGGAGTGGATGCAAGGGCATGCGCTGGCCGGGCCTTTTGCGGCGGGGCGGCAGCCGTATCTTTTTGGGGCGCGCGGACGGATGGACGAGCGCGAGGACGAAGTGCGGAGCGTGACGGATGGGCGGTATGTTTACCTGCGGAATTTTCATCTGCACGTGCCGCAGGGGCCCTTTATCGCGTATCAGTTCGAAACGCCGACCACGCGGGTCTGGCGCGAGGCATTCGACGCGGGAAAGACGAACGAGGCGCAGTCGATCTTTTGGCGGACGCCGAAGGCGGCGGAGGAACTCTACGATCTGCAGGCCGATCCGGACGAAGTTCGGAATCTCGCGGAGTCCGCGGAGCACCGGGCGATCAAGGAGCGGCTGCGAGGGGCGTTGCGGGCGCATCTGGTCGAGATTCGCGACGTGTGTTTTTTGCCCGAGGGCGAGATGGTCGCGCGCGCGGGGGGCGGTTCGCCTTACGATCTGGCGCGGAGCGACGGTGCGTATCCGTTTTCGCGGATACTCGACGCGGCGGATCTGGCGGCGGGATTGGGCTCGGGCGATGGGCGGAGGCTGCGTGCACTTCTCGCCGACGACGACAGCGCGGTGCGCTATTGGGCGGCGCTGGGATTTTTGACGCGCGGGGCGGAGGGCGTGGACGGTTCGGCGGATGACCTGCGGCGCGCGCTCGAGGATGACTCGACTTTTGTCCGCATCGCCGCGGGACACGCCCTGGTGGCGCATGGTTCGTCCGCGGACGCCGCGGAGGCGCTGGGGGTTTTGAGGCGGCACGCGGATCCGGCGGCGAACGATGTTTTCGTCGCGCTCGCCGCGCTGGCGGCGATTGACGCGTTGGGAGGAAAAGCGTCGTCGCTGCACGATGACGTGAAGGCCTTTCGGACTGAAGCCGAGCTGCCTCACGCCCGCTACGGCTCGTATGTGCCGAGCATGATCGAGCGCATACTTGGCAGGTCGAAGTTTTGAGGCGCGGAGCGGCGGGCGAGGCGGTCCGAGTTTTTTCTACTCGGGATCGAGGAAGGCGGGGCGTTGGCCGGCGATGAGGGAGCGGAGACGCTGGCCGATGGCTTCGGCGAGGGCGATCATTTGATCCGCTTCGGCGGGAGCCAGGCGAATGCGGCAGTGGCGGCGCCAGAGGTCGAGCCAGGCTTCGAAATGTTTCTCCTCCAGACCGAGCGGGAAATGGCGTTGCGGCATGGGACCGGCGTAGCGGAGCGGGCCGCCGGTGGCGGTGGACCAGAAGTCGGCGATCTTTTCGAGGTGCTCGGGCCAGTGTTTGATCTGCGCGTTGAAAATCGGGCCGATCTCGCGGTGTTGGCGCACGTCGGCGTAGAAGCCGCGGAGAAGTGCGGACAAGCCGTCGCGACCTCCGATGCGGTCGAACAAGCTGCCGGTGGTCGGGGGCGTGGGATCGGGCATCGTCGCACAAGAAGCGGGTTGTGTGGTGCAATGCAACGCCGGGGGGAGCGGGTGGGACGGGCGCGGAACGTGTTGGGGACTTGCGAACGGGATTTGATTGAGGCGTCTTTTCCGGTGGAGTCAGGCGGCGGCGAGCGCTGAAAAAAAACCGATGAAATCTTCCGAAGGCGACAGCGCGAGCGATCCGAACAACGACTTGGCCTGCGAGGAGTGCGGGGTGTTCGGCGCGGTGGCGATCGGCGACGTCTGGCTGTGCGAACGCTGCTACGCGGCGAAAGGTTCGTGTTGCGCCGAGGCGGTCGAAGACGACCGGTTGAAAAAGGGCGGGACGGAACCGACGGGTCGATAGCGGCGCGTGGACGAAAGTGGCACGGGTGCGGCCGCGCGATGCTTTAGCGGGGAACCTCGAGCACGTAGCGATAAGTGCTTTCGACGAACTGGCCGCGGTCGACGGCGGGCACGAAGATCGAGGAGCGTTGGAGCGCGGTGGCGATCGGGGCGCGCATGGGCTCGGGGAGATTGTCGGCGTCGGGCTTCACGTCGGCGGCGGTGACCTTGCCGTCGGCGGCGATCGTGAGCGTGGCTTCGACGCGGAAGACGTCGCGCTGGCGGAGGCCGGTGGGCTGGAGGGGATTGCCGACGAGGATCGGTTCGCTGCGGCTATTGGCGTGAACGACGGGTTGGATCGCCTGCAGATAATGGGCGCGGCCCTTCCAGCTTTTGGGATTTTCGGGGCGGGCGGAATCGAGCAGCGCGGCGAGTTCGAGGAGGGGCTGGGTGATGCGATCCATGTTGGCGATGTCGGCGGCGAAGAAGGGAAGACCGGTGTGCGAGAAAACGAGAACGCCGGCGCGCGTTTTCGGCACGAATCGGCGAATCAGATCCATGCTGTCTTGCCGGTTGAAATCGGCGATCAGCCAGGGCATGTCCTTGCGCTCGGCCATCAGGACCTGGTCGCTGGCCTTGTGATTGAGCCCGTAGAACACGGCTTCGACGCGGTCGCCGTGCGCTTCCTTCAGCTGGCGGTAAACGGGCAGGATCAGGTCAATCGAGTCCCAGGATTTGGATTCGTTGGCGGAGCCGTAAATGACGATCGTGAAGGCGGGCTCGGGGCGGCCTTTGAGCCACGCGGGGTCGAGCTGATCGACGCGAAGCTGCATCGTGTAGCGATAGAGGTCGGTGCCGAACTCGTCTTTCGCGTTTTCCCAACGCTCGGCGGGCGGCGGGATGTCCTTCGTGCGCTCGTGAAATTTCACGCACTCCTCGGGCGGCAGGGCGAGGAAGGGGACGAGGCGGGCCCAGCGCTGTTCGTTGCGAAAGATGGCGATCGGACCGAACGCTTCGACGGCCTCGGCTTGGAACGTGTTGCCCTGGATGTCGCGCCATTCCTCCATCGCGGCGAGAGCGGCCAAAGGAGCGAGAAAAGTGAAACACAGGAGGGCACGGGGGAGGGACAGCAGGGAGTGGGGGAATGGGGGTTTCATGCGCTAAAAGTATGACGCGGAATCGGCGCGGGCCAAGGTTGGGATGACTGCGCCGCGTGGTGCAAAGCGGCGGCGGATGTCGATGGAGCGTCGCGGTTTTGCCTAGGGCATCCGGGGGCAATCTGCCGATGGCGGGCGGGCGCGGCTCGGACTAACGTGCGGCATCATGGGATACATTCTTGTTTTGATTCTCGGCGCGGTGGTGCTGGTCGGGCTGCTCGTCGCGTTCATGAGTGGACGCAAACGAGCGGTGGGACGGACAAGTCCGGGCGGCGACATCACTCCGAAAACGCCGAGCGCGGATTCTCCCACGCCGGGGGCGTCGCGGACGGCGAGTCGCGGAAATGCGGATACAGCGCAACGGCACACGCCGCCGGCTTGAGAGCCGGGCGGTCGCGCGCGCGAGGATTAAGACGACTTCCGGCGGGAGTATTTTTTGGCGCGGGTGCGCGCGGCTTTTTTCGCGCCGCGGGAACGGGAAGCGGACGGCTGGGCGCGGCCCTGACCGACGGCGGTGTCGCGGCGGGCCTTCCTGCGCGTGGCGGTGGAGGTTTTGCCTTTGGCGGGGGTGCCGAGTTTGACGCCGGCGCGGCGTGCTTCGGAGAGACCGATGGCGATCGCCTGTTTGCGGGAGCGGACGTTGCCGCTGCCGCGTTTAAGCGCGCGCATTTCCTCGCGCACAAATTCGCCGGCTTGCGTGGTGGGTTTCTTGCCGGCGCGGGCGTCGCTGCGGGCGCGTTTTTTGGCGGTGGCCGAAGGCATGGGAAGGAGGGGATTGGCGACAAGATAGTGCGACGTCGTGGCCGGGCCATTCGGAGGAGGGCCCGATCTTGTAGAGGGGCGCGCAAGGGTGTAGCGGCCTCCGAACGATGCACGACGCGAAGCCCGGGAATGAGCCCCATGCCGATGGCGAAGGGGCGGTGTTAGGTTGAGCGAACGATCCCTTTCCTCATGCCACACGATTCTTCCCTTCCTCCGCGTAACGACAATACCCGTCCAATCGACGATCCCGGCTTTCGCCGGGAGGGCGCCAGCGCCGGCGAACGGCGACGCAAAAGCGCGGCGAAACAGGCAGACGGAAGTGAGAATCCGGATACGACGAGTTCGCCGCGCGAGCACGCGGAGAATCTTGGCGGGCAGGACAGTCGCGACCAGTCGCCCAAGGAACGGCATTCGCTGCTCGGGCGTGAGGGTGGGGAGGGCGAGGCGGTGGCGGCGCCGTCTTATCCGAGCGATACGCGGGAGCGTTTCAGCCGGGAGTATGCCGAATTGCAGAGGAAGGAAGCGGCGCGGCGACCGGCGGTGGGGGGCGGCGACTACGACGGGAATTGGACGCGGGATACGGACAAGCCGTCGCAGCCGGGGCCGGCGAGTTGAGCGCCGAAATGTGCGGGGCGAATGCGCGGTGAGGCACCGCTCCTCCAACGGGGGGGCGGGAAGGCGGGGAATTTTGTCGCGAGGCTTGCCATGGATGAGGTGACCGCTCACATGTGTTCGAACGAACACGCGGCATGCTCACCGAAAAACAGGAAGCGATTCTCGATTACATCCGCGGCGTGCAGGCGGAACGCGGTTTTCCCCCGAGCACGCGGGAGCTGCAGCGACATTTTGGATACAACAGCCAGAATGCGGCGATGAATCATCTGCGGGCGCTGGCGAAGAAAGGCCGGTTGCACCAGACGGAGATGGGCACGTGGGGTTTGAAGCCTGGGGAGGTGCAGGGGCATCTCGAGCTGCCGATTTATGGGACGATTCCGGCGGGCGCACCCTCGCTGCAGGAAGAGCAGCCGAAGGAGATGATCACGTTTGATCCGGCGATTTTCCGGGTGCGGAAAGCGGATCGTTTGTGGGGCCTCGAGGTGCACGGGGACTCGATGATCGACGCGCACATTTTGGATGGGGATATCGCGGTGCTGGAGCGACGCGAGGCGAAGGCGGGCGACATCGTGGCGGCGCTGGTGGACAACACCACGACGACCTTGAAGCGGTTGGCTTATGTGAAGGGGAAGCCGGTGTTGAAGGCGGAGAATGCGCGTTATGCGACGATCGTGCCGAAGGAGAATTTGGTGGTGCAAGGGGTATTGGTGGGGGTGATTGGGCGGGCGCGGAGATAAGGGCGCGGCTCTGGTTGGAGGTATCCGAAACGGCGCGACTGGACTCGCGCGGCGGCGGGGGTGGCAGGGATGGCTGGCGTAAAGATTGGAGGCGCCGGCGATTTTGATCGGCGCGACGATACCGGGTTGGAAGAGCTGTGTTGTCGCTGGTGGTATGGCGTCACTTCGACTGGTGCTGGTTGCCGGCTGGTTCCTCTTTTGGTTCACCGTTCTCGGCCATGCTGGCGACGCAGGAAATGGTCCCTCGCTTACGTATGTGTTCGATCGTGTGGCCGCACGCGACGAGTCGGGCGAAGGGGCCCGTTTTGACCGCCCCGAGGCGATCGCGGTTGCTCGAGATGGCAGCGTATATGTGGCGGACACGGGAAACTATGTGATCCGGAAGATATCCGCTGACGGGAAAGCCAGCACATTGGCGGGGGCGGTCGGGAAGGCGGACTATGTTGATGGCGTGGCGGCAGCGGCGCGCTTCGGGCCGATTGTCAGTATGGCCATCGATCGTGAGGGGAATCTTGTGGTCGCGGACGGGCGGATTCGCAAAGTCAGCCCGGTCGGAGTGGTGACCACGCTGGGCGGAGTGGAGCTCGCACCGTCGGATCTGCCTGCTGCACAAGAAATATTCGGGCAACCTACGGCGGTCGCCATTGATTCGGAGGTAACGTGCTGTTCGCGGACGCACTTCACAGCACGATCCGCAGGATTTCGAAGGATGGAACCATTAGCACGATCGCGAGCGGGCTTGCGCCACAAGAGGGATCAGGAGTGGTGTTTCTTTATCCGACCGGCATTGCGGTCGACCGGGCGGGGAATATTTACGTGGCGGCCACGACGGGAGGCGCGCGCATGGAGTTTGTATCCGGCGTAGTGAAGATCGGGACAGATGGCGTCGATTCGCTGCTGATCGAGGATCAGGTGAGCTACCGCTATCCCATTCCCGATGTGATCAGGGTGATCGGGGCGGCCAGTTTGTTCATGGATGCGCAGGACTATTTGTATGCAGCGTCCTATTCGCTCTCCACGATTTCACGGATCGATCGAGATGGAACGGTGACCCTCCTTGGCGGGGTTCAGGCCGTGAGCGGCGATGATGATGGATTGGGGCAGCAGGCGCGTTTCAGTCATCCGGGAGGTATTGCGGCGGATGAGATTGGAAACCTCTACGTTGCGGACACGGGCAACCACACGATCCGCATTGGTGTGCCGCGTTGGGAGAATTCGGATACGCGGCTGGCGGCGCTGTCGGTGCGGAG
>JAEZAD010000134.1 GCA_023430565.1 Verrucomicrobiota bacterium
CCGCGCCATGCGCAATCCCCAACGCCGCGGATAGCGTCCCGTCGATCCCGTTCGCCCCCCGGTTGAAATATAACCGCTGCCCGCGCCCGTTCGCCGGCCAGAAATACTCCACGTCCCGCACCGGCATGCTGCTCGCCACGAACACCGGCGTTCCCTCCGGCAAGTGCCGCGCCAGCAGCCAGCTCGCCTTCCCCTCGAACATCCCGCTTTCGCCCTCCATCGCCGCATCGATCGACGTCCGCGCATGCTTCTCCGCGTTCCGCCACGCTTGTAAATAACTCCGATCCGCCACCGCCTCGCCCGCCACGTCGAGCGCTTCCACCGGCGCCATAATCTGACGCGTCCGCCCATGCAGCGCGTCACGATTTTCCGCCGAGTTCGACACCAGCAAAATCTCCGCGCCCGACCGCTCCAGCCACGCGCGCAGCACCTTGCTCGTCGGCCACCCGCCCAAACACAGCACCGTCCGCGGCATCAAATCCCGCGCGAGCGTCTCGTTCCGCAAAATCGAATCGTAACCCGCCACCACCTCCCCCGCACCCGCCGCCGTCCGCAGCGGCGACAACGCATCCGCCAAAACGGGCCACCCCAGTTTTCCCGCCAACGCCAACACCTTCGTCGCGTAATTCGCCGCATTCTCCGTCGCCGCCGCCCCCGCCACGATCAACCCGCGCGCCGTCGTCGGACGCTGCCAGATCGTCGCATGACTCACCTCCGGCGTAGCGGCGCCCAGGTGCGCAAAAAACGCCTCGTCGATTTTCCCTTCCAGCTCCCGCGCACTCCCATCCCCGATCGGGACCAACGGATCTCGAAACGGCGCATTCAAATGCACCGGCCCCGCCGCCGGCCGCATCGCCCGCTCCACCGCGTGCGCCACCGTCTGCCGCAAATACGCCAGCATCGACTCCGTCGCCGCCGGGACCGCGAGTTCGTGATACGCGTTCACGTAACCACCAAACAACTTCTGCTGGTCGATCGTCTGCCCCGACGCGCAATCGCGCATCTCCGGCGGACGATCCGCCGTGATCACCACCAGCGGCACGCCACTCTCCCGCGCCTCGATCACCGCTGGAAAGTAATTCGCGCCCGCCGTCCCGCTCGTGCACACCAGCACCACCGGCCGCCGCGTCCGCCTCGCAATCCCCAGCGCAAAGAACGCCGCCGACCGCTCGTCCAACACCGGCACCGCTTCAATCCGCGGATTCACCGCCAGCGCCATCGTCAACGGCGTCGACCGCGACCCCGGCGACACCACCGCCGTCCGCACGCCGCACCGCACCAGCGTCTCCACCAGCACGCTCCCCCACAGCGCGTTCGTATTCCGAAAATCGAGTGTCACAAATTCGTCCACGGCTTCGAATCCGTGCCCATCAGTGCCCATCCGTGGTCGTCGTTTGCATCCCCTCGCTCACCGCCGGCTCCCTGGCCAGATTCTCGGTCAGATACTTCACCAGTGACTCGATCTGTTCTTCGTCCAGCGACCCGCCGCGCTCTTTCGCGAACGCCGGCATCATCGTCCCCTCTCCGCCATTGCGTATCCACGCCTGCCAATACGCCGCATCTCTCGGACCTTTCGCTACCATCAAATCCGGCACAAACGACGCCCGGTGCTCCGCCCCGTGGCAAATCTGACACGCCGTCTCGAAGAGCTCCTTGCCGTGCTTTCCTTCCGTCGGCGTCACATGACACCGCGCGCAATCCCCCCGCAGCACCGCCTGCCGGTCCGCCTGCGCGATCACCATGTTCATGTCGCGCTGCACCGCTGGCGGCGGCGGGATCTGCACGTGCACGAGCAACAGCTGCTCGCCGCGATTCGTCGCCACATAAACTGTTTTCGTCAGGCCGCCCCGTCGGCTGCGCAGATCCACGATCACTTTCAACTCGTCCGATGCCCCCGGTGCGATCTTCCACGGCTGCTCCCGCATGATCGCCGCCGAACAACTGCATGACGTCGACGTGCTCACGATCTCCAGCTCCTCCTCACCGCTATTCGTCAGGTGAAACAAGAACTCCGCCTGCGTCTCCCCCGGCTCCGCCGCATAACTCTTCTCCAGCGCATCCCAGCCCAATCCCGCAACCGTTTGCTCGAGCCCCAGCGCCGCTCCCAGCCACAGCCATCCCGCGCACCCGATCGCCACCAAACGTCGCCACATAGTCGCCACAGCCTTCACATCCCATCCGCTAGAGAAAGCGAAAACTCGTCCATCAGCCTTCCTCCACGTCCGTCAACGCCCGCGCCAGTGCGCGAAACTTCAATTCCGTCTCCGCCCACTCCGCCTCCGGATCCGATCCCGCGACGATCCCCGCCCCCGCAAACAGCCGCGCTTCGTTCCCCTCCACCAGCGCCGACCTCAACCCCACGAAAAACTCCCCGCCCCCGCGCGCATTCAACCACCCGAGTGCACCCGCATACAGCCCCCGCGAAAACCCTTCCAGCTCCCGAATCCGCGCCAGCGCCGCCTCGCGCGGGGACCCGCCCACCGCCGGCGTCGGATGCAGCCGCGCAATCACATCCAGCAGCCGCACGTTCTCCGGCAGCGTCGCCCGCACCGGCGTGTGCAGGTGCTGCACGTTGGCCAGCTTCTTCAACGCCGGCTCCTCCGAAAATTCCAACGCCACCCCGAGCGCCCTCAACCGCCGCCGAATCGAATCCAACACCAGCCGCTGCTCCCGCCGGTCCTTCTCGCTTTTCAACAGCGCCCCGCCGCGCTGGGCATCTTCGCTCGCTGTCGCGCCGCGCGGCGCCGATCCCGCCAGCGCCTCCGTCTCCAAAATTCCCCTACTCACCCGCGCCAGCCGCTCCGGCGTCGCGCCGATGAAGCTCTGCCCGCACCCGTTCGCCACCGAGAACGCATAACAATCCGGAAACCGCTGCCGCAGCCCGTTCAACATCCGCAGCGGATGCAGCGGCTCCTCCGCCCGCACCGTCCTCGTCCGCGCCAGCACGATCTTCTGAAACTCCCCCGCCGTGATCCGCTCCAGTGCGTTCGCCACCGCCCCCCGATAATCCACCAAGTCCTCCGTCACGTCCGACCGCCGCGCAACCGGGCCCGCACCCTCCTCGTGCTCATGCTCCTGCTCGTGCTCGTGATCGGACGCACGCGTCGACCGCCCCTCCGCCCCCCGCTCCCCGCCATAATCGAACCCCCGAAACTTCGCATGCGCCCGCCACACCTTCTCCGCAATCGCCTGCAACTCCGCGTCCGGCTCCACCAAAAAATTCGCCACGGCCGTCGTCCGCCCTCCCGCCCGCGCCACCTGCCAGCGCGGCACAAACACCCGCGCCGCCGGAAACGCCTCGCCGGCGTCCATCTCATCGCGAAACCCAAACGCCGCGAAAAAATGCGGTCCGCCAAACGGCGCGTTCACATCTCCCACCGCGATCGTGTTCGCCAGCGTCTCGTCCACGAATCGCTGGACGGCCTCAAATCGCCCCGCGCCGCTCGCGTCCTGCGCAATCACCGCCTCCGCCCCTGCCATTGCCGTTTCGAGCGAGGGCCGCTCCGCATAAAAATGCTGCTCCCCCGGCTCGAAAATCGACTCGAGCACCGCCAGTGGATCGAGCGCCTCCACCCCGATCGAAATGCTCACGAGCTTCGCCCGCCCGTCCTTTCGCGCCGCGTCCCGACACGTCCCCAAAAACGCCCGCAACGCCTCGGGACTCGCATTCGCGATCGGATCGACGGGAAGGATGGTCATCTCGAATCGTGCTCGTGATCGTGATCCTGCTCGTGCTCGAGAATCGGTCAGCCTCAGCCGATCACGAGCACGATTACGATCACGAGCACGTCAGCCGTTTTTCTCCTTCTTCGCGTCCTTCTCCTTCTCCACCACCGGCCGCGGAAACAACACCAGCGCCCCCGCCACCTTCGCGCCGTTCAATTTCGTTCCCCACGCGAGCTCATCCTTCCAGCTCGCGCCGGGCACATACCCCAGGGCCGCATTCACCTTTTCGGTTGTCGTCGGCGTCACGTGCTGAATCGCCGCCACCGCCAACCTCAACGCCTCCGCCATCGTCGCGAGCGACGTCTTCAACAGCGCTTGATCTTTCGCCTCGGCCGATTTCCCCAGCTTCCACGGCGCGCGCTTCTCGATGTAGGCATTTGTCTCCGTGAGAAACACCATCGCCCGCTCAAGTGCCGTGTGAAACTGAAACCCTTCGCACAAGGCCACGAACTCGTCGCGCGTCTTCTCCCACAACGTCCGCAAACCCGCATCCAACTCATCGCTCGCACCCGCACTCTCATCCGCCGCCGGCAGCACGCCGCCCGCAAACCGCGTCGTCATGTTCAGCGTCCGGTTCACCAGATTCCCGAGATTGTTCGCGAGCTCGCTGTTGTAGCGCACCAGAAACTGCTCGCGCGTGAAATCGCTGTCCTGCCCGACGTTCATTTCGCGCATCAGGAAGTAGCGAAACGCATCCGCCCCGAATTCATCCACGAGATCGAGCGGGTTCAGCGCATTCCCCGTGCTCTTCGACATCTTCGCGCCGCGCTGCAGCCACCAGCCGTGTGCGATGATTCCTTCCGGCAGCGGAATCCCCGCCGCGTGCAGCATGATCGGCCAATACACCGCATGCGGCGGCACCAAAATATCTTTCCCGATCACGTGATACGTCGCCGGCCACACGTCGCCCTTGTCCGCCACCGCCGAATAATAATTCAACAACGCGTCGAACCACACATAGGTCACATACTGTTCGTCGAAGGGCAGCGGGATGCCCCACTCCAGCCGCTCCCGCGGACGCGAGATGCACAGGTCGTTCAGCGGCTCCTTCAAAAACTCCAGCACCTGCTTCTGCCGAAACTTCGGAAAAACGAAACCTTCGTTCTTCGTCAAAAACTCCACCAGCCACTCCTGATACTGCCGCAGCTTGAAGAAATAATTCGCCTCCACGATCTCCGTCACCTCGCCAAAAATCTCCGGCCACGATCCATCCGGATTCCGGTCCTTGTCCTGCAAAAACTGCTCCTGCCGCGTCGAATAGAACCCCTTGTATTCCGCCTTGTAGATCTCGCCCTTGTCGAACAACCGCTGCAGCACGTCGCGCACGACGTTCTTGTGCCGCGGCTCCGTCGTCCGGATGAAATCGTCGTTCGAAATGTTCAGCCGCTTCAGCAGCCCGCGAAACTCCTCGCTCACCTGATCCGCAAACGCCTGCGGCGCCACGCCCAGCTTCCGCGCGCTCGCCTGCACCTTCTGCCCGTGCTCGTCCGTGCCCGTCAGAAAGTAAACCTTGTCCCCCATCTGCCGCCGGAACCGGGCGATGACGTCCGTCAGCACCTTCTCATAGGCATGGCCCAGGTGCGGCGAACCGTTCACGTAGTCGATGGCGGTCGTGATGTAGAATGACTTCATGCGGAAGTCGTTTAACGAATACGCGCACGTTCCAAATGTCGAAAGTTTTGCTCCGCCCCGCGGCTGCGAGCGCCAGCGAGTGGCTCCTCCCGCAAACCCTTTGACCCCTCGACTCGCCGCCCCATTCTTACCCTCGCCGTATGAACCCCCTCCCGCGCGTCCTCGGCCTCGCCCTCCTCTTCGTTCTCATCGCGCTCTCCGGCCTCCTCTTCGCCACCCGCTCCCCCCGTAGCCACGAGCGCCGGGTGGACGACGCCCCCGCCCGCCTCGCCGAATTCTCCCAACGTCTCACCCTTCCGCTCTCTCTCACCGCCCTCGTTCTCACCGCGGGCCTCCTCGCCAGCCTCGCCGTCCGCAGCCCCCGCTCCGCCGACTCCCGCGCACCCTTCAGCGTCACCCGCGCCGAAGTCGGCGCCCTCGCCAAACTCGCCGAATCGTCCGTCGCCCAATCGCTCGAGCTCGCCCACGAACGCGACAACCGCCAGCGCGCCGAAGCCAACGCCCTCCTCAATCAACAACTCCTCAATCGCTCCCTTCAGGAAAAAATCCGCCTCGGTCGCGACCTCCACGACGGCATCATCCAGTCCCTCTACGCCGCCGGTCTCACCCTCGAATCCGCCCGCCCCCTCGTCGCCTCCGATACCGCCGAAGCCGAACGCCGCATCCTTCGGACTCGCGAAAGCCTCAACCGCTGCATCCGCGAAATCCGTTCCTACATCGCCGGCCTCGCCCCCGAAAATCTCACCGCCACCGAATTCGCCCCCGCCCTCCGCGCCCTCGCCGAAGACCTTGCCGCCGATCGCAACGTGAAATTCGACTACCAGATCGACGACACCGCCACCGGCCAGCTCACCCCCGCGCAATCCATCGAACTGCTCCAAATCGTTCGCGAGTCCATCAGCAACGCCCTGCGCCACGGCGCCGCGACCGCCATCGTCATCCGCCTCGAAGCCGCCAACCACGAGCTCCGTCTTCTCATTCACGACAACGGTCGCGGTTTCACCCCCGCCGAAACCAACGGCTCCGGCCTCGGCCTTCCCAACATGCACGCCCGCGCCGCCCAACTCGGCGCCCGTCTCGACATCGACAGCCGCCCCGCCGCCGGCACCCGCATCACCCTCGCCCTCCCCGCCGCGACATAGGCGTCGAGTTCGCTCGTCCCCCCTTCCCGCGCCGCGCACCCCGGCTCGTGCTCGTGATCGTAATCGTGCTCGTGCTCCCCGCCGCCCTCGGAACCCAGTCCCCTTCCGATCACGAGCACGAGCAAGATCATGAGCACGGTCACAAAAAAGCCGAACGCCCGACCGCCTCCTTCGCCTCTCCGTTATTCGTGTCCCTTGGTGTGAATTCGCGGTTCAAATCGTCCCGCGTCCGCCTCCGCATTTGACGCCCCTCCCGTCGATCGCATTGTCCGCCGCATGAAAGTCCTTCGCGCGAAAAGCGCCGGTTTCTGCTGGGGGGTCGAACGCGCCATCGACATTGCCCGCGACTACGCCCAGCAGGGGCGGCATCCCGTCTACACCGACGGCCCGCTCATCCATAATCGCCAGATGATGGATAAGCTTTCGCAGGAAGGCATTCGCGAAGTCGGCGACTACCAGAGCCGCGCCAATCTCGCCATCGACGCACCCGCCCAGGGCGAAAATCCCGTCATGGTCGTCCGCGCCCACGGCATCTCGCCCGAACGCCGCACTTACCTGAAAAACATCGGCATGGAGTTCAAGGACGCCACCTGCCCCGATGTCGGCATCATCGCCGGCAAGATCCGCCTCCACGCGAAGAAGGGCTACTCCACCATCATTTTCGGCGACAAAAACCACCCCGAAGCCATCGGCCTCATGGGCTACACCGAAGGCCGCGGCTACTGCATCACCAGCAAGGCCGACATCGACGCCCTCCCGCCCCTCGAGCGCGTGTGCATGGTTTCGCAATCGACCATGTTCATGCACGAGTTCGACGAACTCTCCGCCTACGCCCGCACCAAGTTCAAGGAAGTCCTCGTCTTCGACACCATCTGCCAGGCCACCAAGGATCGGCAAAACGACGTCGTCGCGCTCGCCCGCCAGGGCGCGCAGGCGATCGTCGTCATCGGCGGTCACCACTCCGCGAATACGGTGAAACTCGCCTCGCTCGCGCGTCTCCAGAATCTCCCGACGTATCACATCGAAACCGCCGCCGAGATCGCTCCCGACGAGATGAAAAAATACCAGACCGTCGGCGTCACCGCCGGCGCCTCGACGCCCGAATTCCTCATCAGCGAGGTCTGCGCCAAACTCGAGTCGCTCTAAGGCGAAGCAGTCTACCCGCTCTATAGATTCTCTCCTGTCATTCTGAGCTCAGCGAAGAATCCATTTGGAGCCGCAGTTGAAGTAACAGCGAGCGCTCGCTGGATTCCTCGCTGCGCTCAGAACGACAAATCGCTACCTGCGGGACCTCAAGGCCGCTCCGCCCCCAGCGCATCGCTCAATTCCAGCACCTGCCCGTCCGCCCTGAGCCGCTCCGCCAACCGCGCATAATCGACCGCCGCCGGCGCACAGTTTTCCTCCATCGCGTGCACCGCCAGGGTTGCCGCCGACTGCGCGAGGACCATGAAAACCGGCTCCATCCGGATCGATCCGTAGGCGACATGCGTCGCCGAAAGACAGACCGGCACGATCAAATTTTCCGCCTCGTTTTCGGCCGGCAGTAGCGAACCTCGTCCAACCGGATACGGACGCTCCACGTTCGCCTGCACATTGCCTTCGTTCCGCGCAAAACCGTTCGCATCGACGTAACGCTGCACGTGATGCGAATCCATCCCATACGCCGCCATCCCTAGCGAGTCCGCCGCGACGCGCTTCCCTTCGGCATGATGCTGCGTCATCACCTCCTGCCCCACCATCCGCCGCGCTTCGCGCACGTAGAGCTGCGGCGTCCAGTTTCCCGTTTCGACATACTCGTCCTTCGGCAAGCCCCACGCCGCCACCCGCTCGCGCACCGCCGCCGGCACCCGCGGATGATTCGCCAGCGTCCAATACAATCCGAGCTGATACGACCGATGCGCCGCCGCGATCGCCTCGCGCTCCGCGTAACTCGCCTCCGGATACGCATGGTTGCCGCCGATGAAATCGCCGGAAAAACCGCCGCCATTGTTCGTGTCCGTTTTCCGATCCGGCATCGACGAGTTGATCCAGATATCCGCGCTCGGATTCGCCGCGAGATGCCGCAGCAGCAGTTCGAAATTCACCTCGTCGTAATCCTCCGGCTTCGGAAACGGTATCCGGTTCTCCGGATGGTCCGTCAGGCACGCGCGGAAACAATACGCCTGCACCCCCGCGTCGCCCGATCCTTCGATCCCCGGCCCGCCTTCGCGAATCCCCGGCAATAGTCCGCTGCCCGGATCGCCCGGCGTGCGATACGGGTCGACCCCGTCCGCGAGCTGATGATTCGCCGCGTTCAACGACAAACCATACGAGAGCGTGCGCGCCCATCGATCGGCCTGCACGCCGTTCAACGTCTCTCCGAACTCCGCGTTGCTCTCGCGGCCCACGCGATACCGCACACCCGCCGTCGCCAGCAGGTCTCCTTCGTAAGTCGCATCGACGAAGAGCTTCCCGCGCACTTCGAGCCCGCTTTCAAAACGGATCGCCACGATTCGCGCACCGTCCTTCTCGACCCCCTTCTCGCGATCCAACCGCTCGCTCGCGATCACCTCCAACCCCGCCTCGTCGATCATCCTTTTCAACACCGCCTTCGCCGCGCTCGGCTCGAAGGTCCACATCGTGTCCTCGTTCGGATCCGTCCGCGTCTGCCCGCCGTCGCGATATTCCTCGCGCGTCTGCCATTTCCACGCGTCCGCCCGTGAATAATAGCTGCGTATCCCGCGATAAAACTCGCGCGCAATCCCGCCGATCACGTGCTTGTTGCCGATATCCGTCTGGCCCAGCCCGCCCGTCGTGAGCCCGCCCACATGCGCTGACGGTTCGATCACGATCACCTCGCGTCCCATTCGTTTCGCCTGGATCCCCGCCGCTACCCCGGCCGCCGTTCCGCCGTAGATGACGATATCGGCCTCGCGTAGCGCCGCCCCTTCCGCGCGAGCGACACCGATCGAAAACAACGTCAGGACAACACGGAAGAAGCGGGGTGCTTTCATGAGAATTGGGGTGCAGGGACGCGACAACGCAGCGCCGCCTCTCAATCGCGTCGCGGCAGCGCCTCGAGCCGTCGCTGCCAATCGCGCAGGTAATCGACGCGCCACCGGCTCACATGAACCGCTCCGTCGCGCGCCGCAAATCGCTGCCGCGGATCCGGGTCGTCATGCCAATACGTCGCGCGATCCGCCCGCGGCCGGACGAATCGCCCGCCCCACGAGGGCTGCGTCGGGTCCGACACATTTCCCCGCAGCAGATAAAGCACGCTCGGCGTATCGCCCATCTTGATATCGCGTTTCGCCGCCCAAAAACACGCGCCGAGCGCGCCGCGGCCTTTCACGTGCGCCTCGACAAAACCCAGGTTATCGAGATCGCCGGCCTGATCGCCGCCGAGATACATGCCGCGAAACGTCGTGTCGTTCTCGATCCACCAAAGGTCCGGATGATGCTCGAAAAGATAATCGCGCGCCGCTGGATCCTGCGCCGTGTTCCACGAGCCGATGCTGTAGAGCCGCACGCGCGGCTTGATGTCCGGTGCGTCGTGAATCGCCTGCGCCACATCCGTCAGCGATCCCCACACGAGCACCCAAAGCGGCCGGTCCGATTCGGCGCGCGCCCGTTCGACAATCCAGCGCGAGCCTTCCGTCTCGCCGGAATATCCCGCGGCCGGCGCCGCCTCGATCGCACCCTGCTTCACGAGCGCACGCAGTTTGTCCGGGTCGGGATAATGCGCCGACCTCCCCTGCAAAATCTCGAAATCGTCGGCATACGCGTCGAGCACGCCATGCACGTCGCTCACCCGCCCCTTGCCCGGCGGCGAACTGATCAGCCCTTCCGTTTCGAGCACGTCCGCATAAAGCAGATAATGCACGAGGGATTGGATGTCGTCCGGATCATCCCCGCCGATATCGCTCGAAACAATCACCCGCGGCCGCTCGCCGCTGAGCGCCCCGCCCGTGATCGTCGGCAAACTGGCGGCAGCAGGAATGCACGTCATGAGGAGAAAGAATGCCCCACATCGAAAGGGCACGCGAAGCTTCGTTGGCACGGGTGAAATACGTGCGCGAGCAAAACGAATGTGGGCGAGTTTGATAACTCGCCCCGGAGTCACATCGGTAACGTTAGTTTCCGATGTGACCTCCCCGCCGCTCGGCAGATGATTCCCCTAACTTTATCCTGCGAAAATGAAGCTCTTGCGTCTCGGATACCTCACCCTGCTCACCGCCTCCTGCACGGTATTTTCCCAAGCGTCCCGCGAGATCAACGCCACCCGCCTCCGTCAGGCCATCGAGGGTTACTGGATCGGCCAGATTGTCGGCAACTACCTGGGCTTCCCTTTCGAAAACCTCTATACCGACGAGCCGCTTCCGGTGTTGATCGATCGCTACCACGATTTCCGCGACGCCAGTCCGGACCTGCGCATGAATCTCAATGATCGGCGGGCTTACATCCACATCATGGCCGACGCCATGGGCGGCGCGTGGAGCGACGACGATACCGACGTCGAACTGGTCACCTTGCACGCCGTCGAAAAATACGGCCTCGATCTCACTTACACGCAGCAGACCGAAATGTGGCGGACGCACCTCAACCGCTTCATCTGGTCCGCCACCCGCGCCGCGCGCGATTTGATGGAGCAAGGGCACCGGCCTCCCGCCACTGGCAGCCGCGAGCTCAACCCGCACTGGTTCAGCCTCTCCGCTCAACTGAAAACCGAAATCTGGGGCGTGTTCTATGCCGGCATGCCCAGCGCCGCCGCCCGCCGCGCGCAGTGGGACGCCCGTATTCAGCACGAGGATTGGGCCACGCACCCTGCCATGGTCTACGCCTCGATGTTCAGTGATGCATTCTTTGAGAAAGATCCCCAGCGCCTGATCGAGTCCGCCCTGACCCGGCTCCCCGCCGACAGCCCGTATGCACGCGGCATTCGGGAAGTGCTCGCGTGGCACAAAATCCATCCCGATTGGCGCACCGTGCGCGGCCTCCTCCACGAACACTATTATAGGGAAATCGACGGATTCCCTATTCCCGCCCCCGTGCTCGGTTCGGTGATCAACGGGCTGTGCGGCATCATGGCGCTGCTCTATGGTGAAGGTGATTTCACCCGCACCGTCGCGATCGCCACGAGCGCCGGCTACGATTGCGACAACCAAGCCGCAACGCTCGGCGGACTCCTCGGCGTCATGCACGGCGTGGACTCCATCCCGTCTCGTTTCACGCTCGAACTCCCCAGCCGCGGACGCTGGACGGTGCCGTTCAACAACACCTACATCAACTACTCGCGCGACAACCTGCCGAACCGCTTCAGCATTTCCGACCTGGTCGATCGCATCGCGGCCGTCACGGAGAAAGCCATCCTCGCTCAAGGCGGCCGGCGTTGGGAAAAAGACGGCGAGATCACCTACGAGATTCCCGCGCAGTCCACGCTAGCGCTGCCGGAATTGCCCTCCACCACCGCGCCATCCGCACCGGCGGCTTCGCCCACCGGTCCGTTGATCGATCAATAAACACGTCATCCCGCCGCAGCCTCAGCCGACCGCCGAAGCACGTTAAATTTTGTGCCGTGATGTCGGCTGCTCGACTTTCGTCGAAAGACCATCCGCTCCACTCGTCACGATTCATCAAGGGCAACGGAATCCGCGCGTCCGCCACGCTGGTGGCCACCTTTGAATAACCGCTCCCGCAGATCCCCACCCGGGACTTCAGCGGGAAAAGGCATCGCCCGCGCGCTACCTTCGTCCCGGGCAACGATATTTTATCCGCGCACTCATCACGGCCTGCCGGCCGATCGAACCGCTGATTTTGGCGGGCTCGCACGCGGCGTCCGCGTAAGAAAACAAAAAGGGCCCGACGTGAAACGTCGGACCCTTTGTCGAACTGAACGAGCAGAACCTAGAACGAGAACGTCGCGCTCAACCGATAGCTGCGCGGCACGGGAATCGCCTCGTAGGTCTGGAGACCGTTCAGGACCGGATTCCAGGTCGACGCGACCACCTGCTTGTCTTCGTTGTTGAAGAGATTGTCGACGTT